>NZ_CP096658.1:3056970-3362667 GCF_023238445.1 Halorussus gelatinilyticus | reverse complement strand
GACAGAGGCAGGCGTAGACCGCGCCGCCGCCGACCGCGAGGACCGCGGGCCGGGGAAGCGACCCCCGGAAGCCGTACGGTGCGGCGGCGACCAGCGCGGCGAGAGCGCAGGCGACCGCGAGCGTCAGCGCGTCGCTTCCCAGCACCGGGTCGGGAGAGCCGGGCATCGACTCACTCCCGGATGCGGACGACACCCTTTTCGAAGACGCGGCTGTTCGGGACGATGTACTCCTCGCCGTCGTTCTCGATGTGCGTGACGAACACGTCCACCTCCTGGACGATGCCGCGGTCGTCGCCGACCCGCACCTCGTCGCCGATACCGTACGGTTGGTTCAACAAGAGGTAGACGCCGGCGGCCGACGAGCGCAGGAGGTCCCGGAACGCCACCGCCGCGAAGAGGATGACCGCGAAGACGTAGGCTGCCAGCAGGATGAGCAGTGCCTCGATGGCGACCTTCAACTGCCCCAAGGCGACCAGCGCGGCCAGATAGACGATGGTGTACTTGACCAGTCGCGGGAGGACGCCGACCTCGGGGAGTTTGACCGACCGCAGGCGCTCGCCGACGACGAGTTCGGCCTTGTCGGCCACGACGAACCCGACGATGAAGACGAGGATGGCGATGAACAGGTCGGGGATGAACGTCAGGACCCCGGCCCAGAACAGTTGGGCGTTCAGGAGGTCGGCGAAGTTCAGCGCGATGAGGACCGCCACGCCGTAGATGAACCACGAACTCAGCCGCGCGACCAGCGACACGGTGTCGGTCCCGAGGCTCTGGGCAGTTCGTTCGAAGGGCGTTCGCGCGACCGCTTCGGGTACCCCCGCGGCGGTCAAGAGACGCTGATTCAGTCGCCCGACCACGTAGCCGGCGATGAGACCGACGACGAGGATGAGCAGGGCCAGCAAGTACTGGAACTCCTCGCGGAGAAGCGTCTCCCACTGGACCTGCATCGCCACCATCAGTACTCCTCCGGGTCGAGTTCGAGCACCAGTTCGCCGCCCTTGAACGCCCGGACCAACCCGTCGCTCTCCGAGAGGACGATGGCCGTCGCGTTGGTCTCACGCGTGACGGCTCCGGCCGCCATGTGGCGCGCGCCGAGACCCTTGGGGATGTCCACGCCCTCGGCGGATGGTTCGAGATACCGATAGGCCGAGACGATTTTGCCCGCGTCGGAGATGACGAACGCGCCGTCGAGACGGGAGAACTCCTTGAGCATCACGTTCACGATGGGGTCGCCGACGTGGACGTGGGACTTCTCGAAGGGGTTGTAACTGAGCGGCCGGGACTTGTTCATCACCTTCCCGGCGTCGCCGACGACGAACAGCGCGCCGACCGGCTTGCCCTTCTGGCCCTTCTTCCCGAGTTCGATGGCGACCTCGAACACGTCGCGGATGACGCCGGGGTCGCCCCGCGAGTTGGCGAACAGGTCGTAGACGCCCGAGTGGATGGAGTCGTTGGCCCGCGCGCGGGTCACCGTGTCGGTGCCCTCGTCGAACATGCTCACCACACAGACCACTACGTCGCCGTCCTCGACGACGCCCTGCTCCATTCCGCCTTCGATTCCGAACCGGATGCGCTCGCGTACGTCGTCGAACTCCAAGGGCAACTCCACGAACGTGTCGGCACCGACCGAGTTCTCGGGACCGACGACGACGAGGTCCGCGTCGTCGTCCAAGTCCCCGTACCGGTCGTAGTAGGACCCGCTGGGTGAGAACAGGAAGACGGCGTCGGCGTCCTCCGTCACGTCCCCCAAGAGTTCGTTCAGGTCAGCCATTACCCGAAACGACTCAGTGACCGGAGAAAAGGTTTGTGGGGGGATACATACCCGAACTGTTAGGTCGTGGTCGGATACGTCCCCGACGACCGCCCGGCGTCGGCGAGTAGCGCGGGCCAACGCGCGGCCGACTGCCGAGCGCGACGACGGGATGATGCCAGCGGTCGGAAGTGTTACGTCCGCTCGTCGCTCCCGTCGCCGTCGGACGCTCGCTCCTCTTCAGTCGCGGTCACGACGGATTCGACGCTCCCGCCGAGCGTGTCCGACCCGCGGCGGTCGGTCTCGCCCTCGTCGTCGCTCGGCGTGGTCCGGAATCCCGCGCCGAACAGCGTCAGCACGCCGAGCGCGTAGGTCCCGATCGCCACGGTTGGCAACTGGCCGACGCGCCCGGACCACTCGGCGGTCCAGAACAGAACGACCCCGACGCCCGCGACCGCGGTGCCGACGCCCGCGAGCGGTCCGGAGCGGGCGGCGTCGGGACACTGCCCGAACAGCGCGAGAAACCCCGCCAACAGGGAGACGCCCCCGAACAGGACGCCGAATCGGAGCGCGTGCGGTTTCGCCACGCCGAACCCCGCGACGAGGCTGGCGGTCGCCGCGACGAACCCCACGACGGCGACTAGACTCCCGAGGAGCAGGGCGCTCGCTCGGGCGACCGCCCGCCAGCGAACCCCCTCGTCTCTCCGGTCGTCGAACATGTCTAATTCGAGACGTACGGATGTGGCAAAAGCATGTCGGAGAGTTTCATCGTTGATACTCTCGTCGCTCGACCCTCGGTTCAACTATTATTTCCGGAACGAATAGGCGGAAAATCTAACGATAGCCAATCGGGAACTGTCGAGGAGGTGGCACGGAACAGCCCTCTCGTCTATCACGACTGCGGGAATCTGCGGGACCGGATTTGAACCGGAGCAAGACGTTCCGGGCGTGCGGCGCGAATCGCCGTTCCGGGCCTGCGACTTGCAGGATTCGAATCCGTCCTGCTCCCTCACTCGGTTCTCGCTTCGCTCGAAAATTCGTTCAGTGCGCGGGACCGGATTTGAACCGGCGGACCCCTACGGGATAGCGTCCTAAGCGCTACGCCGTTGGCCTGGCTTGGCAACCCGCGCGCAATCTCACGTTCCGGCGAGGGCGACAAGAACCTGTCGTTCTCTCGGAGCGCGACCGTCGCGCTCACATCCGAGCGCGACGGTCCGCGCGCCAGCGGACGGAGAACCGAAAATCGGCGCTTGAAGATTCGCAACCAATCTTGAGGGAACGTAGAGTTGTTCTTCCCGGCTGAGAGGACACCGCCGACGAACCGCCGCCTACGGCGAGACGCTTATGTAAATCCGCTCGCAAACAGTGGTCGTGTATCGGGCACGCGACCACGTCGAAAACGAGCGGTGGCTGGCGGAAATCGAGGAGTGCGCCGACCGACTGGGGCTGGACACCGCCGCTCGCTCGCGGGCGACCGACCTCTTCCTCACGACCGTCTCGGAGTGGGACGCGCCGAACGACCGCGACGCCGACTCCCGGCGCGCGGTCGTCGCGGCCAGCCTCTACGCGGGGTCGCTCATCGAGGGAGACCAGCGCTCGCAGAGTGAAGTCGCCGAGGCCGTCGGCGTCGCCCGACTGACGATTCAGCAACGCTGGAAGGACCTGCTGGAGGCGGCCGGTCTCCAACCGCCGTCGTGGTGACTCCGGACCCGCTCACGGGTCGCTAGACCCGTTCGACGCCGCGAGTTCCGGCGGGAGAACCCTCCCGACCGTTCCGCGACAATTCGGCGATTACGGGGTTTCAGTCCGGACCTAGCACCGAGTATCGCTCCGTTCGCCGTCTGAACGATTGACACGTTCTTCCCGTCGAACAGCGTGGGTTCGGACGGAGACTCATGACACGCAAGACAGTAGTACTCGCTATCGCCGCGCTGATGGTCGTCGGCACCTCGGCCGCGCTCGCGGTCGGGTCCGGTCCGGCCGCGACCGACGAGGCACCGCTCGCACAGGAGACAGAGACGACGACGGCGGCCAACGAGACCGTCGAGACGACGGCCGACGAGACGACGATGGAAGAGACGACGATGCAGGAGACCACGACGGCCGAAGGACAGGTCGGGGCCGAGTCGGCCCGAATCACGTTCCTGAACCAGACCGCGGGCTACACCTTCACCAACGGTGAGCCGAACACGACGAGCGTGCTCATCGAGCGCGTCGTCGTCCCCGAGGGCGGCTTCCTCGTCGTCCACCAAGCGCAGAACGCGACCGGTGAGTACGCCACCGAGGGCCAAGTCGAGGTCGGTAGCGTCGTCGGTAACTCGACGTACCTCGAACCCGGCGTCCACAGCAACGTGGTCGTCGAACTGAACGGCACCGTCAACAACAGCCAGACGCTGGTCGCCATGGCCCATCAGGACACGAACGACAACCGGCAGTACGAGTTCCCCGAGGCCGACGGTCCGTACACGCAGAACGGCTCGGCCGTCATCGACACCGGCTACGTCATCATCGAGTACGACGCCACCGACCTGACGTTCGGCGACGACGGGAACCAGACGACGACCGAAGCGTAACGCGACTCGACTCCGCGAACGCGCTCTACGGTCGCTCGTCGGCGAACGCCCGACACCGCTCGACCCACTTTTCTTCGAAGTCCTCGTCGTTTAGCGCGCGCCCCGCGAGGTCCGCGATTTCGGTGACGCCCTCCTCGTCGCACCATCTGAGGCACTCGCGATACACGTCCATCGGCAGGTCGTCGGGGTCTCGATGGACCTGCAACTCCTCGGCTCCCGAGAGGTACGCGACGAACGCTCGGGTGTGGCCGTCGGTCAGCATCCAGTCACCGCCGACGTTCCGAACCGGGAGCGACTCGTAGCTCGGGTCCGCGAAGTCGAACCACTGGGTCACGAACGAGAGTTTCAGACCGTTCAAGTAGAGTTGACTCGGACGCACGGTGTCGATGGGGGCCGCGAAGGGGTCCGAATCGTCGGCCAGAACCTCGGAACCGTCGGTCACAGATTCGTCAGCCTCGGTCATAGCGGCCCCTCGACCGCCTCAACGTTTAATCGTTCGCCGAACGGAGGTTCGGTATGGCAACCGAGGGACGCCAGCGAACCCCGAGCGACGCCGACCGACCGTGGAGCCACGAGCAGGCCGTCGTCGGCGACGTGCGCCTGCACTACGTCGCGGCGGGCGACGAGGCGGACCCGCTCGTCGTCCTGCTCCACGGCTTCCCCGAATTCTGGTACTCGTGGCGCGAGCAGATTCCCGCGCTCGCCGACGCGGGGTTCCGCGTCGTCGCGCCCGACATGCGCGGTTACAATCGCTCGGAGAAGCCCCACGGTCTCGACAGCTATCGGATGGAGGCGTTGGTCGGCGACGTGGTGAACCTCATCGACCACCTCGGCCGCGAGGAGGCCGCGGTCGTCGGCCACGACTGGGGCGGCGCGGTAGCGTGGGAGACCGCGATTCGCCGCCCCGAGCGCGTCTCCCGACTCGCCGTCCTGAACGCGCCCCACCCCGAGCGGTTCCGAGACGAACTCAAGCGAAACCCCGAGCAGTGGCGGCGGTCGTGGTACATGCTCTGGTTTCAGATGCCCGCGATTCCCGAGACCCTGCTCGGCGCGCGAAACGCCTTCGGCGTCGGCCGACTCCTCCGAGAGAGTTCGAACCCCGGCACGTTCGACGACGAGGACCTGCGGCGCTACCGCGAGGCCGCGGCCCGGCCGGGCGCGCTCGGTTCGGCGATAAACTACTACCGCGCGCTCCTCCGCCAGAATCTGGTCGAGGAGGTGCGCCGACTCGTCGGCGGGGGCGAGCGCCAGCGCCGCCTCCGCGTGCCGACCCTGCTGATATGGGGCGAGGAGGACGTGGCGCTCGGCACCGAACTGACCGAAGGGATGAACGAGTACGTCTCGGACGTCCGGGTCGAGCGATTCCCCGGCGCGAGCCACTGGGTCCAGAACGACCGCCCGGAGCGAGTCAACGACCTCTTGGTCGAGTTCTGCGAGGGATAGCTACTCCGACTCCTCTCTCGGCAGGCGGACCAGTTCCTCGGGATTCTGGAACGCGTAGAGGACGATACTCCCCTCCAGTCGCTGGCTCTTCAGGAGGTTCTTGGCCTCGCCGCGGTCTATCTCGCCGATTATCTCGACCGCGGTCAGGAGGTCGGCCTGTGAGACCCCGAGGTCGCTCCGGTCTACCTCCACGCCTTCGGGCGCTCTCACGCTCTCTAGCATCACGTCCACGTAGTCCGAGAGATCGGTCGTGTCGGCGAGTCGCTCGTGCCACGACGGCGGGTAGACGCTGACGTTCTCGCCGATTCGGTAGAGTCTATCGCCGGGTTGCCACGACTGCGCGTCGGTGAGGCGGCCGTCCAGCGAGGTGTCGAATCGCTCGCGGTCGTACTCCAGTTCGTCGGCGTAGGCCTCCACGAGGTCGCGGGGAACACCCGGTCCCTCGACGGGGTGGTGGCGTTCGAGGTACTGCACGAGGTCGCGGGCGGTGAAGTCGTCGTCGTGGTGGGATAACTCGTCAGCGAGGTCCGTATCGACGGATACCATAGGTGCAGTCCGACAGCGACGACGAAAAACGCCGCGTAAGATTTCCGAATGTCGAGTCGGGAAACCAACCATTCCCGTCGCTCTCATCGCTTTCGCCGCTCTCGCCGCTCCCGCACGCCGAACTCACGCCTCGCCGAGGTGCGGGCGGTACGGCCGGACCCACGCCGGGAGGTCACAGCCCAGCATCGCCGCGCGGCGCTCTATCGACGGATGAGTGGCGAAACACGCGAACAGTCGCGACCGGTCGGTTTCACCGCTTGCCCGGGTTCACTTCGCCGTACTTACGATTTTCACCACGTCGCCCTCCGCCAACTCGTAGTCGTCGCTGATTTCCCGGTTCGTCTTCCCGTTGACCGCGTGCAGATAGCCGTCGCCGATGTCGCTGTGGACGGCGTAGGCCAAGTCCGTCGGCGTCGAACCGCGGGGGAGGAGGAACGCGTCGGGCAGGACGTTGCCCTTCGCGTCGGTCCACTTGGTCTCGTTCTGGACCGGGTAGGCCGTAATCTGGTCGAGCAGGTCGTAGACCGCGGCGTTCAGCGCTTCTTGGACGCCCGTGCCGCCCCATTCCTGCATGACCTCACGAATCTGGTCGAGGCCCGCGGCCTGCTCGTCGCTCAGGTCGCCGACGATTTCGAAGTCCTCGTCGCCGGGGTCGTACTCGACGACGCCCCCTTCCTCGGCCTGCCGGAGCGCCAACTCGCCCTCCGCGGTCGCGGGAATCACGGGCTTGCCGGTCTCCTTCAGGCACTCGACGTTCTCCGGGGGAGCCACGTCGGCCTTGTTCGCCACGAGGATGATGGGTTTGGTCCGCGAGCGCACGTCGCGGGCGAGGGCCTCGCGGTGGTCGTCGGTCCACTGGATGGGGTCCTCGGGGTAGTCCAGTTCTCGGAGGCTGGCGGCAACGTCGGCCTCGCTCGCGCCGAATCCGGTCAGCATGTCGGCCAGCGCCTCGTCCACGTCGAAGTCGGGCGACCGGGACTTTCGCTCGACGCTCTCCCAGTTTCGGTCCACGATGCTGGCGAGCCACTGGTCCAACTGCTCCTCGATGAAATCGACCTCTTCCACCGGGTCGTAGGTGCCGATTTCGACCGGTTCGCCCTCCTCGTTCGTGCCGCCAGAGGCGTCCACGACGTTGACGATGGCGTCGGCGTTCGTCAGTTCGTCGAGAAACTGGTTGCCGAGTCCGCGGCCCTCGTGTGCGCCCGGCACGAGTCCGGCCACGTCCAGCAGTTCGATGGGAACGTAGCGCTTGCCGTCGTGACAGTTCTCGTCGCCGCAGCGCTCGTCGCGTTCGAGACACGGGCAGTCGGTCCGGACGTGGCTGACGCCGCGGTTCGCGTCGATGGTCGTGAACGGGTAGTTCGCCACGTCCACGTCGGCCATCGTCGCGGCCTTGTAGAAGGTGGACTTGCCCGCGTTGGGCTTGCCCGCGAGTGCGATGGAAATCATGTCGGAAGCTACCGGCGTCTGGGAAAAGCCCCTTTCGGTTCCGCGAGTTTCGGGTTCGGCCGGTCGCCAGCCGTCCGCGACCGACCGCCGACGGTCGGTCGCGTGACGACGCTCAGAACGCGCCGAGGCTCGACTGGAGCTGTCGCTGACTCTCCCCCTCGCGGACCTCGTAGCCGACCAGACTCCGCAGGTCCACGGCGTAGGTCGTCCCGCCCCGAGCGAGGACCAGCACCCGGCCCTGCACGCCGACGACTTCGCCGGTCGCCAGCGTCTCGGCGACCGGTCGGGAGGACAAGTCCAGCCCGTAGTCGAAGTCGAACGTCTCCACAGGGTCGAACTCGGCGAGCGCGTCGCGCCACGCAGACTCGTCCACGTCGCGGTGGAGTCCCGAAATCTTGTCGGGGACGCGCACGCGGTCGGTGAACTCCTCGGCCAACTGCGACTCGATTTCGCGAGCGACTCGGCCGTTCTCGACGGTCCGGAGGTGGGCCGCGCGGTCCGCGCCCTGCTCACGCAGGCGGGTGCGAAGTCGCCACTCCTTCGTCACGCCGACTTTGAACGTCGCGGGCGCGAACGCCGCGAGGTAGATGGCGTGGTCGTCGTAGCAGTCCATCTCGTCCTTGAGGCAACTGCCGGTACACCGCGCGCAGACCCACGTGCTGGTGTGCTGGTCGCAGTAGGGCGCGGTCTCGTTCGCACAGTCGTAGTGGGTCGCACCGTCGAGCGCGCCCGCGCACCGACGCTCGCCGAGCGCGTAGCCGAGGTCGCGGCCGGGGTCGAGGCGCTCGCGGCGCACGCCCTCTTCGTTGGCGACGACCAGCGCGGGGCACACGCGCTCGTCGTTTCCGTCCCCGTCGCTCCCGTCCTCGCCGCTTGCACCGCCCTCGCGCTCCGTCTCGTACCCGACGATTTGCACGAGACCGGCTACGGGTTCAGTTCCTAAAGGCGTGCGGTTTGCTCGCTGCCGGTTGTTTTCACCCTGCTCCCCGTACCAGCAACGTTAACGCAGAAGTAAAATTAGTATATTATTCTAAGAAAAATTCATTAGGTGCGGGCCTTATTTACGAACGTCATGGCACAAAACGACAATAGTGTGTCCCGGCGTAACGTACTGAAGGGTGTCGGCGCGTCCGTCGCGACTGCTGGCGTCGCGACCAGTCTCGCGGCGGCCGCACCGACCGACAAAGTCGAGGTCAACGTCGGCTTCGCGTCCGAGCGCGGCCGGCAGACGGCGCTCAGCCAAGCCAACGAGACGGTGCGGACGTTCGACTCCATCGACGTGCTGACGCTTCGCCTGCCGAAGCAGGCGGCGACGGCGCTGGAGAAGAACCCCAACATCCGCTACGTCGAAGAGAACGGCACGATGGAAGCGCTCGCCCAGACGCTCCCGTGGGGCCAGCAGCGCATCGACTCCGACGTGGTCCACAGCAACGGCGAACTCGGTGCCGGCGCGGACGTCGCCATCCTCGACACGGGAATCGACGACGACCACCCCGACCTGACCGACCACCTCGGCAAGGGCAAGGCGTTCGTCACCTGTAACACTCAGGGCGGCTGTCGCTACGGAGCCAAGCCCGCGGACAACACGTGCAACTACTCGTGGACCGACGACAACAACCACGGGACTCACTGCGCCGGTATCGCGGCGGGCGACGACAACAGCCAAGGCGTCGTCGGCGCCGCGCCCGACGCGACGCTCCACGCCGTCAAGGTGCTGGACAAGTGTGGCAGCGGCTCGTTCTCGGACATCGCGGCGGGCGTCGAGTACGTCGCCGACCAGGGCTGGGACGTGGCTTCGATGAGCCTCGGCGCGAGTTCGGGGTCGTCGGCGCTCCACGACGCCATCCAGTACGCGACGAACAACGGCGTCTTCGTCGTCGCGGCCGCGGGTAACTCCGGTCCGTGTTCCGACTGCGTGGGCTACCCCGCCGCCTACTCCGAGGTCATGGCCGTGAGTTCGACCGCGAGCGACGACACCCTCTCGGACTTCTCCAGCACGGGGCCGGAAGTGGACATCGCCGCGCCCGGCACCGACATCTACTCGTCGGTCGCCAACGGCGGCTACGACACCTACTCCGGCACGTCGATGGCGACCCCGCACGTCGCGGGCGTCGCGGGACAGCTCGCCGCGAACGGCACGACCGGCAGCGACATTCGCTCGACGCTGGCGAACTCCGCGGAGGACATCGGTCTCGCCAGCAACGAGTCCGGCTCGGGGCTGCTCGACGCCGCGGCCGCGCTCGGCTACGACTCTAGCGACGACACGTAAGCCGACTCCCCGCCCGGTTTTCGAGGCACGGCTCGACGCTCTTTTTTCGAGGTATCGACTCCCGACGTTCGACGCTCTTTTTTCGAGGCATTGACTCCCGACGTTCGACGCTCTTTTTTCGAGGCATTGACTCCCGACGTTCGACGCTCTACCGGTCGGTCGCTCGTCGCTCGACGCCGAGTGGTCGCACGAGCCGTCGAGCGGCGTCAGAGGACTCGAACCTCTCCGACCAGTTAGAAGACTAGCCGGATTATTTACAGTATCTAGAACTAGAATAAAACTTTATTACGAAACGCACAAATGCACAAATTGCAATGCTTGGTGATGACAGCGGCGTTTCCCGACGTAACGTACTCAAGACGGCAGGCGGTTCGCTCGCGGCGATGAGCGCGACCGGCCTCGCGGCGGCCAAGCCC
Source organism: Halorussus gelatinilyticus (assembly GCF_023238445.1). GTDB lineage: Archaea > Halobacteriota > Halobacteria > Halobacteriales > Haladaptataceae > Halorussus > Halorussus gelatinilyticus. The sequence goes on along the minus strand of NZ_CP096658.1, from coordinate 3,352,221 downwards.
GACGACACGGTGGAGGTCAACGTCGGCTTCAAATCCGAGAAGGGCAAGCAGATGGCCCTCGCGGAGGCCAACGACGTCGTCCGGAAGTTCGACTCCCTCGACGTCGTGACCATTCAGGTCCCGAAGAAGGCCGCGACGGCGCTCGACCAGAGCCCGAACATCCGCTACGTCGAAGAGAACGGCCAGATGCAGGCGCTCGCTCAGTCCCTCCCGTGGGGCGTCAACCGCGTGGACGCCGACCGAGCGGCCTCTGACGGCAGCGGTGCCGACGTGGCTATCATCGACACGGGTATCGACGGCAACCACCCCGACCTCGAAGCGAATCTCGGCGCAGGTGCCTACGCCGTCCAGTGTAGCTCCTACTCCGCGGAGTGTACCTACGGTTGGGGCGACGACAACGGCCACGGTACCCACTGTGCCGGTATCACGGGTGCCGTCGATAACAATCAGGGCGTCGTCGGCGTCGCTCCCGGCGTCACGCTCCACGCCGTGAAGGTGCTGAACTCCAACGGCGGTGGCTCGTACTCCGACATCGCGGCCGGCATCGAGTACGTCGCCGACCAGGGCTGGGACGTCGGTTCGCTCTCGCTCGGTGGCAGCGCGTCCAGCACGGTCCGCGACGCGGTGCAGTACGCCGACAGCCGCGGCGTCACGCTCGTCGCGGCCGCCGGCAACTCCGGCCCCTGTAGCGACTGTGTCGGCTACCCCGCGGCCTACCCCGAGACCATCGCGGTCAGTTCGACCAACAGCAACGACGACCTGTCGAGTTTCTCCAGCACGGGGCCGGAAGTTGACATCGCCGCGCCCGGTTCCGACATCTACTCGACGTACGTCGGCGGCGGCTACGACACGCTGTCGGGAACCTCGATGGCCACCCCGCACGTCGCCGGTGCTGCGGGCATCCTGCGCTCGCAGGGCCTCTCGAACGCCCAGACGAAGAACCGGCTCCTGAGTACCGCCGAGAACATCGGTCTGGCCAGCAACGAGTCCGGCGCGGGCCTCCTCGACGTGGAAGCCGCGACCCAGTAAACGGTCGACTTCGACGGACGACGGAGTTCCGGCGTCGGAGCGAGCGCGACTCCCGTCGCGTCTCCACCCACGACCGACCCGCGTTTCGTCACCGGCGTTTTCCGCCCCGAGTCGGGCGGTCCCCCGCCGCGGACTCGGACCAATCGCGGTCCCGACCCGCGAGGGCTCCGCTCCGGCGAGTCCGCCCGCCCCGCTTCTATCGAGCGACCGGCCGAGCGACGCGTCGTCTCTCGCGCCGCCAGAACTTTATTTCATAGAATCTAGATACAAATTTTTGTTACAGAAAGTCGTACTATCGGGTGATGTTCGACGAACAGTCCATCTCACGGCGCACCGTACTCAAGACGACGGGCGGGTCGCTGCTGACGGTCGGCGCGGGCGGTCTCGCCAGCGCCGACCCCGGCGAGGAGGTCCGGGTCAACGTCGGGTTCGCGTCCGAGCGCGGCCGGTCGGCGGCGCTCGGCGCGGCCAGTAGCGTGGTTCGGGAGTTCGCCTTCGACGCCGCGACGCTCAGCCTGCCCGAGCGGGCAGCCACCGCGCTCGCGGAGCGCGACGGCGTGCGATACGTCGAGCGCGACGGCACCGCCTACGCCCTCTCGACGACGTGGGGCTACGACCACATCGACGCCGACGTGGCGAACGCCAACGGGTACACGGGCGACGGTGCCGACGTGGCTATCATCGACACTGGCCTGCCCTGCCCTGCGACGACCCGTGCCTGCCGAACGTCGGCGCGGGCGAGGCGTTCGTAGACTGTTCGACCAACTGCTGTGCGCCGTGGGACGACGACAACGGGCACGGCACGCAGGTCGGTGCCATCATCGGCGCGGGCGAAAACTGTAGCTGTACGACCGGTATCGCGCCCGACGCGACGCTCCACGCCGTCAAGGTGCTGGACGACCGGGGTTCGGGGTCGTACTCCGACATCGCGGCGGGCGTCGAGTACGTCGCCGACCGAGGCTGGGACGTGGGCAACATCAGCCTCGGCGGTAGCTCGGGGTCGTCGGTCCTGAAGGACGCGGTGGAGTACGCGACGAACAACGGCGTCCTGCTGGTCGGCGCGGCGGGCGGGAGCGGTCCCTGCACGGACTGCGTGGCCTACCCCGCGGCCTACCCGGAGGTCGTCGCGGTCAGCGCGACCAACGCGAACGACCAACTCGCCTCCTTCTCCAGTCGGGGGCCCGAAATCGAACTCGCCGCACCCGGTTCCGACATCACTACGGTCGGGAGCGACGGCGGATGTGCCACCTTCTCGGGCACGTCGTACGCCACGGCCCACGCCTCCGGAGCCGCCGCGCTCGTGATGGCGCAGGGGTATACCAACTCCGGCGCTCGCACCCGACTCCGGAACACCGCCGAGGACCTGGGCCTGTCGAGCGACCAGCAGGGCCACGGCCTCGTGGACGCCGCGGCCGCGGTCGGAGTGGACTCGAGCGACGACTGAGCGGTCACGCTCGCCCCGTACCAAAAGTTTTCAGGGACGCGAGGAGCAGTAGAAAGTATGACGCTCCAGAGTTCCGTGGACGTGACCGTCGAGTCCGACCGCGTGGTCTTCGAGTACACCGTCGAGAACGTCGGCGACGCGCCCGAGGACGTACAGTTCCGTAGCTCCCTACTGGCCGACTTCGCGGTCCTCGACGGCGACGACGAGGTCTGGCGGGCCAGCGACGGCCAGATGTTCACCCAGATGATCCAGACCGAGACGTTCGACGCGGACGCCTCCCGGACGTTCACCGAGGAGTGGGACGACCCCGCGCCCGGCGACTACACCGTGGTCGCCGCGCTGAACGCGACGGGCGACGACGCCGAGGCACGGACCGGTTTCTCGGTCTGAGCCGAACCGCAGTCCGCCCGATTTCTGATAGCTTCCGTACCAAAATCCGTTTCAGCGAGTCTTGAAGTCGCTCGCGGCGAGAGTTCGACCCGAGAACGCATGTCGAACTCCGACACCGCGACCGCCCCGAACCCCGACGACTACCTCGAACGAATCGGTCTCGATCCGGCCTCGGTCCGCGCGTCCGACGCCGCGAACCGGGAGACGCTGGCGGCGCTTCAGCGGGCCCACGTCGCGACCGTTCCGTTCGAGACGCTCGCGGTCACGGGCGACCCCTTCGGACCCCGCGACGGTGAAGGCGTGACGTTGACCCTGCCCCACCTCTACAAGAAGGTCGTGGCCCGCGAGCGCGGCGGATTCTGCTTCGAGTTGAACGGCCTGTTCGGGTGGTTGCTCGCCGAACTCGGCTTCGACGCGGACCGCATCGCCGCACGGATGCTGAGCGACGACGGCGACCCGAGGCCGCCGGCGAACCACCACGCGCACCTCGCGTCGCTCGACCGCACCTACGTCGTCGACGTGGGGTGCGGCGTGCCGACGATGCGCCGACCGCTCCCGCTCGACGGGAGCGTCCGGGAGGACTCGGCGGGCGTCGCGTGGCGCGTGGTCGAGAGCGAGCGCCCGGACGCCGAGTATCTGACCCAGTACCGAACGCCGGGCGACGAGGGGTGGCGCGACCGGTACGTCTTCGACGCGACGCCTCGCAAACTCAGTTACTTCGAGGCGACCTGCGACCACCTCGCCACCGCGCCCGAGTCGTCGTTCACGGGCGACCCGACCGTCTCGATAGCGACCGAGCGCGGCCACCGCAAACTCTCACCGGAGAAACTGACGCGGTCGGACCGGGGCGAGCATTCCGAACGCGAAGTCGGCGAGGAGGAGTGGTACGGCCTGCTCGAATCTGAGTTCGGACTGCGGTACGCTCCGGAGTGAAGCCTCCGGTCCGCAGTTCCGCCCCGCCGACTCGCCGCCGCGTTCCGAAACCCCCTAACCCGCCGACCACCGACGCCTCGACATGGAAGGCGAACCCGAAGTGGCGGTCCTCCGACTCGGCCACCGGCCGGGCCGCGACGAACGCATGACGACTCACGTCGGCCTGACCGCGCGGGCACTGGGGGCCGACCGCGCGATTCTGGCGGGCGACGCGAGCAAGTCGAAGGGCACGGTCGAGGACATCACCGACCGCTTCGGCGGGCCGTTCGACGTGGAACTGACCGACAGTCCGAAGGCGGTCATCCGCGACTGGCCGGGGCAGGTCGTCCACCTGACGATGTACGGCGAGCGCGTCCAAGACGTGGAGGCGGACGTCCGCGAGCGCCACGCCGACGGCGACCCGATTCTCGCGGTCGTCGGGTCCCAGAAGGTGTCGTTCGACGTGTACGAGGCCGCCGACTTGAACGTCGGCGTGACCAACCAGCCCCACTCGGAGGTCGCAGGGCTGGCGGTGTTCCTGGACCGCCTGTTCGCGGGTCGGGAGTTGGACCGGGAGTGGACCGACGCCGACCAGACCGTCGTGCCGATGGAGACAGGCAAGAAGGTCGTTCCGGACGACGAGGAGTGAGGTAGGCCCGAACGGCTCGGACGCTCGGACGACCGAGTTCGGCCGGGACGACGAATCGAGCGCGAGGTGACGGCGCGCCGGAACGCTCTCGCGGCGGAAGCGCCGAGCTAGCCGACCGCGCCGCGACGCGAATCCGGGACAGCGGCCTCTCCGATGGTTTTAAACGCTCCAACGCCCCAGTACACGATAATGGCTTTTGAGGACTTACTGGAGGACCCAGTAATTCAGAAATATCTTCACGAATTGGTCGGTCCGAAGGGGATGCCCGTCGCCGCGGCCCCGCCTGACGGCGAGGTCACCGACGAGGAGTTGGCCGAGGAGTTGGACTTGGAACTCAACGACGTTCGGCGCGCGCTGTTCATCCTCTACGAGACCGACCTCGCCACGTACCGCCGCCTGCGCGACGAGGACTCGGGGTGGCTGACCTACCTCTGGACGTTCCAGTACGAGAACATCCCGGACAACCTCGAAGAGGAGATGCACCGCCTGCTCGACGCGCTCGACCAGCGCAAGGAGTACGAACACCAACACGAGTTCTACCTCTGTGAGGTCTGTTCGATTCGCTTCGAGTTCGGCGAGGCGATGGACTTCGGCTTCGAGTGTCCCGAGTGCGGCTCGCCGCTCGAATCGATGGAGAACAGCCGCCTCATCGACGCGATGGAGCAGCGAATCGAGGACCTCCGCCAGGAACTCAACGTCGAGAAACTCGAAGAGGCCGAGGCATAGATGGTCGTACTCGCCACCAAGGTGTACGTCGAGGGCGACGCCCGCGAGCGCTCGCTCGACGCGCTCCGGTCGCTGGTCGCCAACGAAATCGAGGACTTGGACGTGGAGTACACCGTGGGCGTGCGCCACGACGACTTCGCGGTCGTCACCATCGAGGGCGACGACGAAGTGGTCGCGCGAAACCTCCTCCGGGAGGCCTACGGCGAGGTCACGCCGGACTTCGAGCCGGGCGAGACCTACGTCGGCACGCTCGAAGGGTGGGACGACGAGGGGTTCGTCCTCGACGCCGGCGAAGAGGTTCGCGTGCCCGCCGACGAACTCGGACTCGGGCAGGGGTCGCCGGTCCAGATCGTCGAGCGGTTCGGTCTCGTCCAGCACACGCCCATGAAGTTCGTCTACGGGGGCGACGCGGGCGGCGACGGAGACGATTCGGAGTCGGACACCGACGGCGAGACGAACGCTCACCGCCTCGCCGACGAGGAGCGTGACCGCCTCTACGACTGGACGCGCGGTGCCGGCCGGGTCAACGTCAACAGCGCGACCCGCGGTGAGGTCCGCGCGACGGTCAACCGGGCGGGCCACGCCCGCGACATCGTCACCGTCGAACGCCTCGGTCTGCTGGAACAGAGCATCGTCTGTAAAGACGAGACCGACCCGCCGGGGCTACTGGCGGCCATCGGGAGCTATCTTCCCGCGGAGATTCGCTGCGTCATTCCCTGACAGCATGAATCGGCGACTGCTACTCGCGGCCGCGACGCTGGCGCTCCTCGCGGCGACCGCCGGGTGCGCCGGCGTCTTCGGCACCGACCAGTTCAGCGAGAAGCGCCTCTCGGGCGACGCCAACGCGACCTACGAGTGGAACACCACCGCTGACGTGACGCTCAACGTCACCAGCGGGCAGTATCGGGCCATCTACGACTTCTCGAACCGGTCGCAACTCAAGATATACCAGCGCGAGTCGTTGGGCGAGGAGGCCCCGGTGCGGGTCAAGACCGTCCGGTTCCGTTACCCGAACGGCACCGTCGTCACGCTGAACCAGTCACAGGTCCGACGCACCGACTCCCGGACCGTCTTCGTGCTCCCCTCCCGCGAGGGCAAACTCGCCTACACCGCGCCCCACCGCGGCAAGTCGTTCAGCACGCCGACCTACGTCGAAGGCTCCTACGAGGTCGTCCTGCCCGCGGGGATGCGCGTCGGCACGCCGATTCTGAGTCAGGTCAGGCCGAACGCCGACACGAAAGACCAGGTCGCCGGGCGCGTCCACCTCCACTGGGCCGAAGTGACGTCGAACAACGTCACCGTCCGGTACTATCTGGCGCGTGACCTGCTCATCTTCGGCGGCATCATCGGCGCGGGCGTCGTCATCGCGTTGTTGGGGTTGGCCTACTTCCGACTCCAGATTCGCCAACTCGAGCGCCAGCGCGAGGAGATGGGCCTGAACGTCGATACCGACGGCGACGAGTTCGACCAAGGGCCGCCGCCGGGGATGGGGTAGCGGCGTTCCGATTTCGGATTCTGCACGCTTCGTCTCGTGAATCGCTTTCCAGAGCGTCTGGTTTTTACTCGCGCAATGCCAAGGAATCGCCATGCAGGTAGCCCTCGTCACCGTCGGCGACGAACTGCTGGCGGGCGACACCGTGAACACCAACGCCGCGTGGCTCGGCGAGCGACTCGCCGAACGCGGCGCGAGCGTCGAACGCGTGGTCGTGGTCCCCGACCGGGTGGCCGACATCGCGCGCGTCGTCAACGAGTTGCGCGCCGACTACGACGCCGTCGTCGTCACGGGCGGTCTCGGGCCGACCCACGACGACCTGACGATAGAGGGCGTCGCGGCCGCCGTCGGCGTTCCCGTCGAGGAACATCCCGACGCCGTGGCGTGGATTACCGACCACACCGACTACGAGCGCGCCGACCTCGTGGAGGGGACGACCCACCTCCCGAAGGGTTCGCGGATGCTCCCGAACGAGGCGGGCGTCGCGCCCGGTTGCGTCGTCGAGGGCATCTACGTCCTGCCGGGCGTCCCCGAGGAGATGAAGGCGATGTTCGAGTCGGTCGCCGACGAGTTCGCGGGCGAGACGCGCCACGCCGTCGTCGTGGAGGCCGACGAACCCGAGAGCGCGCTGGTCGAGCGGTTCGCAGAGCTACGCGAGAAGTTCGACGTGACCGTCGGGAGTTACCCCGGCGACCACGTACGCGTCAAGCTACAGAGTACCGACGAGGAGGAACTCGACCGCGCGGCGACGTGGCTCCGCGAACGCGTCGAGGGCGTTCAGCGGTAGAAGTACGCGAGCCACGCGGCGGTGATGAGGAGTCCGAGGACGCCAGTGACGATACCTGCGGCGTTGGCCGGAATCGACGCCGATTCTGCGAGTACGAACATACTCCCGAGTTCCGCGGGCGGTCCCTTAATCCTTGTCAAGCACGGCGAGGTCTCCGGATTCACCCGTCGAAACCCGGCGTTGAATCGGGAAACGGTCTCGAAACGTCGGCGTAACCGGATGTTTCTTTCTCCGCGATAATCGGTTTTTTCGACCTCGTACGGCGGGAAATACACCGTTGTCCGGTTGAACAATCGCTAACGGTCGCGCCGGTTTATCTGCGAATCCGGCGAAGCCTCGTTCGCCTGCGGCGCGGCATCTCGCCATTATGAGACGCCTACGCAGGGAAGTCACCAACCATGTCAGAACAGTATCAACAGTCCACGGGAAGCACGGGTCAACAGACGTACGGCGGGCCGACCGGCCAGCAGACGGGCCAGTCGATGCAGTCTCGGGGCATCGAACAGCAGACAGGCCAAATGGGCCAGACGGGTCAGCCGGGCCAGATGGGAACCCAGCAGTCCGGCCAGAGCCACCAGATGACCCACGAGAACGTCGGCCATCAGTTCGAGTCTGAGATGACGAACGAGCTGAATCAGGCGCTCGAATCCTTCGACCGCGTGGTCGAGATCGCCGAGTGGTGCGCCGACAAGTGCATCGAGAGCGGCCCGCAGATGGCCGAGTGCGCTCGCCTCTGTGAGGACCTCTCGGACCTCGCGTCGCTGAACGAGAAGCTCATCGCGCGCGACTCCATCAACGGTCCGGAAGTCGCCGAGGCGTTCGTGCGCGTCGCCCAGCAGGGCCTCCCGATTCTCCAGCAGCACCAGCAGTCGCCCCACGTGCAGGAGACGTATCAGGCGGTCCAGCAGGCGCTGGACGCGACGACCAAGCTGTTGGACTCCATCAGCGGCGGCCAGCAGAGTCCGACGACGGGCATCCGCGAACAGGTCCAACAGCAGTCCGGCGGGATGGGCCAGCAGTCCGGCGGAATGGGCCAGATGGATCAGATGAGCCAGCAGCCGCAGGGCCAAATGGGCCAACAGCCGCAGGGCCAAATGGGCCAACAGCCGCAGGGCCAAATGGGCCAACAGCCGCAGGGCCAAATGGGCCAACAGCCGCAGGGAGAGATGAGCCAGCAGCCACAGGGTCAGTCGTTCCAAGGTTCCCAGTCGTACTGAGAACCGAGCGTATCCGACGGTTGCGCCGGTAGCAGTCCGCTTTCGCGGTGCCGTTTTTCCGTAGTTCGCTTCCCCCCGAGCCCTCGGCTCGGGCGGTCCAAGCGGTCGGCATCGGACCGCTTTTGCGCTCGACGCGCGTAGCCACGCCCATGCGAACCATCGGCGTCGTGGTCAACCCCATCGCGGGGATGGGCGGTCGAGTAGGGCTGAAAGGCACCGACGGGAAGGTAGCGGAGGCCCGCGAGCGCGGCGCGGCCCCGCGGGCACCCGACCGGGCGGTCGCGGCCCTGCGCGCGCTCGCCGAGCGCGCTCGCGCCACGGACTCGGAAGTCGAGATACTGACCTACGGCGGCGAGATGGGCGAGCACGAGGCCCGCGAGGCCGGACTCGACCCGCGGGTCGTGGGCGAACCGTCGGGCGAGGAGACCGCCGCCGCCGACACCCGCGAGGCGGTCCGGCGGTTCGTCGCGGAGGAGGCCGACTTGATTCTGTTCGTCGGCGGCGACGGGACCGCGGTGGACGTGGCCGAGACGCTGGACGAGGCGGACGCCGACGTTCCGATTCTCGGCGTCCCCGCGGGCGTCAAGGTCTACTCGGCCGTCTTCGCGGTGACGCCCGAGGCGGCGGGCCGGGTCGCCGCCGACTTCGACCGGACCGAGCGCCGCGAGGTCAACGACATCGACGAGGCGGCCTACCGCGAGGGAGAGGTCCGCGCCGAGTTGAAGGCCGTCGCTTCGGTGCCCGTCGCCGAGGACCTCCAGTCGAGCAAGCAGGTCGGGGGCGGCACCGTCGAGAGCCTCGCGGCCGGGGTCGCCGCGGACGCCCGGAGCGACGAGGGGACAACCTACGTCCTCGGGCCGGGAAGCACGGTCGGGGCGGTGAAGGCGGAGTTGGGCTTCGAGGGGTCGCCCCTCGGCGTGGACGTGTGGCGGGACGGCGAGGTGCTGGCCGAAGACGCGAGCGCCGACGAGATTCTGGAACTGCTGGGCGACCGGAACGTCGTCGTGGTCTCGCCCATCGGCGGGCAGGGGTTCGTCTTCGGTCGGGGCAACGACCAGATTTCGCCCGAGGTGATCCACCGCTCGGAGGTCGAGGTCGTCGCTTCCAAGGACAAATTGGACGGCGTGGGCGTCCTCCGGGTCGATACGGGCGACGACGAGGTGGACGACGACTTGCGAGGCTGGCGGAAGGTCCGCGTCGGCCGGTTCGAGCGCCGGATGATGAAGGTAGTCTGAGACGAGAGCCGGTACCCGCTCGGTTGTGAAGGCAATTTAAGGCACAATAATTGTCCCCTAGTGAAGCTTAAGGTCGTCGGGTGCAGTAACAACACGTACATGGAAACTCGCAAGGTGCAGCGACTGGGCCCCTCGACGCTGGCGATGACCCTGCCGGCGGAGTGGGCCAAGGAGAACAACGTCGAGAAGGGAGACGAGGTCTCGTTGCGGATGGGCGGGAAGGGGACGCTGACGGTCCTGCCGGAGTCGGCCCACACCGAGGAGTCCGAGGCGGTCATCCACGCGAAGAATCTGGACGCCGACGCCGTCGAGCGCGCCATCGTCGCCCAGTACGTCCTCGGTCGCCGGGTCATCCACGTCGAGAGCGAGGAGACCCTCGACAGCGCCCACATCAACGCGGTCTACAAGGCCGAGACGCAGCTGATGGGGTTGGGCGTGGTCGAGGAGACGCCCGACAGCATCGCCATCCGGTGTTCGGTGGACCCCGAGGACTTCAGCCTCGACAACCTGCTCGAACGACTGGAGAACACGGGTTCGACGATGCGCGGCGAGGCGGTCAAGGCCTTGGCGCACGGCAACCCCGACCTTGCACAGCGCGCCCTGAACCGCGAGCGACAGGCGAACAAGATATTCGTCCTCCTGCTTCGACTCATCTTCACCGCCTACCAGAACCCGACGCTCGCCCGCGCGGTCGATTTGGACTCCGGCTTTCCGCTCATCGGCTACCGCTCCATCGCCAAGAACCTCGAACTTATCGCGGACAACGCCGAGGACATCGCCGAAATCACCCTCGAAGCCGAGGGTCACACGCTCGACGTGGACGGCCAGACGATGCGCCGCATCCGGGAGTTCACCGACCAAGTGGACGAGATAACTGCGAAGGCGGTGCAGGCCGCCGTCGAGCGCGACTACGACAAGACGCTGGAGGTCCGCGCGCTGTTCCACGAAATCGGCGACCGCGAGAGCGAGATTCTGTCGGACCTGCCCGAGATGGACAACGACTCGCTGCTGGCGGTCCGCGAGGTGCTGGTCAGCCTCCAGCAGACCGCCCAGTACGCCATGCGGAACGCCGAAATCGCGGCGAACCTCGCGCTCAACGAGGAGAGCGAACACACGACCATCAACTGACGCCGGACGCCGATTCGGTCGGCACGCGTCCTCTATTCGAATCTCGTCTTCTTCCCGAACCCTGACGGTCTGTCGTTTGGCAACAATTTCCTTCCGTCGTCGGACGTTACTCGGTGTATGGGCATCGTCGAGACTCTCAGGGACATGCTCGTGCCCGACACCGAACCCGGCGTCGCGCTGGAGTGTACCGAGTGCGGCGAACGATTCGACGAACCCCTGGACCGCTGTCCGAACTGCGGGTCGGAAGCCGTCAAGGAAGTCGAGGGGTTCGACTTGCGTCCGGACACGTAGCCAGCCACACTGCTAGGAAACGTCGGTATCGCGGGCGGCGACACTGACGTCTATCGGTCGGTTCGACTGTCGGAGAAATCGGGTCGGCCGAACTGCCTCCGCGTCAGTCCGCGCTGACCACCTCGCTCTCGCCGGCAGGTCGCTCGGAGGCCGATTCCGCGGTCTTTTCGGCGGTCAGCGGGTTGCGCCGGGTTATCGTGCAGTCGAAGCTGGGATGCTCCGCGAAGTGGCGCACCAGCATGTGGCGACGCGACCCCGTGATACCCGTCCGGCCCACGTCGTCGGCCGAGAACTCGTCGGGCAGTCGGTCGAACAGCCGGCGCAGTTCGCGGAAATCCTCGAACACCTTCGAGTTGCCCGCCGAGTCGGCCCCGCGCCGGACGACCTCGTAGGTGCCGTCCTCGCGGTGGACGCCAGCGGTCCGGAAGAACTCCCGGCGCTGGGTCAGCGCGTCGCCGACCGCGTCCTGCAGGTCCGCGGCCTCGCCTCTGGACAGTTGGTAGTCGTCACCGTCTACCGCCAGTACTATCGACTCGCCGTCGCTCCGTATCGAAACGTCACTCTCATCGCACGAGAAGAACTCGATCAGGAGCGTCTACACTCCGTGTCATGCGTTGGTAGCTCTCTCACCCGAGGTTAAAACTCTACCGGCGACCGGAAATATCTGCGCCGTTTTCCCGGAGATGTGGATTCCGGATAGCCGTGAAGCTCCACCGCTGGCGAGCGTTCGAGCGCGAAACGTTTCGTCGCCGCGCTATCGGAGTCCGGACACAGAAAGCGAGAGGAGACCGTCGTCGGTGGTCGTGGTCTCGCCGCCGGTCGCGCCGTCGTTCGCGGTGGTAGTGGTGGCGGTGTCACCGTCTGTCGTCGTCGCCGAGTCGTCGTTTGCGGTTGTTTCCGAACCGTCGCCCGCGGTCGTCTCTCCGCCCGACTTCGAGTCGTCGGCAGTTCTGGCTTCACTGCCGGTGGTCGATCCGCTGGACTCGGCTTTGTTCCCGAAGATGTCGGTTTCGATGGTCTTCCGGTAGGTTAGGTCCTCCAGCGGCACGCGGAACGTCTCGCCGCCGAGTTCCAACTCGGCGTAGAAGTCGATGCGGAGGTCGGTCACTTGGTCGTTTTCGAGGTGCGAGACCCACCACTGGTCGAGTTTCCCGTTCCGGATGGCCGTCCGGGTCTCGATGGTTTCCGTACTGTGGCCTTCGATGACGTGGCCCGTCTCGCTCGACCCGTTGCCGACCGTGATGTTGTTCATCGTGATGGTGTATCCGATTTCGGTGACAGCCATCGGGAGCGACTTGGCGTTGTAGACTGTGAACCGCATGTCGATGGGCGTCTCGGAGGCCGTCACCTCGCCCCACCGCGCGCTGGTCTCGTTGACGTAGCCCACGGGGTCCGAGACCAGCGGTTGGTCGGCGTCGATGGGCCGCGGTTCGGTGGAGTTGAACTGCGAGATGACGTCGGTCGAGATTTGACGTTCGACCGGCGGGGCCTGAAAACTCCGGCCGAGCGTCGAGGACCGAACCGTCGCGTCCACCCGGAGCGCCGTCTCCTCGCCGTTCCGGACGTGGCTGACCCACCACGCGGGAATCCTCTCGTTGTCCATCCGCGTGCTGACGTTCACGGTGCTGTTGCCCGTGCCGACCGAGACGCCCTCCTTCGTCCCGTTAGCCATGGCCACGTCGTTCATCGTCACGTCGTAGGACACCGACACGCCGCCGAGATTGATACCAACGGGGTTCGGGTTCCGGACGACGAGTTCGGTCCGAATTTCGGTCGTCTCCTCGGTCACGTCGCCGAAACTGTTGTGGACGCCGACGACGCTCGGCGCGCCGAGGACGCCGAGCGAGAGTCCGCCACCGACGACGACCCCGAGCGCCAACAGTAGCGTGACCAGTACACGAATCTTACTCCCGAGTAACGCCGACTTGACCGTCCCGAGCATATCTCGTAGCCCACACCCCACGCCGTAAAACCTACCGGCAGGCGACGAAAACTCATAGGCGATTGACGGGAATTCACGGACGGCCCCGAGAAACCACGGACGACCGAGGAGGACTGCGGACCGGCGATGAGAGTCGTGAATCAGCGACGATGACTGCGAACGAGGCCGACGAGTAGAATGAACTAAGTTCCGCCCGACGGAAACGCCGGACATGGCCGAACACGAGACTGTCGCCAGCGACAAAGGTATCGGACTCGCCACGCTGTTCACCCTGCTGGCGGTCGGATCGACGGTAGCGATGTTCCTGGAACCGGGTAGCGAACTCGCCGCGTGGGGCTTCGCGGGTGCCGTCGTCGCCGGGGTCCTCGCCGTCGCCGCGGTCCACCTCTACTGGTAGTCCACTGCGTCGTCGGGGTAACTCCTCCGTAAACCGGCGCTCGCGCCGATTGCCCGGTGAATCGAACGTGATTCGACCGGTCTCGGCGGGGACGGGTCGCCGAACTGAACGATTACCGGCGGGAAATCGTTAAGGTTCCGAGCGCCCTAGTAGCGTGTAAGGATGACTGACTACAGCGACGAGGAACGGCGCATCCTCGCGTACCTCCGCGAGAGCGTCTCGAAAGGCGAGCGTTACTTCCGGTCGAAGAACATCGCCGAGCACCTGGGTCTCTCCTCGAAGCAGGTGGGCGTGCGACTGCCGGAACTCGCCGAGAAGAGCGAAGAGGTCGATATCGAGAAGTGGGGACGCGCGAAGTCCACGACGTGGAAGGTAACGCTGGGCTGAGCCGCCGGGGACGACGGCCGAGACCGACCGCACTCGCGCACGTCGCGAGAGGTCCGGCGGGTTTTTGACGACCCGGCCCGAAGTCCCGATATGACTGTCCGGGTAGAGCGGACCTTCGACCTCGGGGTTTCGCCGGAGAACGTGTGGGAGTTCATCGCGGACCCGGAGAAACGAGCGAGCGCTATCAGCGTCGTCGCCGACTACGAGCGAACCGGGGAGACGTCGTCTATCTGGCACATCAAGCTCCCGATTCCGTTTCTCGACACGACCGTCCCGGTTCGGACCGAGGACGTGGAGCGCGACCCGCCGCGCTACGTGAAGTTCGTCGGCCGGTCGTCGGCGCTCCGCGTGACCGGCGAACACGAGATTCAGGAGACCGAGACCGGGAGCAAACTGATTAACCGGTTCACGGTCGAGGGGAAGGTGCCCGGCGTCGAGCGCTTCTTCAAGAAGAATCTGGACAACGAACTCGACAACCTCGAAGCCGCGCTTCGGGAGGAGGCGACGGCGTGAGAGTCGCACTCGCGCAGCTCGAGATCGAGGGCGGGGCCGTCGAAGCCAACCGCGAGCGCGCCGAGGACGCCATCGTCGAGGCCGCCGAGCGCGGCGCGGACCTCGTGGCGCTTCCCGAAATCTTCAACGTCGGCTACTTCGCGTTCGACGCCTACCAGCGCGCCGCCGAACCGGTCGAGGGACCGACGCTCGGACGCATCGCGAACGCGGCCCGCGAACACGGAATCGGCGTCCTCGCGGGGAGCATCGTGGAGGACCTCGCCGAGACCGAGAGCGTCGAGACGCCCGCCGACGAGGGACTGGCGAACACCTCGGTCCTGTTCGACCGCGAGGGGACGCGCCTCGCGGTCTACCGCAAGCACCACCTCTTCGGCTACGAGTCGGCGGAAGCCCAGATGCTCGTACCGGGCGAAGCGTTGGGAATCGCCGAGTTCGAGGGTGCCACGGTCGGGATGACGACCTGCTACGACCTCCGGTTCCCGGAACTGTACCGCGACATCGCCGAGGCGGGCGCTGACCTCGTGTTGGTGCCGAGCGCGTGGCCGTACCCTCGCGTCGAACACTGGCAGCTCCTGCCGCGGGCTCGCGCCGTCGAGAACCAGTTCTTCGTGGCGACCATCAACGGGTCGGGCGACTTCGAGGACGCCTCCCTGCTCGGACGTTCGGCGGTGTACGACCCGTGGGGCACGACGCTGGCCGGCACGAACGACGACCCGGACCTCGTCGTGGCCGACGTGGACCCGACTCGCGTCGAGTCGGTTCGCGAGGAGTTCCCGGCGTGGCGCGACCGGCGACGCTGACACGTCGGCCAGACGTCTGACGGCCACAAGGCTAAAAACCCGAATATTAATTACGGAGTAGATGAGAGTATACAATAATAGACAGATGGCCGAAGCGACAACTACGTTGAGTGCGTCGAACAGGGGTGGGACGGCCGCGCAGGGTCCTTCCCGAGAGGCGATGTTCGACCTGCTGGGCAACTCCCGTCGGCGGCGAGTCCTCCGACACCTGTTGGACGACCGCCATATTACGCTGACCGACCTGAGCGCGCGCATCGCGGCGTGGGAGAACGACACTCCCATCACCGACTTGACCTCGCGCCAGCGAAAGCAGGTGTACTCGTCGCTCTATCAGACTCACATCCCGCGCCTGAGCGAACACGGATTGGTCGAGTACGACTCGGAGGACCGACTCGTCACGCTGACCGCCGACCCCGAACGACTCAGACGATTTCTCGAAGTCGAATCCCCCGAACGCGGCCGGTTCTCGCACCAGTGGAGTCGGTACTTCCTCTGGACTGCGGTCGTCGGAAGTGCGGTCATCGCGGGCAACTGGCTCGGCACCGCGCCGACGACGCACGTGACGACCGAGAGCCTCTACGGACTGCTCACGGTCGCGTTTATGATGCTCAGTATCTCGTTCGTGATGGCCGTCGAGGGGCCGAAGCTCCTGCGATTCGGGGACTGAATTCGGGATTCGTTTTTCGCGGATTTTCGGTCGGTTGCTCGGTCGGTCGTTTCGGTCGGTAGCTAGACTGTTCTTCGGTGGTTCGAGTCGGGGTGGGTGAGTCTCGGTGGTTCGAATCGGAGCGAACGAGTTGACAGAGGTGAGAGAGGATAGCTTCAGGCTTGAACACAGGAGTCTACTGCACCGCTCCGCACGGCACAGCACCTCGTCTTCCCAACCTTCTCCCTTCGGTCGTCCCTCGAGCGGTGATCGCGGCGCTCACGAGCGCCGTGCCGTCGGACAAACCGCGTCCGACGAGCCATGCGCTCGCATCCGCTCGCGCAGACGCCCCCACGCGCCGGGGTGAAAAATCGAAGTAACTCGTCGGTGGTCTGCTCGGTCGTCGCTCTCTACGAATCCGGGACCGAAAGTGCTCGGCCACGAGGGCCTCGCCGTTCAGTCGTCGGAATCTGCGAGAGTGAGACCGAAGCTCCGAAATCGCTGTAAGCGATTTCTTCGCTTCAGTCGTCGCTCTCGGTCTTGATGTCCGCGCTGAGACCCTGCGCCATCTCGATGTCCTTGCTGTTGTTCACTGTCCACGCCGTGCGCTCGGTGACGGCCTCGATGGCCTCGCGGGCGCTCGGGTAGCCGTTGCCGGACTTCTTGACGCCGCCGAACGGCAGTTGGACCTCCGCGCCGATGCACGGGAGGTTGCCGTAGGCCAGTCCGAGTTCCGCCTCGTCGCGGAACTGGTTGACTTGGCGGTAGTCCTCGGAGATGACCGCGCCGGCGAGTCCGTACGGCGTGTCGTTGTGAATCTCCATGGCGCGGTCCATGTCGCCGCTGTACTTCACCAGCGCGACGTGCGGACCGAAGACTTCCTCTTGGAGGCACCGGAGGTCGGTGTCGTAGTCGATCTCGTAGACGAACGGGCCGACCCAGTAGCCGTCCTCATGGCCTTCGGGAATCTCGTCGGCGTCGAGTTCTTCGCGGTCCACCAGTACGTTCGCGCCCTCCTCGCGGGCGAGGTCGTTGTACTTACCGAACTTCTCGACCTGCTCTTCGTTGACCATCGGACCCATGAAGGTGTCCTCGTCGAGGGGGTCGCCGACCGAGACGCTCTGCGCGAGTTCGACGTAGCGCTCCTTGAACTCGTCGTAGACGTCCTCGTGGACGATGAGGCGCTCGCTGGAGACGCAGCGCTGCCCCGTGGTCTTGAACGAGGACATCACCGCGGAGTGGACCGCGATGTCGAGGTCCGCGTTCTCGGTGACGACGATGCCGTTCTTGCCGCCCATCTCGCAGGCCGCGAGCTTGCCGGGTTCGCCGCCGACCTTGCCGGCGATCTTGTGGCCGACCTCGCTGCTGCCGGTGAACAGCACGGTGTCCACGCGGTCGTCCTCGACGATGGCGTTTCCGGCGTCGCCGAAGCCCTGCACCATGTTGAAGACGCCCTCGGGGATGCCGGCATCCACCATCATCTCGGCGATGATCTGGCCGCACCACGGCGTCTGCTCGGCGGGCTTCCAGACGACCGTGTTGCCCTCGACCAGCGCCAAGGCCATGTGCCAGAACGGGATGGCGACCGGGAAGTTCCACGGCGTGATACAGCCGATGACGCCGCGGGGCTTGCGGCGCATGTAGGCGTCCTTGCTGCCGATTTCGGAGGGCACCACGTCGCCGTGGGGGTGGCGGGCGTTGCCCGCGGCCCACTCGACCATGTGAGCGGCTTCGACCACGTCGGCCTTGCCTTCCGAAATCTCCTTGCCGCACTCTTTGGTAACGATTTCACCGAGTTCGTCCGTGCGGTCCTTCAGTTCGTGGTAGACGTCCCAGAGGTACTCCGCGCGGTCGATGTACGAGAGGTCGGCCCACTCGTCTTCGGCCTCCTTGGCGGCCGCGAGCGCGGCGTCTACGTCTTCCTCGGTGCCGCGGTGGAACTCGCCGAGTACTTCCTGATTGGACGGATCGACGCTCTCGAAGGTCTCGTCGCCGCGTCCCTCGGTCCACTCGCCGCCGATGTAGTGCTGGTAAGTCTCCTCGCTTGCCTGTTGACTCATACTCTGGCAAAAATTGGGACCGGCACGGATAAAAAGTCTCCCAATTTCGGCCAGTTGACCCAACGCTCGACGGGTTGGCGCGCCCGTAGACATCCGAAATCGGACGTGTGACGACGTGTCGCGTGGCCGTTACTCGCCGTTCGTGGTCGTTCGCCGTTCGGGGTCCGGGGTCACTCAACGTCCGAGGTCACTCCCCATTCGCGTCCGCCAACTTCTCTATCTCGCCCTTGACGCTCACGGCGTCGAAGTCGTGGTCCGGCCGGATGTTCACGAAGTCCAGAAAGTCTCGCGCCGCGAGCAACTCGTCGGGCGAGTAGTGTTTTGCGGCGGCCGCGACTGCGGCTCGCGCGCCGATTCGGGGTTCGAGCGCGGCGAGCGCGCACGCGAGGTCGTACGACCGGGCCTCCTCGATGGCGTCTTCCCGAACCGTCGTCGCGTCGATGAAGTACACCTCGCCGTGCTGGACGAGGACGTTCTCGCCGCGCAGGTCGCCGTGGGCGAGGCGGTTGTCGTGCATCGCGGCCAGCGACTCGAACACCTCGGGCGCGAGGTGTTCGACCTCCTCGGCGTCCATCTCCTCGAACGTCCGGAAGTCGGGCAGGTACTCCATCACGAGGACGGCCATGTCCTCCACCTCGAAGACCTCGATCGGAGCGGGCGCGTTCAGCCCGATTTCGCGCATCCGCTCGGTGGCCTCCAACTCCTGTTCGGCCATCTCGACCGGCCCGGCGGAGTGTTCGAAGAACCCCTCGGTGCCCGACGAGAAGGCCCCGAGGTTGCGCGCGCCGGTGAACAGCGCGTGGACTATCGAGTTCTGGCGCGTGATTATCTTGACGAACCATCGTTCGTCCACCACGCAGGGCGTCGAGAGCCAGTTGTCGGCGTCCAGAAACTCGACGCGTAACTCCGGCCGGTCGTAGCGCCGAGCCATCTCCACGAAGACCGCTTCGAGTCGCTCCCACTCGATGGTGCCACGCACCAGCCGCCGGATACTCATCGGAGGCGACTAAGCGTCCGGCCCTCAAAAAGCCACTTGCCCAGGCTCCGACATTAGATCTCCAGAAACGCCACCGCGGTCTCGAACTCGGGTCCCTCGTCGATGACGCCGTCGGCGAGGTCCCGGTCGTAGGTCACGATGCCGGCGTCGGCCAGTTTCGGCAGGTGGACGTGGTAGAGGCTGCTCTGAATCTCGGCTCAGAACGCCTCGAAGTCGTCGGTGTCCGCGTCGGGAAACAGCGACAGCGCCAGGTAGGTCGAAAAGGACGGGACCGGAATCGGCAGATACTCTCTGTTCAGACAGCGTACTACTGCGCGTCGTCGGGAATGTGCCAAAGCCCCGAGAATCGGGTCGAGCCGACTCTCCGTCATTCGATAGCGTCGATACTCGCGTCACGAAAAAAAGCCCGTTGGCCCAGTAGTCACGACGTTTATGAGTCCCCCGCGAAGCCCCGGTTCACGTCAAATCAGCGACGCGACCACCGAGGCGACGTAGCCGACGGCCGCCAGTCCGGTCAACAGGAGGAGCAACCGGACCGAGGATAGGGAGTCGAGACTCGACGGTAGTCGGGTCGGGAGCGAGAGCGACGACCACCACAGTTCGAGTCCGCCCCAGACCGCGAGGACGGCGACCAGCGCGAACGTCGCCAGCACGTCGTAGAACCCCATCCACCACGGGAAGAAGTATCCGAGCAGTCCGTTCTGGACTTGGACGGGTACCGCGTCGCGGACCGCCTCTTCGAACTGCTCGGCGAGTCCCGACGGCGGCTGTGCGCGCCGCGACTGGAGGCCGGCCGCCGCGGCACTCGGCCCGCCCGCACTCTCGCCGCCCGTGCCGAGGCGTTCGGCCTCGTAGGCCCGTTCGACGGGTATCTTCCAGACGATAGCGCCGGTCTCGTTCACCTCGAACACCCGGTCGCCGATGGTGTCGGTGACGAGGGTGTTGCCGTTGGGCAGGCGGTCGGCGTCGCGGGGCCACTGCATCGCGTCGTCGGTCCAGACCCACGACCGGTTCCAACTCCCGTTCTCGCGCTGGTACTCCACGACGCGGTCGTTCTCGGAGTCGGCGACGACGACGGCCGGGCCGCCTCGCTCTTCGGGAATGTAGTCCGGATTGTGCTGTTCGCGCAGGGTGTCGTACTCGTTCTCGCTCCCGAGGGTCCAGTTGGCCTCGATGCCGCGGCTTCGGTTCAGGAAGGCGATTTGGTCCTGATTCCGCAAGTCCACCATGATGCGGCCGTCGTCCAGCAGTTCCACGTCGTTGATGTGGACCCAGTCCTTGTCGTAGCTCCCGCCGCCGGTTATCGGGAGTTCGCTCTCGGCGGTCCACGTCCACTCCCGGATGCCCGACGTCGTGTTGACCACGAAGACGGCCTCGTTGCCGATGTCGCCGACGAGGATGTGAGTGTCGTTGATTACGTCCACGTCGTGCCACCGACCGCCTTCCATCCGGTGGGCGTAGAGTCGGGTTCGTTCGCCGGTGGTCAGGTTCAGGCGTTCGACAACGTTCCGACGGCAGTCCCCTCGGTCGGCCAACAGCGGGCCACCGCCACAGACCGACTCGTTGAGCCACTTCGTTGCGACGTAGGTGACGGTCCGCTTCCCCCGGATGCTCGGGTCCACGTCCCAGTAGGAACTGTGTCGGTCGGTGTGGTAGAGGACGGTCCCGTTCGGCCGGAAGGCGACGAGTTCGCCCGAGAGGCCGCGCATGCCTCCCTTCTGGGCCGTGACGACGGTGACGCCGCGCCGGGTTTCGACCATCTGTTGGCGGTCGCCGGTCGCGATGTCGGCGGACCGGTCGTATCGCTGGTTGGGCGACGGCCCGGCGGTCACGAATCCGACGGCGAGCGAGAGGACCAGTCCGAGGACGACGACTGCGAGGAGGACTCTGGGCGGCGTGCGACCGTTCACGAGGGCGGAATACGACGAAGGACGATAACAGCGTTTTGGCGGTATCGATGAGCGATTCGATTACTCCAGCGCGACCAGCGATGGACCGACCGACACGAACAGTTCGTCGTCCACCGCGGCGGGCTTCTCGGGTTCTGACGACGAGTCGAACTCGAGGTTCCAGTTCTCGGTCCGGGTGTCCGCGTCGAGCGAGTGGAGACTGCCCGGCCGGGTCGAACAGTAGAGGGTGCCGTCGGCGACGACCGGGTCGCTGGAGACGTCTTCCACCTTTTGGTCGCTGCCCTCCCCGAGCAGCGTCCGCCACCGGACCGCTCCGTCGGCCGCCGAGAGCGCGATTAGGCGACCGGATTCGGTTCCCGTATAGACGGTCTCTCCGTCGGTCGAGAGGACGTACTGTCCGCCGGTCGCCCGCCACCGAACCCTCCCGTCGAAATCGAGCGCGACGACGCCGCCGTGAGGCGTGGCGAACACGCCACAGTCGGTCACGGCGACGTCGCCGGGGACTTCGCGGGCGTTCGACTCGGAGGTCACTAACTGCACCGACCAGCGCTCGCCTCCGTCGTCGGTACGGAGCGCCGTCAGCCTGCTGTCGCCGGTTCCCACGAAGACGGTCCCGTCGTGGACCGCCGGGCGAGTCCCCACCCAGTCGCCGACCGACGCGGTCCACGCGACCGACCCGTCGGTCCGGAGCGCGACCACCGACCCCGAATCGGTACTCACGTAGATTCGACCGTCGGTCGGCGTCGCCGCCTGAACTCCCCGCTCCGGGTCGAACCGCCAGCGTTCGACTCCTCCGCGTCTCTCGACCGCGCGGACCGACCCCGCCGTGACGACGTAGACCGCCTCGCCCATCACCGCGACCGACTCTGGGACCGTAGCTTTCGTCGGATGCGACCAATCCAGTTCGCCGGTCTCGCGGTCGTAGGCGTGGACGGCGTTCTCGTCGGGCATCTCGTTTTCGGTGCCCGGATAGAGCGCCTTGCCGACGAAGATTCGGTCCGCCGTGACCACCGGACTGGTGAGGGCCACGTCGAGGTAGCCCTCCGTTTCGGGTTCCTCGACGGTCCGCTTCCAGCGGACGGTCGGTTTCTCGGTCGGTCCGGTCGCCGCCGGTGCGTAGTTCGCTCCCGTCGGGCCGCGGTCGGGGAGCGGCCAGCCGTTTTCGGGAATCGACTCCGGAACGCAGTCTCGGGGCGCGCTCGTGGCGGTTTCGCTCATCGTGTCGGTCGTCGTCTGGGTCGTCGTTTCGGTGTGCCGCGTCTCGGTCGCGGTATGCATGGTCGTGTCGTTCGGAGGGGCTTCTCGACCGGCGCAACCGGCGATGGCGGCGAGACCGAGCCCGGTCGCCCGGAGGAGGTCGCGGCGGGAGGGCGAGGCCATGGCAGACGCGTCAGGCTACCGTGGCAAGTGTCTTCCGGAACCCCCGACGCTGGTTCGCTGTCTTTATACTACCACTCGCGCAAAAATTGCGTATGGATTTCAGCCTTCCCGACGAGCATCAGATGATTCGGGACGAGGTGCGTCGGTTCTGCGACGAGGAGATCGAACCCATCGCGCAGGACATCGAGGACGAACACCGCTTCCCGGAGGAGATATTCTCCCAACTCGCGGACCTCGACATGATGGGCGTGCCCGTCAGCGAGGAATGGGGCGGTCTGGGCGGCGACCAATTGATGTACGCGCTCGTGACCGAGGAGTTGGGTCGAGTCTCCGGGTCCATCGGTCTCTCGTACGCCGCGCACGTCTCGCTGGCCTCCAAGCCCATCGAACTGTTCGGCACCGAAGAGCAGAAGGAACGCTGGCTTCGTCCGCTCGCGGAGGGCGAGTACCTCGGCTCGTGGGCGCTGACCGAACCCGGTAGCGGGTCGGACGCCAGCGACATGGACACGATGGCGGAAAAAGAGGGCGACGAGTGGGTCCTGAACGGCACCAAGCAGTTCATCACCAACGCCAACGTCGCCGGGTCGGTCCTCGTCAAGGCGGTCACGGACCCCGGCGCGGGCTACGACGGTATCTCCACGTTCATCGTTGACCCCGAGCAGGACGACGGCTTCGAGGTCACGACCGTCTGGGACAAGATGGGCCTGAACGCCTCGCCGACCTGCGAAATCCAACTCGACGACGTGCGACTCCCCGAGGACCGTCTGCTCGGCGAGGAGGGCGACGGCTGGGACCAGACGAAGAAGACGCTGGACGGCGGTCGCATCTCCATCGCGGCGCTCTCGACCGGTCTCGCGCAGGGCGCTTTCGAGGCCGCCAAGGAGTACAGCACCGAGCGCGAGCAGTTCGGCCAGCCCATCTCGAAGTTCGACGCCATCCGGAACAAGGTCGTCTCGATGGACCGGAAGGTCGAGCGCGCTCGCCTGCTGACCCACAAGGCGGCGTGGAAGTACGACCAAGGGAACTCGGTCTCTCACGAGAGCGCGCTCGCCAAACTCGACGCCAGCGAGGCCGCCCGCGAAGTCGCCGAGGACGCAGTGCAGACGCTCGGCGGCTACGGCTACACCGAGGACTTCGCGCCTCAGCGGTTCTTCCGCGACGCGAAACTGATGGAGATCGGTGAGGGGACCAGCGAGATTCAGCACCTCGTCATCGGCCGGGAACTGGGTCTCTAACGTCCGCCCGAGCGAAACCCCTCTCCAGCCGACCGCGAGTCTCAGAAATTTTAACACCGGGTCGTGAGACTGCCCGAGTATGTCGCCCGACGAACCCTCCACCACTCGCAGAGCCTTCCTTGCCGCTACGGGTACGACCGCCGTCGCTGGCTGTTCCGGACCCCTCTCGGCGTCCGGAAGCACGGCCACGACGACGAACGACGAGACCACGTCCGAGCAGTCCGCCGGAAACACACGCGACTGGCCGCAAATCGGTCGGACCGAGACACACAACGGGTACGTGCCCGCGCTCGCCGCCGACGACGAACCGTCCGCGTCGGCGGAGACGACCGTAAGCGGGTCGTTGACCACACCCACCGTGGTCGGCGATACCGTCTTCGTCACTCGTGGCGCGCCGGGAACCGACGGCCCCGAGGCGACCCTCGAAGCGTACGCGCTGGCGTCCGGAGAGCGATTGTGGCAAACGGAGGTAGGCGACGGTGAGTGGACCCAAGAGACCTCGCCGATTCTACTCGACGGTACGCTCATCGTGCCCCAGTCGGACGGAAGTGAGGTGAGCGTCCACGGTCTCGACGCCGATACTGGCGATGTGCGATGGCACGTCTCGACGGCCGCGACCCGAATCCGCGGTCCCGTCGCGGCTTCGAGCCACCTCGTCGTCACGACGGCGGGTCGGCATCCGAATCAAACGGGCGAGTCGCCGGTCGAAGCGACGCTCCGGGTCTACGAGTTGTAACCCAAGCCAGCGCTGTCGCTCGAATCGCGGAGTGCGAGAGAAAGAGAAAAACGGCGGGTAGACCGGTTACAGCGAGACCGCTTTTTGGCTGGTCAGCGTCTGGGGCACGCTGTGGTGGTAGGTAACCGCGCCCGCCGACGTGACGATTTTGATGGTGAACTCCTCGCTTTCGCGGAGACCGTGGGAGTTCTCGGTCAGTTCCGCGGTGTTCAGCGAGATGCGGAACCGGTCGCCTTGGTCCACGAGGACCGGATACGTGTTCTGAATGTCCTTGATGGTGCTGACGTTGAACCGCGTGTCGTTGGCGACGCCGTCGTCGGCTCTGGTCAGAATCTTCCCGCTGTCGGGACCGAGCCACTCGACGGTGGCCGTCGAGAGGTTCACGTCACCCGACCCGGAACTCTTCATCACGGTGAGGTTCACCATGTGAATGGACTGGTCGTTACCTACGATGCCGACGGTGCTGACGACATTCACCCGATTGGTCACTTGCCCGGTGGCTTCCGTGCCCGTCTGCTCGGACTTCGTCTGCAGGAAGCCTGCGGTGTTGATGAGTACGCCCGCTGCGATGGCGGCGACCAGCACCATAGCGATGAACACGATGAGTGTACCGATACCCACCTGTGCCCGGTCGGGCCGCCAGTTGTCGGTGTCGAACATGGTTCTCTTCTGAACAGCTATTCTCACACCTAGGACATAAAACCCCGATACGGTTATCAGGAATGAAAACAGGACGAAGTACGGATTAAAAAGGATTCTAAGCGCCTCTAGCGGCAGTTCAGCCCTATTCTAAATCCCCACCTTATGATATACGTTACCTCGAAAGAAAACGAACGTGACTGTCCGTTTATCTAAATCTCAGGGCCAGTTGCCGCTCTCCTCGTAGGCGTCCACGACGCGCTGGATGGCGACGACGTACGCGGCGGTGCGCATGTTCGGCGCGCCGGTCTCCTCGTAGGTCTCGACGAGGTTGTCGAAGGCGTCCGTGATGATGCGTTCGAGTTCGTCGTTGACGCGCTCCTCGGTCCAGTGGAACCGCTGGCGGTTCTGGACCCACTCGAAGTACGAGACGGTGACCCCGCCCGCGTTGGCGAGGATGTCGGGGAAGACGTAGGTGTCCGAGTCGGCGAGCACGTCGTCGGCGTCGGGCGTGAGCGGCCCGTTGGCGGCCTCCACGACGACGTCGGCCTGCACGTCCTCGGCGAGGTCGCCGTCGATGGCGTTTTCCAGCGCGGCGGGGACCAGCAGGTCCACGTCGAGCGTGAGCAGGTCCTCGTTGGAGAACTCCTCGTCGGCTTCGGAGTAGCCCGAGACGCTGCCGGTCTCGTTCTTGTGGCTCTTGACGTCCACTGGGTCGAAGCCGTCCTCGTTGTAGATAGCACCGCTGGAGTCGGAGACGGAGACGACGTTCGCACCGAGTTCGTCGATGAGTTTCGCGGCTATCCACCCGGCGTTCCCGTAGCCCTGCACCGCGACGGACGCGCCCTCGATGTCACGGTCGAGGTAGTCGAACGCCTCGCGTGCGGTGAGCATGGTCGAGCGACCGGTCGCCTCGACGCGGCCCGCGCTCCCGCCGCTGTCGGGGGACTTACCCGTGATGACGCCGGGCGCGGTCGTGTTCTCCAGCGTCTCGTAGGTGTCCTTGATCCAGTTCATCTCGCGCTGGCCCGTGTTCACGTCGGGCGCAGGGATGTCCTTGTCCACGCCGATAAACGGGCGCAGTTCCTTGGCGAACGACCGCGTGATTCGTTCGAGTTCGTCCTCGCTGTAGTCGTCCGGGTCGATGACGATGCCGCCCTTCCCGCCGCCGTAGGGAATGTCCACGATGGCGCACTTGTAGACCATCCACCCCGAGAGCGCCTTGACCTCGTCGCGGGTGACGCCGGGATGGTAGCGAATACCGCCCTTGTACGGACCGCGGTCGCCGTTGAACTCCGAGCGGAACGCTTTGAACACCTCGACGTCGTCGTCGTCCAACTCGACGGAGAGATTGGTTTCGAGCACGCGCTCGGGGTGTTTGAGGCGTTTCAGCACGTCCTCGCCGACGTCCATGTACTCCGACGCGTCGTCGATCTGTTCCTGCAGGCTTTCGAAGGGATTTGCTTGCTCGGACATGGGTGGTAATTTCTGGCGTCAAGTTACAACGTCTCGATTGGCACTCATACAGTTTCCGAAATCGGAAACCGCGCGTCGGGCCGTATGCCGGCGATTTCGACTAACCGCATCCAAAGCCGACCGCTGGCGTAAGTGTGTGTATAAGGACCTAAGACAACTCTATAGCATTAATATTTTGTACGCCTACGGGAACCTACGCCTACGATGCGTCGCTAAGACGACTCGCCCCGGTGAGGCCGAGTCGCAGACGACGTGCCGAACCAATCATGCCTCCAGAAACTGTCGAAGCAACCGAACAGAAGGGTAGTGACGAGGAGACCGAAGAGCCGGAGTCCGCGCTCGAAACCGCGCGCCGTCAACTGGAACACGCCGCGGCCCACCTCGACGTGGACGAGGGCGTCATCGAGCGACTGAAGCATCCGACCAAAGTCCATCGCGTCGCGGTACCGCTGAAACGCGAGAACGGCGAGGTCGAGGTGTTCACCGGCTACCGCGCCCAACACGACGACGTGCGCGGCCCGTACAAGGGCGGCCTGCGCTTCCACCCCCACGTCAGCGAACAGGAGTGCGTCGGGCTGTCGATGTGGATGACGTGGAAGTGCGCCGTGATGGACCTGCCGTTCGGCGGTGGGAAGGGCGGCATCGTCGTGGACCCCAAGGACCTGACGACCGACGAGAAGGAGCGCCTGACCCGGCGCTTCGCCGAGGAACTCCGCAAGTTCGTCGGTCCGAAGAAGGACATCCCCGCGCCCGACATGGGCACCGACGCCCAGACGATGGCGTGGTTCATGGACGCCTACTCGATGCAGGAGGGCGAGACCATTCCCGGCGTCGTCACCGGAAAACCGCCCGTCGTCGGCGGGAGCGAGGGACGACAGGAAGCGCCCGGTCGCTCCGTCGCCATCATTGCCCGTGAGGCCGCCGACTACTACGACTACGACCTCGAAGAGACGACCATCGCCGTGCAGGGATTCGGCTCGGTCGGCGCGAACGCGGCCCGTCTGCTCGACGACTGGGGCGCGAACATCGTCGCGGTCAGCGACGTGAACGGTGCCATCTACGACCCGGACGGACTGGACACCCACGCGGTGCCCTCCCACGAGGAGGAACCCGAGGCCGTCATGACCCACGACGCGCCCGAGAAGCTCTCGAACGAGAAGATTCTCGAACTCGACGTGGACGTCCTCGTTCCGGCCGCGGTCGGGAACGTCATCACCGCGGACAACGCCAACGACGTGCAGGCCGACGTCGTGGTCGAGGGTGCGAACGGCCCGACGACGTTCGCCGCCGACGCCATCCTGGAAGAGAACGGCGTCGAGGTCATTCCCGACATCCTCGCCAACGCGGGCGGGGTCACCGTCTCGTACTTCGAGTGGTTGCAGGACATCAACCGGCGTCAGTGGTCGCTCGAACGCGTCAACGACGAACTGGAGAAACACATGCTCTCGGCGTGGAACGACGTGCGGACCGAAGTCGAGGCCCGCGACGTGAGTTGGCGCGACGCCGCCTACGTCGTCGCGCTCTCGCGCATCGCCGAGGCGAAGAGCACCCGCGGTCTCTGGCCCTGAACCGCTGACGTAGTTTCCGCTTTTCCTCACGTCTCGTCGGCGGCCTCGGCGTACGCCAGCACGCGCTCGGCCTGTGCGACCAGCGGCGCGTCTATCATCTCGCCGTCCACCCGGAAGACGCCCCGGCCATCGGCGTCGGCCTCTTCTTTCGCCGCCAACAGCTTCTCGGCCCACTCGACGCGCTCGGGGTCGGGCGTGAACGCCTCGTTGACGGGCGCGACCTGCGCGGGGTGGATGGCCATCTTGCCGTCGTACCCCAATTCGATGGCGAACTCGGTCTCCTCGCGCAGGCCTTCGGTGTCCTCGATGTCGGTGTACACCGTGTCGATGGCGTCCGCGTCGGCCGCACTCGCCGCGAGGACGACGTGTTCGCGGGCGTGGAGGACTTCGGTGCCCTCGTCGGTCCGGGTCGCGCCGACGTCGGCCGCGAGGTCCTCCGCGCCGAAGGCGAGCGCATCGACTTCGGGCACGGTCGCGATGGACTCGGCCGACAGGATTCCGGCCGCGGTCTCGACCAGCGCGAGAATCGGCACGTCGGCGTCGCGCTCGTCGAGCAGGTCGGCCAGCGTCTCGGCGTCGTCCGCGTCCTCGGTCTTCGGGAGCATCACCGAATCGAGCGTTTCCACGGCGCGCGACGCCGCGAAATCGCTCGACTCGTCGCTCGTCGCGTCCTCCCGTCCGAGGATTCCTCGCAGGTCGTCGTCCGCGGCGATGCCCGTCTGATTCACCCGGACGCAGACCTCGCAGTCGGGGTCGAAGTCGGGGTCGGTCAACACCTCGCGGACCGCCGTGCGCGCCTCGTCCTTGGCGTCGGGAGCCACCGCGTCCTCCAAGTCGAAGACGATTACGTCGGCCCCTGCGCTCGGCGCTTTCCGCATCATCGCCGGACGGTCGCCCGGCGTGAACATGACGCTTCGTCGTGGCATGTCCGAATCGACGTGCTCCGGCGTATCAATTATTCCGAAACGGAGAGCCACCCGAGAATCAGTCGGCGGGCGAACGCGCGGTCGGCGTCAATCCGAGAGCGAAAGCGCAGTGACGGTCCCACCGCAGTCGGCCACGTAGGCCGTCGCGTCCGCGACGACGACCGAGGCCACGACTGCGTCCGTCGCCCGGCACCACCACAGTACCGTCCCGTCCTCCCGATTCAACGCCCACACGTCCCCGGCGTCGGTCGCCACGAGGAGGGCGTCGTCCGCGACCGTCGGCGAGGACCAGATGCGCGCCCCGAGGTCGGTCCGCCAACCCACCGAACCGTCCTCCGCGTCGAAGGCGTAGACGAAGCCGTCTCTGCTTCCCACGAAGACGGTGTCGTCCGCGACCGTCGGCGACGCCCACACCGCGCCGCCGGTCGCTGCGCGCCAGCGTTCCCTGCCCGTCGTCGCCGAAATCGCGGACACGCGACCGTCGTCTACGGTGCCGACGTACGCGGTGTCGTCGGCCATCGCGGGCGCACCGCCGACCGCGACGGCCGACGCGAACCGCCAGCGCTCGCGGCCGTCGGTCGGGTTGCGGGCGTACGCGCCGCCGTCGAGACTGGCGAGCAGGAGCCGTCTCCCGTCGTGTGCGAGCCCGCAGAGCGCTCGCGCCGCGTTCCGGAACGTCCGGCGGCGAGAGCCGTCCGCCTCGTGGAGAGCCGTGATTCGGCCGTCGTCGGCCGCGACGAAGATTTCGCCGTTCGCGACCGTCGGCGACGCTTGCACGCCGCCCTCGGTCTCGAACTCCCACCGGCTGTCGCCCGTCGCGGCGTCGAGCGCGACGACCGAACCGCGGTCGGCGGTCCCGCGGTCGCTACCGCCGTACACGACGTCTCCGGAGACCGTCGGTGCGGTGGGTCGGCCATCGACCCACCGCGACCATCGCTCGGTGCCGTCGTCAGCATCGAATGCGTGCGTGCAGCCGTTTGCACAGGCGAGATACACCGTCCCGTCGCCGACCGCGGGTGCGGTCCGGGCCGGACCGCTGGCCCGAAACCGGAAGCGAACCCGCGAGTCGTCCGACGTCAGCCGTCGGTCGGTGGCGTCCGTCACACGCTCGCCCGAGTCGGCGGTCGTCGGGCGCGAACGCGGTCGCACTGCGGGCGACTCGCGTGCGTCCGACCCACCGGCCGAGGGCGTCGCGCCCCGCGGCGTCCCTCGCGCCGCTTCGCGTCCGGGTGTCGAACCGACTCGGTTACCGTCCCCTGTTCGCGGTCGTACCCACTCGAACCGACTG
Source organism: Halorussus gelatinilyticus (assembly GCF_023238445.1). Taxonomy (GTDB): domain Archaea; phylum Halobacteriota; class Halobacteria; order Halobacteriales; family Haladaptataceae; genus Halorussus; species Halorussus gelatinilyticus. The sequence continues at coordinate 3,322,021 of NZ_CP096658.1, read as the reverse complement.
GCTTCTTCGGACATGGTAAGCCTCGACTGTGACTGACTGCGACCCGATTTAGTCGGGACTTAGCCTTTGTTATGGGCCGATTACCGACCGACAGGCCGTGCCTGAAACGTTCTGCAACCGTTCGGTCGGCCCGAATCGGCGGGATTTTTGCCGGGTCGCGCCGACCGCTCACGCATGTCGGGTCTCTACTACGAGGAGTTCGAGGTCGGCCAGACCATCGAACACGAGAAGCGGCGGACCGTCAGCGAGTCGGACAACCAGCAGTTCTGCGACACGACGATGAACCAGCAACCGCTCCACCTCGACGCGGAGTTCGCCGAGGACACCCAGTTCGGCGAGCGGTTGGTCAACGGACTCTATACGATGAGCCTCGCGGTCGGTCTCTCCATCCCGGACACCACCGACGGCACCATCGTCGCCAACCTCTCGTACGACGACGTGGAGCATCCCAATCCGGTGTTCCACGGCGACACGATTCGCGCCCAATCGACCGTGACCGACAAGCGCGAGACCAGTGACGGCGAGCGCGGCGTCGTCACGATGCACGTCGAGGCGTTCGCGGTCAACCGCGACGACGAGGGGAGCGAGGGCGACGGCGAGACGTTGGTCTGCGAGTTCGACCGGACGGTGCTGTCGCTGAAGCGGGAGAATCAGTAGCTATCGCGGACGACGAGCAGTCGGTCGAGTAGGACGACCACTGTCGCGCGCAGCGTCAGGTCGACTCCTGACCGAACCGGTGGTCTCACCGCGACGACTGTCGACCGACTTCTTGCGCTGCCCGGCCGTGCCACGTTTTCGCGCTCTCGCGGAGCCCTATCCGAGGACTATCGCGTACAGCGAGAGGTTGACGACCACCGCACCCATCCACGGCACCGCCAGTCCGGCGGGCACGAGCAGGCCGTGTTCGTCGGGGAGCAGTCGCCGACAGCCGACTCCGACCGCGAGCGCGAACAGCTTCAGTCCGACCATCGCCGCGAAGCCGAATCGGTCGAGCGCGGCCCGAGCGACCGGGTTCGACTCGGTGAGACCGAGTTGCAACCCGTAGTAGGTCGTGAGCAGGTCGCCGACGAGCGCGACGCCGACGAGAATCCAGAGCGTCCGCTCCCAGCCGTCGATTCCGGCCAGCGGTGCGGTCAGGCGTCGCGGGTCCTCGCGGATAGCCGACGGCCAGTGAAGTCGGTCCGAACTCATGATGAAATCCGGCGCGGAGTGCGCCTCGTCACGACCGAACGAACGACGGACGGGCCAATTGTTATAGGCCTCCTTAGTCGCTGATACGCCTGATTAACCCGGCTAACGGCGCCGGGACCCGAAACCACGGCCGAGCGCGAAAGTGAACGCTTGAGACCCAGAGGCGCAGGAAATGCGGAGTTACGGGGTCGATACGGCACGGCAGTCGGACGCTACTGCCGGGCGAGCGCAGGGTCAGGGATGGGAGGTCGAGGACGGAGCGAAGAAGAGGTCGGGGGCGGAGCGAAGGGGGAGGTCGAGGGAGGCCGACGCGAACGCGAGGATTTTCGGCGGCCGGGTCCCTACGCCCGGTCGTGTCCCGAAGTGGTGCGCGCCGGACCGTCGAGTCGGCGTTCGGCCGAGTTACCTCGTGGCTTCCGTCCTCGGCCGTCCTGACGCGGGCGGGTCTCGGCGCGATGCTGGTCGCGGCGGGCGTCCACAAACTGCTGGACCCGGCGGCGTGGGCGGTCTACGTCACCGACTGGCTCGCGCCCCTGCTGGTCGTCTCGCCGGTCGTCTTCATGCTGATAAACGGGTGGCTCGAAATCGGGTTCGGACTCGCACTGCTCGCGGACCGCTACGTCGCGTTCTCGGCGGCCGTGGCCGCAGTCTCCCTCTCGGCGACGATTCTGTACCTACTGGTCGTCTGGGTCACGACCGGCCGGTTCGGCGACGTAATCGCGCGAGATATCGGTCTGGCGGCGCTGGCGCTCGCGGTGTTCGCGGACGCGGTTCGGGAGAGCGAGGCGGGGTGAGAACGAGGCCGAGAGACGACTGCCGGCCTACAGAATCGTGCCGTGCTTCTTGTCCGGTACGTCCTTCTCGATGCCCTCGTAGAACGCGAACCGGTTTTTCAGTTCCGTCCGGAGGGTGCTGGGCGGTACGATGTCGTCGATGACTACCTCGCTGGCCATCCGATGCACGTCGATGTCCTCGCGGTACTCCTCGCGGAGTTCCTGTTCTTTCTTCGCGCGTTCCTCCTCGTCGTCGATCTCCGAGAGCTTGCGGGCGTAGACCGCGTTGATGGCCGCCTCCGGTCCCATGATGGCGATTTCGCCGGAGGGAAGCCCGATGACGCTCTCGGGGTCGTAAGCCGGGCCGCCCATCGCGTAGATGCCCGCGCCGTAGGCCTTCCGGACCACGACAGTCTGCTTGGGGACCGTCGCCGACGAGGTGGCGTAGATGAACTTCTTGCCCTTCTCCAGAATCGCGTCCTCCTCGACCTGCGACCCGGCCATGAATCCAGGGGTGTCACACAGGTACAGCAGGGGAATCTCGTAGGCGTCGCAGGTCCAGATGAACTCCGCGGCCTTCTCGGCGGCGTCGGGGAAGATGGCCCCCGCGCGCTGTGCCGGTTGGTTGGCGACGATACCGACCGGCCGACCGTCGATGCGGGCGAACGCGGTGAGTATCTCCTTGCCGTACTCGGGCTTGAGTTCGAAGTAGGAGCCCTCGTCCACCACACGGTCGATGACGTCGGTCATGTCGTAGCCCTTGTTCGGCTCTTGGGGAACCACCGAGTCGATGCCCGCGGGCGACTTGACGGGCGGTTTGCCCTCGGTTTCGGGCGGCTTCTCGTCGGCGCTGTCGGGCAGGTAGCTCACGAGGTCGGCGACGAGTTCGCGTGCGTGTTCCTCGTCGTCGGCCACGAGGTCGGCGCTCCCGGACTTCTTGGCGTGGACGTCGGGACCGCCCAGCTCTTCGAGTTCGATGTCCTCGCCCGTGACCATCTGGACCATCCGCGGGGAGGCGATGGCCATCGCGGACATGTCCCGGACCATGATGGTGAAGTCGGCGAAGACCGGGGTGTAGGCCGCGCCGGCGATGCAGGGGCCGTAGAGCACGCAGATTTGCGGGACCGCGCCCGAGAGCATCGAGTGGTTGTAGTAGTACTTCCCGATGCCCTCGCGGTTGGCGAAGAAGCCGGTCTGCTGGTCGATGCGGCCGCCCGACGAGTCCATCAGGTAGAGGACCGGCTTTCCGTTCTTGAGTGCGCGCTGTTGCATCCGGAGGAACTTCTCGACGCCCTTCTCGGCCATCGACCCGGCCTTCACGGTGAAGTCGTTGGCCATGAAGTGCAGCTCGCGGCCCTCGAACTCGGCCGCGCCGGTGAGCAGGCCGTCGCCCGGCAGTCGGTCGTCGTTGCCCTCCTCGACCTCGGGGCTGTCGGGGTGCCACGCGTCGAAGTTGGCGAACTTGCCGTCCTCGAAGAGGAGTCCGTCGTCGCCGAACCAGAGGTCGAGTCGGTCGCGGACGAACAGTTTGCCCTGCTCTTCGAGGCGCTGTTTGTACTTCTCGGGACCGCCCAACTCGATGTCCTCTATCTCGTCCCACAGGCGCTCTTCGCGCTCGGTCGGCCCGAGGTCGTCGGACTCGGCGATGGCTTCGGCGGCGGCCTCGGCCCCCGCGTTCGGGGGACCGGCGGGTGCCTCGCGGACCACCGCGGGGGCGTCGGCGTCGCCCACGAACACTTCCACTTCGTCCCGGACGTGCTGGGCGAGCGCTTCCGCGATGGCGGACGCCTCCTCGTCGGTCGCACCGTCGCTGACGCGGACTTTCATACAGTGGAATCCGGCCAGCGATTTCAAACAGTTTTCCCTTTGGGTTCGCCGGAATCTTGCCGCGGAGCGTGGAGGGGCGCTCATCGTCGCCCCGCCACGCCCTGCGCTACGCCTCGCGGACCCCTACCCGAACGCGATGAGCGAGATACCGACGATAGCGACCGCCCCGGCGACGAGTCGGAGCGCGAAGCGGTCCTCGCCCAGCAGGAGACCGCCCAGAACGACCGCGACGATGGCCTGCGTGTTGAGGACGGGCGAGACGACGCTCGCCGGGAGGACCGCGAACGCCCGCATCATCGTGTGTGTCGCCGCCGCGACGACCCCGCCCAAGACGAGGAACTTCGGGACGGCGGGCGCGAACTCGTCTGGCCACTGGCGGGCCGCGACGGGAAGGAGGACGACGGCGACACCGCCGGTGTAGGCGAGCGCCCACACGTCCGAGCGGATGCCGACGCCCTGCAACAGCACGCGAGTCCCGACGTCCACCGCGCCGTAGAGCGCCGCGCTCCCGAGCGCGAGTTGGGCGGGGCGGTGGGTCGCTGCCCGGCGAATCGGCGCGAGCAGGCCGGTGAACTCGTAGTTGGCGAGGTAGACCGCGAGCGTGGCGAAGCCGACGCCGACGACCTGCGCGGCGGCGAGCGACTCGTCGACGAGGAGGACCTCCAGCGGGAGCGTGAACGCCGGAACCAGTTTCCCGAGCGGCGCGACGTAGGACACGTCGCCCGCCGAGAGCGCGTGGAGGAGCGCCAGATACGCCACGGCGCTGGCCAGCAGGACCGCGGCCACCAGCGCGAGCGCGGCGGGGGTTAGTTCGCCCGCCGCCGGGCCGTCGGCGGGCGCGAACATGACGACCGGGAGGTACCACGCGAGCGCGGCAGCGTTCGCCGCGACGATGACCACCGCGGGCGGGAACTCCGAGAAGTAACGTTTGAGGGCGAAGAGGTAGCCGCCCCACAGCAGCGCCGAAATCGTCGCGTACCAGATGCCGGTGCCTACCACGTCGCGCCCTTCTCGGTGCGCCGGGAAGTAACGTCCGGCCGAGGCAACAGTATCGGCGGGCTCGCGGTCGGAGGTGTCCGTGAGCGTCACCGTCCCGCAGACAGTCAGGTCAATCCAGAGTAATTACCGCCTGAGACGAATCTTCGATAGTGCGACCGTTTTCTGCTCCCGCATAACTATCCAATCCCCGATACATAAGGAGGTATGCACCGCCGAAAGCTGATCGCGGCCCTCGGTGCCGGACTGTTCGCCGGCTGTACCGGCTCCGAATCGACGACTCCGACCACAGACGAGACGACGAAGCGCGCGTTGACGACCGATACCCAGACTACGACCGCGACGACCGACGCCGACTCGACCACGTCCGACGACGGGACGACCGAAGACGAGACCACGACCGACGGGACGAGCGCGAAGTCGATTCAGGTGGGCGACCGCGTGGACGACGACCGGATGAGCATGGTCGTCCGCGGCGTGGAGAAGACCGAGAAGCTCGGCGAGTTCTCGAAGGCGGCGAGCGGCAACACCTTCGTCGTGGTGCGACTCGCGGTCAAGAACACGACGAAGGACACGTATCTCAACTTCAGCGGTTTCCTCCAGACGCTGTTGAAAGACGGGTCGGGCTACACCTACGAGCAGACCATCACCGCGAGCGGGCAGACGTTCACCGGCGGACAGTTGGTGCCCGGCGAGGTCGCTCGCGGCGACCTCGTGTACGAAGTGCCGAAGGACGCCTCGGACCTCACGCTCCAGTTCGACTTCGGCACCGTCTCGTTCCTGACGGTGGACCGCGTGACCGTGGACCTCGAATCGAAAGCGAACTCCGCGGCCGACCTCGAACAGAGCCTCCGGGTGGACGTGCGCGATACGGGCGAGTCGGTCGAGAACGGCGGCGTGACGGTGGCGGTCAACGGCGTGAAGTTCGCCAAGAAACTCGGCGAGTTCACCGCGGCGGGCGACGGTAAGGAGTACGCCATCGTGGACATCACGACGACGAACGAGACCGGTAGCTCCCAGAGCATCTCGACGGCGCTCCAGATGCTCGCCAAGGACGGCCGGGGGCGGACCTACCCGATGAGCATCAGCGCGGCGGCGTCGCTGGACCGGTCCTACGACGAGGCCTCGCCGCTGGCAGACGGCGAGAAGCGCCGCGGGAAGGTCGCCTACGAGGTCCCGAAGGGTGTCAGCCCGCTCTACTGGGCCTTCGAGTACTCGCTGTGGACCGACGGCGACAAGACGTTCTGGAAGCTCCGATAGCCGTCTCGCCGGGCCGCCATCCTTTCCGCCCTCGGTCCCGAGGGGTCGGGCATGGACCTCGACGCTCACTTCGAGTCGTTCGCGGCCCGCGACTGGCAGACCGCCGACGAGGGCACAGTCCGGGTCGCGCTCGTCGGTCTCGGCGAGTTCTCGCGCGACCACGTTCTGCCCGCGCTGGCCGGCGAGGCCGAGGGGACCGGGAGCGACGCTCCGACCGACCGCACGTCGTTCTGCGATATCACCGCGCTCGTCAGCGGGTCGCCCGAGAAAGCCGAGTCGGTCGCCGACCGCTACGACGTCGGCCGGACGCTCTCCTACGAGGAGTTCGAGGCGGGCGAAGGCGTCGATAGCTTCGACGCCGTCTACGTCGCCGGGCCGAACGCGCTCCACCTCGACCACGCTCGGACCGCCGCGCGACTCGGCAAGCACGTCCTCTGCGAGAAGCCCATCGAGACGAGCGCCGAGCGAGCGCGCGAGATGGTCCGGGCCTGCGAGGACGCCGGCGTGACGCTGATGGTCGGCTATCGGCCGCAGGTCGAACCCGCGATGCGGCGTCTTCGGGACCTGATTCGGGACGGCGTGCTGGGCGACCCCGTGGCCTTCCACGGCTGGTTCACGGGCCACATCCTCGACGGGGCCGGGCCGGACCAGTGGCGACTCGACCCGGACCTCGCGGGCGGCGGCGCACTGATGGACGTGGGCGTCTACCCGCTCAACGCGGTCCGGTTCCTGCTCGACGCGGACCCCGTGGCGGCGCAGGCAACGACCAGCGCGCCGGACGCCGAGTTCGAGGGCGTGGACGAACACGTCGCCTTCCAGTTGGAGTTCCCCGAGGGCGCGACCGCCTCCTGCACCGCGAGTTACCGCGCGCAGGCCGACGACCGCCTGCGAATCGTCGGCACGGAGGGGCAGGCCGCCCTGAATCCGGCGTTCGACTCGGAGATTCGGCCCGAACTCACGCTGGAAGTCGGCGACGAGCGCGTCGCGTACACCGGCCCGTACGTCAACGAGGTCGCCGAGGAGTTCGACTACTTCGCCCACTGTATCCTGACGGACGCCCGGCCGGACCCCGACGGCCGCGACAGCGTGGCCGACATGGAAGCGGTCGAAGCCATCTACGAGTCGGCCGAGACGGGCCGGCGCGTCGAGATCGGCGACGCCGAGACGTAGGACGCCGGGGACGCTCGCCGGCGGCGGCCGGCGTCGCGCGCTCGGTGACGCAATCCACGCGGACGCGCCCGGTGACGCGGACCGAGGTCTGGGTGGACTGAAAGGGGCCGCCCGCTCGCGTGCCGTTCAGTCGTCTCAGCGACCACTATCGGCAAGGGCATCGAGCGGAGCGAAGATGCCCGCCGCCGATATGTCGCTGAGCGACCGCGAGCGGGCGGGGGCTTTCGAGGCGGTGTTCGCGGTGTTCGCGGTGTTCGCGGTGTTCGCGGTGTTCGCGGTGTTCGTTCTCACGAGAAAAACGAATCCAACTCACGACCCGAACACAGATAGAAAATCCCACACTTTTACCACGCTACGACGACCTTCCCTCGTCCGTGAACCGAGCCGTCCCCGCCGCGTTCGCCGTTCTGGGCGTCCTCCTCGGCGCAGTCACGCGATTGGCTTCCGTCGCGCCCGCGCTCGTGCCGGACCCCGCACCCGGACCGCCCAGCGCCGTCGTCTTCCTGTTCGGCACCGTCACCTTCCTGCTCTCGACCGTCGCCGTCGCGGGTCTGGGCTACTGGGCGAACCGTCACGTCGCCATGCCCGAGCAGTTCGCTCGCTTCGCCGTGACGGTCGGCGTCGCCGGCGGCGTCGGGTTCGTCGTCGGCGGAATGGCCGTCCTCGCCACCGTCCCGATTTCGATGGACGGAATCTGGGCCACCGTCGTCTTCGGACTCGGCTACAACGCGGTCACGAAATCGGTCTCCGTCGGTCTCTACGCGCTGGCCGGGGCCGCCGTCGCGCACTTTCGCGGGCCGGCGAACGCTCGACGCTGAAGAAACCTCTACCGTTTCTAAACGAAGGAAGATACACTTCTGAAACAGCTACAGTTAGTTGTCGGCCAGCTCCGAACCGTGCCACGCCACCGACCAGTCGGCGGGACTCGGCAGGCCGCACCCCGTCAGCGCCAGCAGCGCGACGGTGCCGAAGTGGTCGCCAGTCGCGACGGGGTTCGGCAGGACGCCCGCCGCGACCAGCGCGAGCGGGAGCGCCAGCGCCAGCGGGGCGAGTGCGGCCCCGCGAAGCACCGAGTCGGGCGTCGCGTCGGGCAGGTTCGTGACCTCGACGCGGACGAGACTGCCTGTCAGCGCGCTCTGGAACGCCGACTCGCCGTCCGACGGGAAGACGGTGACGGCGTACTCGGCGTCGGTGAACGACAGCGGCACGACGTGGAGGAGTTCGTGGACGCAGACGCCGACGGCGACGGTGACGAGGAGGACGAGAGCGACCGAGAGCAGGTGGACGAGGCTGTGCATCCGAGCGACCGTGACCAGTGGGAGGACTCCAATCTTTCGGAACGCCGCGCCGCGCTACGGGTCGAGGTCCTCGGGGCCGTCGGCGGCCCGCGCCGCCGCGAGTTCGGCCAGCATCTCCTCAGTGGTCGCGTCCGCGACGTCGGCGTAGGGGTCCGCGACCGCGGCGAACGGGTCGGTCGCCGTCGCCGAGTCGTCTGCGGGGGTGCCGTCCGAGTCGCCGTCCGCGAACCCGTCGGCTTCGCCGAGCGCGGCCGCCCGCTCGACGGCGCGGACGACCCGCTCACCGAGACTCTCCGCCAGTCGGTCGGCCGCGGTCTCCGGCGGGACCCACTCGTAGTCGTCGTGTTCGTGGTTGAGCGACGCGCCGCGCTCGTCGGTCTCACACCGGTAGATCAGCGTCACCATCGGGTTCGCCGTCTCGCCGTCGAGCCACCCGCCGTAGACCGCCGCGACCGGCGGGCCGACCCGCGCGTCGAGGCCGACCTCCTCGCGGAGTTCGCGCCGGAGACCACCCACGAGCGTCTCGCCGACGTCGAACCTCCCGCCCGGCGGTTCCCAGTGGTCGCCGACGCGCGTCACCAGAACGTCGCCGTCGGGACCGAACAGTATCGCCTTCTGCGTTATCTTGCCGACGAAGTGATTCTCGTCGGTCGATTCGGCGTCGTCGGACTGGTCGGTGTCGTCGGTCACGCGACGCTCTACTCTCGGACGCGATATAGAAGTGAAGGAGACGGCGACCGAGATACCGAGGTCTCAGAACCTGGCTTCGAGTCGCTCGACGAGGGCCTCGTTGCCGAGGTAGACCGGCGTGCGCTGGTGGAGTTCCTCGACCTCGGCGTCCAGTAGCGACGTCTCGCCGTCCGAGGACCCGCCGCCCGCCGACTCGACGATGTAGCCGATGGGGTTGCCCTCGAACTGGAGGCGGAGTTTCCCCTCGGGCCGCGATTGGAGTTCGGGGTAGGCGAACACGCCGCCGTAGGTCAGCACCTGGTTCACGTCGCCGATCATCGCCCCGCCGTACCGGAGTTTGAGTTCGTCCTCTATCTCGCGGGCGTAGTCGGCGAACCGGTCGGTCCAGTCCGGGACGCGCCCGCCGAACCCGTAGACGGTCGGGTCCTCCGGGAGCGTCACGTCCTCGCGGACCGCGCGGCGAGAACCGTCGTTTTCTACCACGTACTCGGTCACCTCGCCCTCGCGGGCGGTCACCATCGTCGTGATGGGACCGTAGAGGACGTACGCCGCGGCGACGAGGCGGTTCCCCGGCGCAGGGAGGTCGGCGTCGTAGACTCCCAGAATCGTCCCCATCGAGTTGTTCGACTGGAGGTTCGAGGAGCCGTCGAGGGGGTCCACGGTGGCGGCGTACTCGCCGTCGCCCGCGTCCACGACGTCGTCGCGCTCCTCGCTGGCGAACTGGCCGACGCCCTCGATGGCGGTCAGTCGCTCTTCCAGCAGGTCGTCGGCCCAGACGTCGGCGGCCAGTTGCGTCTCGCCCGACGCGTTCCGGCCGTCGGTCTTCCCGCGGCGGCCCGCGAGTCCGCCCCGAATCTGGGGGGCCGAGCGGGCGACGACCTCGAAGGCCGCCGCGACAGCGTCGTCGGACTCCGCCGTCGGCGGTTCGGCGTCGCTCATTCGTCGAGCGCTTCGTCGGCGGTGGCGTCCTCGAAGATGACCTGTTCGAGCGCGTCGAGGATGGCCTCGGGGTCGTCGCGCTGCCAGACGTTGCGACCGACCGCGAGACCCGACCCGCCGGCGTCCATCACGGCTTCGACGCTGGAGAGGAACTCGTAGTCACTGACCTTCGACCCGCCGGACATCACGACCGGCATCTCGCCGGCGGACTGGACCGCCCACTCCATCGACTCCCGCGAACCGGGATACTTGACCTTCGCCATGTCCGCGCCGATTTCGAGCGCGATGCGGGTAGCGTAGGCGATGACGCTCTCTTTGGTGTCGTTCTTGAGTCCCTGTCCGCGCGGGTACGACCACATGACGACCGGCAGGTCGTACTCGCTGTGGGCCTCCTCCTGCACCTTCCGGAAGTCCTCGTACATCTCCGTCTCGTGGTTCGACCCGGAGTAGACGGTGTACCCCACCGCGTCGGCACCGATTTCGGCGGCGTACTCGACCGTCCAGTTCTGGGGCGAGTAGGGTTCGCCGGTCCAGAGGTTGCTGGTGCCGTTGAGCTTCGCCAGCAGGTTCACCGAGTCGTCGTAGGAGGGGTAGTACGTCTCGGCGACGCCCTTCTGGACCGCCAGCGACGTGACCGCGTCGTGGGTGCCGATTTCGAAAATCTGCTCGGGGTCGAGCGTCTCCGGAACCGAACCGAAGTCGGCGGAGGGACCGTGTTCGAGACCGTGGTCGTAAGCGAGGATGAGCGCCTTGCCGTCGCGCGTTACCGGGGAGTCTTCGAGTGGTATCATCCGTTTCGAACTGCGGTAACATCGCATAAGTGTCTACTGGTCAGCGAAGCCTCTGCCACTCGCTCCCAGAGTATCGTTTCGACCGCGAGAAGCGCCGTGGGAGCGATTCGACAGCGAGTATACTTACTACTCAGATAGTAAAAACTCAGGCGAGGTCCCGGGCGGCGTCGCGCCACTCGGTGACGAGTTCGCTGTCGAGTTCCAGCGAGTCGGCGACGTGTTCCGGGTCGGCGGTGGCGAGGCTCCGGACCGAGGTGATGCCGCCGTTCGCCAGAATCTCGGCGATGCGGTCGTCCACGCCCGGCACGTCGGTCACGGGGTCGGGTCTGCTCCGCTCGCGCCACGCCGCTTCGGCGGCCTCGGCCGCGCCGCTCCCGTCGGTCGTCGCCTCGGCGGGCTCGCCGCTCGCGGGCGACTCTGCGTCGCTCGGACTCCAGTCGCCGCCGGTCGTCGCCTCGGCGGTCGGTTCGGGGTCTTCGTCCTCCCAGTCGCCGCTACTGGCGGCGACCCACGCGCGCTCGCCGTCCTGCAATCCGCGGACCTTCTCGGAGCGCCGTTCGAGCGAGTCGTCGTCCTCTTCCTCGCCGCCGAACGACCAGTGGAGGGAGTGTTTCTTGCGGAGTCGGGTGGCGACGCCGGGGTTCACGCCCGCGTCCTGCAGCATCTCGTAGGAGACCGTCTTCTCGGGGATGCCGGTGGCGTCGAACTCCGCGCGGGCCAACACCTCCGCAGTCGCCGGGCCGACGAAGTGAATGTCGGTCAGTCGTTCGACCGCGTGCGGGTCTACGTCGTCGGGGGCGTCTTCGTTGCTCACGGGGCGTCACCGATTTGTTTCGGACTCACACTGCCGGGGCTTGAATGTTTTGACTAGCGTAGCTGAAGCTACACAGATACGGCCGAAGACCGGCCGGACCGCCGAACGCGGGCGGTCTCGACGACGAATCGCCGACGACTGACTCACTCCTCGGCGAAGCCGACCTACTCGGCGAACTCGATGCCGGTGAACTCGAAGCGCGCGCCGCCCGCCTCGCTCTCGGTGATTTCTACCGTCCAGTCGTAGGCCTCGGCGAGTCGCGCGACGTAGGTCAGACCGAGACCTAACCCGTCGTCGGAGGAGTGGCCCGCCTCGAAGACGGCCTCGCGCTCCGCGTCGGGGATGCCGTCCCCGTCGTCTTCGACGTAGAATCCCGCGTCGAGGTCGCCGACGCGGACCGTGACGCCCTCGCCGGCGTGTTTCAGCGCGTTACGAAAGAGGTTCTCGAAGAGGTGGTGGACGGGGTTGTGGTCCCCGCTAATCGTCCGACGCGCGTCCACGTCGAGGGTCGCCCCGTCGGTGTCGAGTCTGCTCCACGCCTCCGTCGCCACCCCGTCGAGCGGGACCGCCTGCTGGCACTCGGCGACGTCGCTGCCCTTCGCCAGCACCAACAGCACGGCTATCATCTCCTCGATGCGGTCGAGCGCGTCGGTGACCTGCCGTAGCGCCTCGGAGTCCGCGGACGATATCTGGTCGGCGTATATCTCGGCGACGTTCAGTGGGTTGCGGAGCTCGTGGGCCAACATGCTGGCGAACCTGTCGAGGCGCTCGTTCGACCGCTCTAACTCCGCGACCGTCTCGTTGAGTCGCTCCTCGTATCGCTTCCGCTCGGTGATGTCGGTCAGCACGACCTGCACCGCGGGTTCGCAGTCGCGAGTGATGGGGACGCTCGTGGTGATGGCGTGGCGGACCGCACCGCCGGCGGTCCGGAGTTTCGTCTCGGTCGAGGGGACGGCCTCTCGGCTTTCGAGGACCGAGTGGAGTCGGTCGGCGGCCCCGGCCCTGTCGTCGTCGTGGACGAAGTCCAGCAACGAGGTGCCGACCAGTTCCCCCTCGGTCTCGAACAGCGCGGCCGCGGCCTCGTTGGCCAGCGCGATGCGCCCGTCCGCGTCGCAGGTCAGAATCGCCACGGGCGCGGCCTCCACCAGCCTCCGGTAGCGTTCGCGTTGCTCCTCGATTTTCCGCTCGTACTCCCTGCGTTCGGTCACGTCGCGGACGACGGCGATGCGCTCGTACTCGTCGTCTTCGAGCGATAGCAGGGCGAACGTCGCTTCGGCGACGATGGTGTCGCCCTCGGCGGTCCGGAGTTCGGCTTCGAGGGTCGGGGTGTCGCACTCGCCCGCCAGTTGGTCGGCCTCGATTTCGCGCGCGGTCGCGGCCACGTCGTCGGCGACGACCGTCGAGACCGGTTCGCCGAGGAGGTCCTCGCGGTCGTAGCCGACCATCTCGGCGTACGCCTCGTTGACCATCGTGAAGTTGCCCTCCGGGTTCACGGTGTACACGCCGTCGTTGACCGTCTCGATGATGCGCCGGTAGCGACTGAGTTCCCGCTCGGTCTCGACGCGCTCGGAGATGTCCACGAAGTACACCGACAGCCCCGTCTCGGAGGGGTAGGCGTTGATTTCGGCCCACACGTCGAGCGGTTCGTAGTAGAGGTCGAAATCGACGGGCGACTGGTTCTCCATCGCCTCGTGGTACTTCTCCCAGACGAAGCCGTCGGCGGACTCCGGGAACTCGTCCCAGATGCGCTCGCCGAGCAGTTCGTCTTCCGAGCGCTGGAGAATCTCCTCGGCCCGCTCGTTGAGGTGGGTGAACCGCCACTCGTCGTCGAGCGCGTAGAAGGCGTCGGTGATGCGCTCGACGACCGCGTCCCAGCGGTCGGCGTCGTCGTACTCGGTGCCGTCGTCGGGGCCGGCACCGTCACCGCCGTCGGTCGGGTCGGGTTCCGCGGCCCGCCACCAGATGCGCTCGTCGCCGATGCGCTTGGTTTCGAGTTCCCCGCGCGTGGCGAGTTCGGTCAGGTTCCGCTCGGCGCTCCGGTGCGGACAGTCGAGTTCGGCCGCGACTTCGCGGACCGTCAGCGGGGTCCCGTGGTCGGACTCCTCGAACACCCGCTCGACGTCCTCCAGCGTGACGCTCGGCTCTCCCGACGTGCCCATACTTGCCTTACGACGCCGGGCCACTAAATGCTCACGCGGCGAACGTATCGGCCGGTGTCCGAAACGGACCGCCGACTTCGGTAGGCTTACGGCCCGACCGCAAGAATTGCCGAGCATGGTACGCACGCTCGATAGCGTAGAGAGTATCGGCGTCGTCGGCGCGGGCACGATGGGCAGCGGCATCGCGCAGGTCACGGCCCAGTCGGGCTACGACGTGGTGATGCGCGACGTCGAGGAGGAGTTCGTGCAGAACGGCTTCGACTCCATCGAGGACAGCCTCGACCGGTTCGTGAGCAAGGACAAAATCTCGGAGGACGAGGCCGAGGCGACCCTCGACCGCATCGCGGGCACCACCGACCTCGCAGACCTCGCGGACTGCGACTTCGTGGTGGAGGCCGCCGTCGAGAACATGGACATCAAGCAGGACATCTTCGCGGACTTGGACGACGCGATTCCGGAGGACGTGATTCTGGCCACCAACACCTCGACGCTCTCCATCACGACCATCGCCTCGGTGACCGACCGCGAGGAGCAGATCGTCGGTCTGCACTTCATGAACCCCGTGCCGGTGATGACGGGCGTCGAGGTCGTCGTCGGCGAGAAGACCGACGGGGACGTGGTCGAGTTCGCTCACGCGCTGGCCGAGGACCTCGGCAAGGAGACGTGGGAGTCCGACGACAAGCCGGGGTTCGTCACCAACCGCATCCTGATGCCGTGGATAAACGAGGGCATCCGGGCCTACGACGAGGGCGTCGCCACCAAGGAGGACATCGACACGGGGATGAAACTCGGCACGAACGTCCCGATGGGACCGCTCGAACTCGCCGACCACATCGGACTCGACATCTGTCTTGACGCCAGCGAGACGCTCCACGAGGAGTTGGGCGACCGCTACAAACCGGCCTACCTCCTCAAGCGCAAGGTCGATGCCGGCGACCTCGGGAAGAAGACCGGGGCAGGATTCTACGAGTACTGACAACGACTAAGGGTCCGACGTTCGAGTCGGTCGTATGGACGATTCCCCGGCGTTCGAGACGGACACCGGCACGAACACCGACGCTGACTGGCAGGACGCCTACCGAGCTATTCTCGACGCCTGCCTCCCGAACTGTCTCTCGGTCGCCGACGGCGCGGCGACCGTCCCGCGGGCCAACGCCCTCGCGGGTCTGGGGAACCCCGAACCGTCGAACGGGGAGTCGTCGGACGACGACCTGCCGGACGCCGAACGCGCCGAAGAACGCCTCTCGTCGCTCGACGCCGCGGGCGCGGTCGAGTGCGACGGCGACTCGGTGGCGGTGCTGTTCGACCCCGAGGCCGACCGCGAACTGACGAGCGAGCGATGGCGCGTCGCCGCCGACGCTCTCGCGGCGGAAATCGAGCGCCTCGACGCCGAGGCACTGGACGACGACGGGGCCAACCGCGAGGAGGAGATAGACGAGAAAATCGAGACCATCGCCGCGGAGATTCGGGACATGACGGCGGACGACGGGATGCCCGACGTAGACGACCTCGACGCCGACCAGCGCGAGCGATTCCGGAACCTCAAGGAGGAGTTCGTCTACTACCGGAACCTTCGGGAGGCGAACACGGACCCGACGAGGGCGCTGGCTCCGACCCTCGCCGACCGGACCGACCGACTTGGAGACCTGCCCGACCGCGCGGACGACGCGCTCGCCGAGTTCGAGACCGCGGTCGAAGCGACCGCGGCGCTTCGGCAGGCGGTCGATAGCGACGACTCGGCGGTGATTCGAGAACGAGTCGCGCGACTCGTCGAGGTCCTCGACGGGTAGCTCACGACGGCGAGAACGGTTCGTCTTCCAGTTGGGACCGCAGTTCTCCGATTCGCTCGCGCTCGACGTTGCCGGACTTGAACAACTGAATCAGGCCCACGACCTCGGCGCGCGAGACCTTCACGCCGCCCTCTTCCACGACATCCTCGGGGCGCTCCAGCAGTTCACGGCTGGTGCCGACAGCGAGCAGGAAGGGGATGGCCCACGCTTCGACGGTGTTGCCCCGCGACTCGGGAAGGGCTTCGAGGTAACGTTGGGCGTCGTCCATGTAGCCCCGCGCGTGGCGGGTCACGCGCTGGATGACCCCCGCGACCGCGGTGTGGTTCTCCGGGTGAGTGACGTTCGCGGGACTGACGCCGTACTCCCGGAGCCACGCGGCCGGGAGGTAGACGTTGTTCTCCTCGCGGAAGTCGTCGGACACGTCCTTGGCGACGTTGACCAGTTGGAGCAGGAGCGCGAAGCCGCGGGCGTTGGCGCGCATGATTTCGGCCCGGCGGTCGTCCACGTCTTGGGCGAGCAGGTTCGTGATGAGTTCGCCGACCGTCCCGGCGGCGTACCAGCAGTACTCCTCTAACTCGTCGATGGTGTGGATACGGAGACCGCCGTCGTCGGCGTATCGGTCCACGAACTCGGCCATCCCGGTGACGAGTTCGCTGACGGGCGGGTAGATGGCCGACTGGGCGTCCTCGCCGAGCGACCGGAAGGTGGCGACGACGCGGGGCGACTCGGCGACGACGTTCCAGTCGGCCTCGTCGCCCACTTCGTCGGCGTCCACGCCCTCGGCGTTCGCGGGGAGCCACGGTTCGACTGCGCGCTGGAACTCCTCGATGTCGGTCTCGTCCTCCGGGTCGAGCGCGTCGTCGTAGAGCGAGAGGAGACGCGACTGCTCGTCGGGCGGGATGTGACCGGCGTCCTCGACCGTGTCGGCGACGCGACAGAGCAGATAGCCGACGCAGATGTAGGAGGCCATCGGTTCCTCCAGCACGTCGATAGTGATGGCGAACGTTCGCGAAACGCCCTGGACGGCGTCGAAACACCAGTCGATGTCGGCGTCAACAGGGCGCTCGGTGGGCGGCTCCGTGTCCATGGACTTTTGGGTCCTAAGGACGCGAGATTGAAAAACTTGAGCAAATGCAGTAGCATTTACCGCCGCTTGGAGGCGAGCGACCCGAGGGTCTCCCCGTGGCGCGAATGGACCGGCGACGTTCCGACCGAACTCGCCGGGCGACGACCGGCCCAACGCTTATTCTCGCGCACGGCGTCGTGACGAACGTGATTCCGACGCCGAAAGACGCCGCGAAGGTACTGGTCGGCAAACCGCTCAACGTCCGGAAAGACAGACTCAACGTCGCGTCCTTCGTCGTGCAGGCCGCGCTCGCGCTCCGGAACGGGAAGCCAAAGCGGGCCTTCCTCCTGCTCGGTGCGGCCAGCGTCGCGCCGAAACACCCCGCCGCGTCGTGGCTGGTGCAGGGCGCTGTCACCGCCAACGACGTTCGCAAGAAGCTGTTCTAACCGAGGTCCGACCCGCCGAACTCGCCCGACGACACCGAGGCCGGTGGCCCGAAGGTCCGAAGCGAGGGGACGAGCGACCAGTACGCCGCCAACAGGACCGAACCGACCCCGCCGGCGAGCATCACCGCTCGACTGCCGAATCGGGAGCCAAGAAAGCCGCCGAGTAGCATCCCGCCCGGTAGCACGAGGCTCGACGCGCTCCCGACGAGCGCCGTCACGCGACCGAGGAGGCCGTCGGGGACGCCGGTCTGGAGCGTCGCCGACGCCGATACGTTGTAGACGCCGACGGGCACCCGCGAGGCCGCGAACAGCGCGACCGTGAGGAGTTCGCCGGGGAGCGCGACCGCACCGACCCACGCCAGTCCCGAGAGGACGAAGCCGACCACGACCGTTCGACCGAGTGGGATTCCGTCCACCGCGGCCGCCAGCATCGCCCCGACGACGCTTCCGACGGTCATCCCGGCGAGTAGCAGTCCGTAGGTCTCGGCCCCACCCACAGCGTCTGCGAACGCGGGAAGGACGGCGAGCGCGACCCCCGTCAGGAAGTTCGCCAGCAAACTCCCGGCGAGCATCGACCCGACGACGGACCCGGAGACGACGCCGACGCCCTCCCGGAGGTCGGTGAGATAGCGCTCGAAGTCGAGGCTCGCGTCCGGGTCGCCCCCACGAGACGGAATCGACAGCGAGGCGAAGACGGTTCCGGCGAGGACGAACGTCGCGGCGTCCACGACGTAGAGCGCGACGGCGCTCGTCGCGGCCACGACCGCGCCCGCCACGCCGCGGGCCGCGGCGTCCACCGTCTTCCCGACGACTTTGGCGGCGGAGTTGGCCCGGACCATCTCCTCGTCGGCGACGAGGTGGGGCACCGCCGCGTTCTGGGCGGGTCCCGCGAACAGGTTCGCCAGCGAGAGCAGGGGCATGGCGACTAACACGACCCAGACCGACAGGTGGCCTGTCGCCGCCGCGACCGGCACGACGAGCACGAGCAGTCCCTGTGCGACCTCCGACAGCGTGATAGTTCGCCCGAGCGGAAAGCGGTCCACGAGCGGCCCGACGAACGCCTTCAGGACGCCGGGTACGCGAGTCAAAAATCCGGCGAGACCGGTGTACGCGGTCGAACCGGAGAGGTCGTAGACCAACCACATCGCGGCGACGGCGTAGAACCCGTCACCGAGGACGCTCAGGGTTCGACCCGCCAAGAGGCGACGAAACGCCCGGTTCCGGAAGACGGCGACCCGACGCCGGACCGACTCGGAGAACTCGAATCCAGTCACGTCGGGAGCCACGACCGGCGACGGCTTCAGCGTTCGGCGAACCGGAGTTCTGTAGACGTGATTATACTTCTTCGTGGGATTGATTGGGCTGGCGCGAGCAACTGACTCGCATGGCGAACTCGGGAGACGTGACCGACGCGCTCGACGTCCTCGGCAACGAGATTCGAGTCTCCATCCTGCGCGAACTCGCGGAAGCCGACGGCCCGCTGTCGTTCACCGAACTCCGGAAGCGCGCGGGGATTCGGGACACCGGGAAGTTCAACTACCACCTGACGAAGCTCTGCTCGTACTTCGTCCGGGAGGCCGACGGCGGCTACGAACTCGGCCACGCCGGGTCGCGGGTGATCGCGGCCGCCGACCCGCGCGCCGGAACCGCGGAGTCGGAGGGCCGGGAACCGGACGCCGAGAGCTGCCCGGTCTGCGGCGAAGCGGACTGCGAGAAACTGTTTCACGTCCACCTCGAACCGCCGTGGCGGTAGGGGCAGTCGGGAGCGGAACGCCCTGAGTGCCCGCCAAAGGGAAAGCTAAAGGACGGCGTGGGCGCAACATTTGCGCATGGACTTCAGCCTCTCCGCCGAGCAGAAGCAGATACGCGACATGGTCGCAGAGTTCACAGACGAGGAGATAAAGCCCCGCGCCGACGAGATAGACGAGACCGACGAGTTCCCGCAGGACCTCGTGGACGAGATGGCCGAGTTGGGTCTGATGGGGATGCCGTTCCCCGAGGAGTACGGCGGGGCGGGCCTCGACTACCACTCCTACGCCATCGGACTGGAGGAGATTTCGCGCGGTTCGGGCGGCCTCGGCACCGTCGTCGCGGCCCACACCAGTCTCGCGGGCAACATGCTCTACGAGTTCGGCGACGAGGACCAGAAACAGGAGTATCTGACGCCGCTCAACCGCGGCGAGGACGTCGGCGCGTTCGCGCTCTCGGAGGCCGGCGCGGGGTCCGACGTGCCCGCGATGGACACCACCGCGGAGTACGACGCCGATGCCGGCGAGTACGTCGTCGACGGCAGCAAGCTCTGGATTTCCAACGGCTCGGTCGCGGACACCGTTACCCTCTTCGCCAAGACCGACCCCGAGGCGGGCAACAAAGGCATCTCGTCGTTCGTCGTCCGGCCCGAGGAGGACGACGGTTTCCACGTCGAGGGCACCGAGGACAAACTCGGCGACAAGGGCTGTCCGACCGCCGAGCTCCGGTTCGACGGCATGCGCATCCCCGAGGACCGCCTGCTGGGCGAGGAGGGCCGCGGGTTCGTCCACGCGCTCAAGACGCTCAACGGCGGGCGTATCACCATCGCGGCCCGGTCCATCGGCATCGCGCGCGCCGCCCTCGAAGACGCCCTCGAATACTCGCAGGACCGCGAGCAGTTCGACCAGCCCATCTCGGAGTTCCAGACCATCCAGCACAAACTGGCCGACATGGATACGAAGGTACAGGCCGCCAAGATGCTGATGCACCGTGCGGCCGACCGGAAGATTCGCGGCGAGGACTACATCAAGCAGGCCGCGCAGGCCAAACTCTACGCCTCGGAGGTCTCCCGAGAGGTCGCCAACGAGGGCATCCAGATTCACGGCGGCTACGGCTACACGAAGGACTTCCCCGCCGAGCGGTACTATCGGGACTCGAAGCTGAACGAAATCTACGAGGGGACCAGCGAGGTCCTGCGGAACACGATTGCGAACGAACTGCTGGACTGATTCGACAGCAGTGAACGGATTTCTGCGGTCGCTTCTTCGGGTTCGGTTCCTCTGGCTTCCCGCGGTCGGACTGTTGTTCGCCGCGGTGCTGGTCGGCATCGAGTGGCTTCCAATCGGTGGCGGATGGGGTATCGTCGTCGCTGGTCTGCTGACGGTGGTCGCGGTGTTGGCGGTCGGTCTGGTGGTTCTGCTATTCCGGTGACGACTCGCGCTCTATCTTCTCGCGCATCCATTCGAAGTGTTCTTCCACCCGTCGCTCGCCCGCGTCGGTCAACGCGTAGGCCTCGTGGATACCCTCGGTGCGCTTCTCCACGAACCCCTTCTCTTCGAGCGACCGCAGGGCAGCGTAGAACGATTGGGAGTCGATGTGGGTGTCGTAGTGGGCTTCGAGTCTGGTCTTCAGACTCTGCCCGCGCAACGTCTCGGCGTTGTACAGTAGGACGCAGAGGTCCCGGCGTCGGCCGCTCTGGAGCCATTTGGTCATGCGAGAGCAATCCGGCCGCGGGACTACGAGGGTTGCGCTTCCCGCGCGAGCGAAGCGTTCCGTTCCGCGACTCAGCCGAACGGTCGGAACCAGACCGCCGCGAGCAGGAGCGCCAGAAAGACGTACGACCCGCGGACCAGCAACATCGTCGCCAGTTCGGCGTCGGCCCGGCGCGCGATTCCGGCAATCGCGGCGAACCCGGCGGCCGCGGCGACGCTGCTCGGCGGAAAGACGGCGAGCGCGGCGAGCGCGACCACGAGGACGAGCGCGGTGGTCATCAGCGCGTAGGCCGCGGTTCTGGCGCGCTTCGGACCGAGCGTCACGGCGACGGTTCGCTTCTGGATGGAGCGGTCGTAGTCGAAGTCCTGGGCGTCGTCGATGACCTTCACGCCCGAGAGCAAAACGAGGAAGACCGCGGCGAACGCGACGGCGATGGGCGCGAGCGTCCCGACCTGCGCGGCGAACCCGCCCAGAATCGCCAGCGCGATGCCGAGCGGATAGCCCGTCGTCGCGGTCACGGGGTTGGTGTCGAGTTGCGGCGCGTGGTGGTACGCGATCAACCACGTCGGGAGCGTCAGGGCGACGGTGAGACCGCCTGCGAGCGGCCAGAGCGCCAGCAGGCACCCGGCGAACAGCGCGCTCGACCCGGCGAGCGCCGCCTTGCACCCGCGCTCGGAGAGCGGGTGGTCGTCGTCCTCGTCGCGGACGTAGAAGTCCACGTAGCCGTCCTTGACGTGGGCGGTGTACACCGCCGCGAAGATGGCCGTCGCGTGGACCAGCCCCGCCGCGAGGTCGAAGTGCCCCGTGAGGACGCCGCCGAACAGCGACGAGGCGACTGGCGGCGTCATGAACACCGGGTGGACCTGCGAGACGAGCGCGCGGACCGCGGAGGCGACGCCGGACTCCCGGCGAGCGATGGGCATACTCCACCTAGACGGAAGCGAGACGCATAAAATCTCAGGCGAACCGAACTCGCGAGTCGCACGCTCCGACCGCGGACCTGATACGATACCAAGGTTTTTCGTCTCGGAGTGAGGCAGTTTCGGACGATGCCCTCCACTGACGCCCCGGAGACGCCGCCCGACGGCGAGTCGTTCGGCACCCGACTCGCCAACGGATGGGAGCGCGCGATGGACGACCTCCCGCTCGCGGTCGTACCGCTCGTGTCGAGTCTGCTCGCGGCCGACAATATCCGGCGCGTTCGCGCCGCCGAGGGAGTGAACTTCGGGATAACGTTCCCGTTCCCGCCCGCGCTCACCGACCTCTGGACGTTCGTGAACGTGCCGAGCGGCGGCCCCGGCGTCCACGTCTCGCCCGGTCTCGCGTTCCTCCCGGTCCGGATTCTGGTCGAAGCCGTCCTCGTCGCCGGACTCCTCGGGAGCGTCGGCGCGCTCCTCCGGACCGGTCGCTACGACTTCGCGGACGCGGCCCGCCGGTACTTCGCCCCGATGCTCGGCTACGTCGCGCTCGTCCATCTCGTCACGCTCTCGACGGTCGTCTTCACGGTGGTCTCGCCGTTGCTCCTCGTCTTCCTCCTCCCCGTCCTGCTCGTCCTGAAGTATCTCTTCTACGCGACGGCGTACCTCGTCGTCGTGGCCGACGAATCGCTGGGCGACGCGCTCGCCCGGAGCTATCGGTGGGCGACCGCCGGCGGGCCGTACTTCTCCTACGCCGCGGGCTTCCTGCTGTTCGCCGCCCTCCTCTCGGTCGTGACCTCCGCCGTCGTCGTCAACCTCGGCGTCCTCGGCGTCGTCGTCGGTGCGGTGGCGACTGCCCCGGTCGCGCTCGCGCTGACGTTCGCCACGACCGAGTTCGTCGCGGACTTGGACGCCCGAGAGCGCGGGGAATCGGGCGGATTCGGCGGTGACGACGGCGGAGTCGGCGGCGGTGGCCGAGGCGGTCACGACCGTTTCGAACCAGCAGACGAGTTCGACACCGCCACCGACCGATTCGACCCGACGGACGACGACCCGGCCAGCGACGACCTGACCGACGACCTAACCGGCGACGGCCCGGACGACGAACCGCCGGGGGACTTCTGGGACCGCCGGAAAGAAGGGGAAGCGGAGGGTGACGACCGCAGGAGTTCCGACGAGTGGACGAACGCCGACGACCCGAGGACCCCCGACGACACCGAAGACGAGGGAGGACGCTGAATGCTGGCGGTTCGCGCGCTCCACGTCCTCGCCATGGCGCTGGTCCTCGGCGGCGCGACCCTGACGTGGTGGCTGTTCCGGCAGGTCGAGGCAGGCGGGGACGCCGACTCCGCGGCGTCGCCGGCGACCGAGACCGCGGTCTCGGTCGCGGCCGCCTACGAGCGGGGCTTCTGGGCCGCGCTCGGCGTCCTCGTGATGACCGGGGTCGGCAACCTCGGGAGTCTCGCGCCCTACGTCCCCGGCGCGGAGACGCAGTGGGGCACCGTCTTCGCCGCGAAACTCGCGCTCGTCGTGGCGGTGCTGGCGCTCTCGGTGGTCCGGACGCTCCTCGTCGTGCGGTCGCGCCGTGCAGGCGGCACGACCTCGACCGGCGCGTCGAACGTCGGCGCGCGGACGCTCCGTCTCGGCTACGGCGCGACCGCGCTCTCGCTGGCCGTCCTCGTCGCGCTCGCGGAGGTGCTGGCACATGGCTGAGGAGTCGGCGTCGCCGCTCGCGGTCCATCGCGTCGCCGACGACCCGCTGGTCGTCTGGGCGCTGGCGTCGTTCCACACCGCGGCGCTGACCGCGGTCCTCGTCGGCGCAATCTACCTGTCGGGCGCGCTCGGCGACCTGCTGTCGGGTCTCGACACGCTGCTCGGTCTCGGACTCTATCTGGGGCTCTGGGCGACGACGTGGTGGACGACTCGCCGGGCGTTCGCCGCGATTGGCGCGGCGGGGCGCGACGGCCCGGTCTCGCGCTCGGTCGTCCTCGGGACCGCTGGGAAGTGGGCCGGAGTCGACGGCGTGCTGTTCCTCTGGGTGCTCGTCGGCGTCTTCGCCGCTTCGACGGTGTCGGTCGAGTCGGTTGACCTCAGGGGAGTCTTCTACTTCCTCGCCATCGCGGGCGTCGCGTCGCTGCTGGCGTTCGTCGTCGGCGCGATAGTCGGCCTGCTGTTCGCGGCGCTCGACCTCGCGGCGTTCCGAGTCGCCGGGTCGCTCGTCGCCGACGCCGAGCGAGAGCGCCGGGAGCCAGCCGGGACGTCTGAACCCGGCGAGACGCCTGAACCCGACGAGGCGTCTGAGCCCGACGAGACGGTCTGAGACGATGGCCCGTGGATTCAAGGCAGTCCCGCGAGACGTACCGGGTATGCCTGAGTCCGACCTCGCCGGGCAGGTCGAAGACGTGCTTTCGGTCGCTCCCGACGAGTTCCAAGCGGAGGTCGAAGCGGACGCCGAGGTCATCGTCGAGGAGGTGGACGCCGGGACGTTCGACAACCCGCAGGCCATCATCGGCTTCGAGTACGAGTTCTACGCCGTGGACGCCGAGGGCGGCGCGCTCCGGCGGGTCCCGCGGCGACTCCTCGACCTCATCGGCTTCGAGAAGGAACTGGGGCTTCACAACGCCGAGATGTCCACCAGCCCGCAACCGCTGAACACCCACGGGCTGGCGTCACAGGAGGCCGAAGTGAAGGCCCGCCTCTCGGCCGCCGAGGACCGCACCGGAGCCGAGGGGATGCGGTTGGTCAGCGACGCGATGTGGACCGTCCCGCCAGAGGGCGAGACGGCCCGCCAGTACCTGACCAATAGCGTCTCGGACCGCGGGGTCCGTATCGCCTCGAACATGAGCGACTCGGTGCGCTACCACGCGATGGCCAACTCCGACGGCGAGGCCGGGATGTGTCTCGACGCCCCGCACGTCTCGCTGTCGGCCGACACCGTGATGCCCGAGAGCCTCATCACCTCCATCCAGCCCCACTATCAGGTCCCTCACGCGCGGGACCTGCCGACCTACTTTCAGTACGCGATTCGCATCGCGGGACCCCTGCTCGCGCTCGGGGTCAACTCCCCGTTCTTCCCGCCGGACCTCTACGACGACGCCACCGCCGACGAGATTCTGGCCGACGGGTACGACGAGCATCGCATCGGCGTCTTCGAGACGGTCCTCAATCGCTCGGTGGACGAGTCCGACAAAGTGCGATTCCCGCGGGACTTCGAGAGCGTCGAGGAGGCCGTCGAGCGCATCGCCGACGACCGGACCATCGTCCCGATGCCGGTCGAGACCACCGACCGGTTCGACGACGAGTTCGCCCACTTCCGGCACAAGCACGGGACCTACTGGCGGTGGGTTCGCCCGGTGTTCGGCGGGGCCACCCGGTCGGCCGCCAACGCCCGTATCGAGTTCCGGCCCATCGCGGCCCAACCGACCGTCAGGGACTCCATCGCGTTTCAGGCCGCGTTCGCGGGCCTGCTGGAATCGACCTACCGGCGCGAACACCCGGTCCGGCACCTCGACTGGGTGGTCGCCAAGGACAACTTCTACGACGCGATGGAAGACGGACTCGACGCCGACCTCTACTGGATCACCAACGGCGGCGAGGAGACGACCGACCACGAGGCGGTCTACGAGGACATCTTCGCCCACGCCAAGGACGGTCTCCAGATGCGCGGGCTGAGCGACCAAGAGGCCGCCAAGTACCTGTATCCGCTCCGCCAGCGCGCACGCCACTGCCTGACTCCCGCGAGTTGGAAGCGCGAGCGCGTCCGCGAGCAGTTGGACGACGGCGCGGACTTCTCGGACGCGGTGTACGCGATGCAGAGCCAGTACGTCGAGCGACAGGCCGAGACGCTCATCGACGGGACGTTCGCCGACTGGGTAGGCCGGGGCGACACCGAACTGGAACGCGAGGACTGACGCCCAATCAGGAGTTTCTTGTTGGGTAGATACCACCATCCGGTATGGTCTCCGACTCCTCTCGGCAGTCGTCGCCCTCTCGACCCTCGACGCTCTCTCGACGGTCCGCCCTCGCCGGACTCGGCTCCGGACTGGTCGGACTGGGCGCGCTCCGCGCCAGCGATTCGAGCGCCGCCAGCGAATCGAACGCCGCCGCCCGGTCGAACGCCGGTTCCGACCCGACGCTCGACTGGCCGATGGCGCGCTACGACGCCGCGGGCACCGGCTACGACCCCGACGCCACCGGGCCGAAAGACGGCGCGAAAGTGAAGTGGCGACGCGAACCGGACCGGTTCTCCGGCGGCACCTCGTCGCCGATTCTCCTCGGCGGAACGCTCTACGCGACCGGGCGGGTCCTCCTCGCGCTCGACGCCGCGACCGGCGAGACGCGCTTCGCCCACGAGGGGTCGTATCGGTCGAGTCCGGCGGGGAGCGCGGCCGAGGCCTACGACACCGAGACGCTGGCTACGGCCGCACCGCGGGGCGTCTACGGTCTGAACGCGGGCGGCGGACTCCGACTGTTCGGCCGCCAGTTCGGCGTCGAGCGGTGGCACGGTCCGGGCCGCGAACCGGGGTTCAGCGTCTTCGGCCCGCCGACGGTGGTCCCGCCGGTCGCGGTCGGGGGCACGGTCTACGCGGCGGTCCCCGGGACGAAACACGTCGCGGCGCTCGACGCGAGCAGCGGCCGGGAACTGTGGCGCGCCTCGCCCGGCGACGAACTCCGGCGGCCAGCGGTCCGAGACGGCCGGGTCTTCGCGGTCAACTGGCCCTCGCGCGCGACGGCCTACGACGCCGCGACCGGCGAGCGACTGTGGCGGACCGACCTCGGCGAACAGATGGTCCTCGCGCCGACCGCGACCCGCGAGGGCGTCGTCGTCCCGGACCGAACCGGCGTCACGCTCCTCGACGCAGACGACGGGTCGGTCCGCTGGCGCGCGGACCACGGCGGCAACGCGACCGAGGGCGCGGCCGCGGTGGCGGAAGGCACGGTGTACGTCCAGTCGGCGACCGGCGGCCGGCTTCACGCGCTGGACCTCGAGACGGGCGAACAGTTGTGGTCCGCGCCGGATTTCAGCGAGGGGACTCCGGTGGTCGCCGACGGCGTGGTCTACGGTCGCAACTACGACGAACTCGTGGCGCTCGACGCCGCCGACGGGTCTGTCCGGTGGCGCTACGAGTCGCGCGTGCCGCTCTCGACGCCGGCGGTCGGCGACGGGACAATCTACCTCGTGGCCCACGACCGACTCCTCGCGCTGGAGGAGGACCGATGAGCGCCGACGCACCGACCGGGAATCCGGACGACCCGCCCGGAGACGGACGGGGCGTCGCGCCCGCGGAGAACGTGGACCGCGACCGCCTGCCCAGTACGTCGGTCTCGGGGGTCCTCCGGGAGTCCGTCGGTCGCATCGTCGCCGACCCGTGGCTCGCGGTCCCATTCCTCGTCGCGGGGGTCGTCCTGACCGGCGTCGATTGGCTCCGGGTGCACGACCCGGTGCCGACGACCGCGCCCGAACTCGTCGGCGACGTGACCGTCGGCGTGGCGTATCGGTTCTATCCGACGGGACTCCGCGCGGCCGGGACTCGACCCGCGGCGCTGGTGGACCTCGAAACCGGGTATCTGGCGTGGACTCTCGGTCTCGAACTCGCGGCGTTCCTCGCGGTGGGAATCGCCGGGTGGCTCACCCTCTCGCTTGCGATGGACGCCGGCGAGTCCGGGGGTCACTCGACTTCGGGCGACCGGTCGGGTTCCGCTCGGTTCGATTCCGTCGGATTCGATTCCACTCGGTTCAGTTCCGCCCCATTCGATTCCGCCCGTCTTGGTCCCTACCTCGGATTCGTCGTCGTCGCGCACGTCCTCGTCGGCCTGTTCGGACTCCTCGACGGACTCGGTTGGCTCGCGGTCGTCGGTCTCGTCGTCTACGCCGTGGCCGCGGTCCGCCTGTTCGCCGCGCCCGCGCTGGTGGTCGGCGGGTCGGGGGTCCGCGGGGCGATGCGTCGGAGTCGCTGGCGCGCCGTCGGCGAGGGCGCGACCGTCTTCGGCCTCGTCGTCCTGTTCGGCCTCGGCGCGTGGCTACTGGGGAGCGTCCCCGTCGTCGGTCCCGCGGCGAGTACCGCGCTCGTCGCGCCGATTCACGCCGTCGCGACGGTCGTCTTCGCGGAGCGGACCCGCGCCGCGTAGCGACGCCCGTCGTCGTCGAACCCGTCTTCGTCGGACGACTCTCCGACGCGGAGCGACCGCCCCTGCCTCGATGCGGATAGCTCGCGCTACCGGGTGAAAATAGCGGGGTCGGGCGTGACGCCCCAAAAGCGGATTCGGCGTTCTACAGCGCTTCGTCGTAGTCTTCGTACTCGGAGATTTCGACGCCTTCCTCGTCGATCTCGGCGAGCCACATGCCGTTACCGGAGGCGGTGTCGCGTTCGACCGCGCTCTTGAGCGCACGGATGGCGACTTCGCGAGCCTCGTCCTGGCTCAGGTCCTCGTGGTAGTCCTGTTCGAGGACACCGAGCGCGAACTGCGACCCGGACCCGGAGACGCTGTAGGTCTCCTCGGTCACGCCGCCGAGCGCGTCGTAGGAGTAGATGTGTCCGCCCTCCTCGTCCACGCCGCCCAGAACGGGCACCGTGATGAGGAAGCCGCCCGAGCGCAGGAGGTTGCTCGTCAGCGTCGAGAGCGCCGTCATGCTCATCTCCTCGCCGCGCCGGGAGTCGTAGAGGTTGCCCTCGACTTGGAGCGTGCGGATGAGCGACTGGGCGGCCGAGACCGACCCGGAGATGGTGAGCGCGCCGGTCGGGTGGACCTGCTCGACCTTCTGGGCGGTCTTCGAGGAGACCATGTTACCGAGGCTCGCACGCTGGTCGGTGACCATCACGACGCCGTCGGTCGTCGTCAGACCGATGGTCGTGGTACCGGTCTTCAGCTCTTGGATGTCCTCGGTGTCCACCGAGCGGTTCGGAAGCGAACCGAGTTCCGGCTCGTGAGGGTTCGTGTTGTCGGCTGCGAAACGCGAGACGTTCTGAGAGAATTCGGAACCGTGCATTGGGCTACGCATTACACGTCCCTAGTCCGCCGGCACTGATAAAACCAACTCTTCGGACGACCGGGGTCTCGGTCGTCTTTGCCGGAGTCGCCACTCCGGGACTGGTCGGTCGAGAAGTCGCCGCGCCGTTCGTCGGGGGAAATCAGACCGTCGCGTCGTAAGCCTGCTCCAACCGCTGTACGATTTTGTGCGCCGGGAGCGTGACGCCGAGTTGTCTGGTCAGGACGGCCAGCGGCAACAGCAAGATGCTGGCTGCGACGGTCGTCTGGTACAGGGCGAACACGATTGCACGGTGAATCCGTGTGGACATCTGGGTTCGTACCTCGAGCGAGGGTCGGCCGAGGGAGTATAAAAGCATTGTTGAAAGAAATAATTCATAATGAACTATTCTATGATTCTGGGTCGGCGCAGTCTTGCGGTTCAAGCGAGCTTTGGTTCGGTCCAACGAGAGACGAGTTCCGGGCCGCGCGGACGTAGGCATCGACTTGGCGACGCTCGGCGTAGGCATAACTTATGAGAATCATACCGCTCTCGTCCGCACCTCGCGCGCGTCCGGGGCACTCCCGACGGACCTTCGTGGAGTGAGACTTCGGCGGGCCTCCACGGGGTGTGACCTCGATGGACCTCCGTGAGTCCGTGTGCGCCGTGCGCACGGGCCACGCGAGCCGCCTCAAAACCGAAAGACACGAACCACCGCGGAACGACCCCTCGATATGAGCAACTACCTCGTTGCGATGGAGGCGGCATGGTTGGTACGTGACGTAGAGGACATCGACGACGCCATCGGCGTCGCGGTCAGCGAGGCCGGAAAGCGACTCAACGACAAGGAGATGGACTACGTGGAGGTCGAAGTCGGCGCGACGCCCTGTCCGGCCTGCGGCGAACCGTTCGACTCGGCGTTCATCGCGGCCGGAACCGCGCTCGTTGGTCTCCTGCTGGAGATGAAGGTGTTCAACGCCGACAGCGAGGAACACGCCCAGCGCATCGGCAAGAGCGAAATCGGCGGCGCGCTCCGCGACGTGCCCCTCGAAGTGGTCGAGACCATCGAGTACGAGGAAGACGAGGACATCGAACTCGGTAGCGACGAGTGAGTCGGTCCGCGGCCGAACCCTGACCGACCGCACCGCGGGCGTGCCGAGACCGCCGGTCTCGGCGCGCAGAACCGAACCTTTATTTATAACCGTTAGTTATGCGAGGGCATGGAACTACCGACGCCCCAAGACATCCGGGAGCGCCGGACCGAACTCGGCCTCACGCAGAGCGAACTGGCCGACCGCGCGGGCGTCTCGCAGCCGCTCATCGCCCGCATCGAAGGCGGCGACGTGGACCCGCGGCTCTCGACGCTCCGGCACATCGTGGACGCCTTGGACGAGTCGGAGGGCGACATCGTTCGCGCGGGCGACCTGATGCACGAGGACGTGGTCAGCGTCGGTCCCGACGACTCGGTGAGTCAGGCGGTCACGAAGATGCAGGAAGCGGGGTTCTCGCAACTGCCGGTCATCGAGGACGGCGTGCCGGTCGGCTCCATCAGCTTCGAGGACCTGATGAGCGTCGGCGAGGAGTCGCGCGACAGACCGGTCTCGGAGTTCATGGGCGAGAGCTTCCCCACCAAGGGCCGGAACGCCACGTTGGACGAGTTGAGTACCGACCTCGGGCACAACAAGGCTGTCATCGTGACCGAGCGCGGCAGCACTGTCGGCATCATCACCGAGGCCGACATCGCGGCGCGACTCTCCTAACGCCCGCTTCCGCCGAAAAAAGCCGCCGTCGAGACTGCCGAACTACAGGCCGCTGTAGTCTTTGTTTATCGCACCGAGCGCGCTGACGTTCTGGTAGTTGTCGCTCGGGATGGGCTTCGGGTCGTTGTTCTGCTCGATGCCGAAGTGGAGGTGCGGTCCGGTCGAGTTGCCGGAGTTGCCCATGCCACCGATCTTGTCGCCGCGGCTGACCTGCTGTCCGTCCGAGACCGCGAAGCTGTTGAGGTGGCCGTATTCGGTCTCGTAGCCGTTGCCGTGGTCGATGTAGACGTAGTTACCGTA
Organism: Halorussus gelatinilyticus; assembly: GCF_023238445.1. Taxonomy (GTDB): domain Archaea; phylum Halobacteriota; class Halobacteria; order Halobacteriales; family Haladaptataceae; genus Halorussus; species Halorussus gelatinilyticus. The sequence goes on along the minus strand of NZ_CP096658.1, from coordinate 3,291,405 downwards.
GCCGCCCGAGTCGTAGGCGGTGTAGGCGGTCCCGGCGCGCGCGGCGTAGATGGGCGTGCCGACGCCGATGTTGTTGTTGTCGATGTCCACGCCGCCGTGGAATTCGTCCTGTCCGTTGATGGTTCGCCAGCCGTAGTCCGACGAGATGACGCCGTTCATCGGCCAGACGATGTCGGTGCCCGCGCTACCGCCGGAGGAGGTCAGGTATCGTTCGACGGACCAGCCCCACACGTCGCGGTTGAGCCAGTGGATGCCCCACCACGTGTAGCCGTCTTCGTTGGTCGGACCGTTGACGATTTCGCCGACCTCGCCGGGCGAGACGGTGGCGACGACCGACGACTCCGTTCCGGGTCGCTTGCGCGTGTTCAGGTTCGTCGTCGCTTCGACCTGTTCTCCCTCCGCGAACGCGCTCACGGTCCCGCTGAGTGCGGCGGTTCCGGTGATTCCCGTCGCGGCGATTCCGAGTGACTTTACGACCGAACGCCGATTGAATTTCTGCGGCATTTCAACTTTTAGTACATACTTTAGAATATTAAATTTTTCTCTGAAAATTAAGTTTAATAGATTCCTGACACGATGTGGCCGTCGCGTCGTGATAACTCGGCGACGGAGGAGAGATTCAGCGACGAGTAAGATTCAACGACGAAGGGGAACCCGGCGACGACGCGGGGACGCCGCGACGCCGAGGAGAACGGGCATCGCGGCGTCGTCGCGTCGGTCCGGAAGTGCGTCGCTCGTTTCCGGTTCACATACTAAGAATTATCCGGTCCGGTTCCGTGAGTTGACGGTATGACGGACTTCTCCGACAGGGTCGAACAGGTCTCCATCAGCGGCATCCGCGAAGTGTTCGAGGCGGCGGGCGAGGACGCCATCAACCTCGGCATCGGGCAACCCGACTTCCCGACGCCGGAACACGCTCGGCAGGCCGCGGTCGAGGCCATCGAGGACGGGCAGGCCGACGCCTACACCTCCAACAAGGGGACGCTCGACCTCCGCGAGGCCATCAGCGCGAAGCACGACCGGGACAACGACTTCTCGGTCCCGCCGGAGAACCTTATCGCGACGGCGGGCGGGAGCGAGGCGCTCCACCTCGCGCTCGAAGCGCACGTGGACCTCGCCGAGGAGGTCGTCTATCCCGACCCCGGTTTCGTCTCCTACGAGGCGCTGACCCGCATCGCCGGCGGCGACCCGAAACCGGTCGCGCTCCGCGAGGACCTCACGCTCGACCCCGCCGCGGTCGAGGAAGCGATTACGGACGAGACGGCGGCCTTCATCGTCAACAGCCCCGCGAACCCGACCGGCGCGGTCCAGAGCGAGGAGGACATGAAGGAGTTCGCCCGCATCGCGGACGAACACGACGTCCTCTGTATCTCCGACGAGGTGTACGAACACATCGTCTTCGAGGGCGACCACCACTCGCCGATGAGCTACGCCGAGTCGGACAACGTGGTCGTGGTCAACGCCTGCTCGAAGACCTACTCGATGACCGGATGGCGACTCGGCTGGGTCGCCGCGAGCGAGCGCCGCATCGAGCGCATGCTCCGGGTCCACCAGTACGTGCAGGCCTGCGCCAGCGCTCCGGCACAGTTCGCGGCCGAGGCCGCCCTCTCCGGCCCGCAGGACTGCGTGGACGAGATGGTCGCCGCGTTCGAGGAGCGCCGCGACGTTCTCCTCGACGGCTTCGCCGACATGGGGCTGGACTGTCCGACGCCTCAGGGCGCGTTCTACGCGATGCCGAAGGTCCCCGAGGGGTGGACCGACGAGGTGCTCGACCGCGGCGTCGTCGTCGTGCCGGGCGAGGCGTTCGGCGACCACGGCGAGGGCTACGCACGCATCTCCTACGCGACCGACATGGAGCAGATAGAGAAGGCGCTCGACGTGATGCGAGAGGCGACGAACGCGGTCCGACAGTAGCGACCCCGAACGACCGCGAGAATCTGCCTCCAACTCACACGTTCCGACCCGAACGCGTGCGGTAGGAGCGCAGAGCGCGCTCTTTTTCACTACCGAACCCGAACCCCCGACGAGATGGGCAAAGTCAGTATCGGGCTTCGCGGCTGGCGGTTCGACGAGGACGAGGTGTTCACCGAGGACGGCGAGTTCAAGCCGATGGACGACATCCCCACGGACTCGCGCAAGCGACTGGTCCGGTTGCAGGCGTTGGTCGCCTCGCCGTGCGACGGCTGTTGGCTGATTCACGGCGACGAGAACGTCCACGAGTGCAACGAGTCGGAAGTCGTCTACGGCGAACCGCTCGGCGAGGTGGTCCTCTGTGCCGACCACGAACCCGACTTCCTCTACTGGTTCGCCGAGGAGGACGGGAGACGGTACAAAGGCCAGCAAGAGCTACAGGACGAGTTCCACGAGTGGTTCGCCGACGGCGGGCGCGCGCCGGAGGGCTACGCCGGCGTCGAACACGTCGAGACCGACCCCGAGGATATCCCCGAACCGCCGGAACCCGACATGGAGGACCTGAACGTCGATATGCCCGACGAGGAGCGCGAGCGCATCGACCTCCGGGACATGGAGACCACGACCGGCGCGGACGCCGACGAGCAAACGGCCGACCCGGACGCGGAGTCGGCCAGTGCCGGCGGAGAGTCGGCCGACGGCGACGGAACCGACGCCGACGAGAGCGCCGAGGAACCGGCCGACGACCTCGACTTGGGCCGCGATTATCCATCATGAAGCCGCCAGCCGTCGCCGTCGTGGAACCGAAGACGCCGGGCAACATCGGCACCATCGCGCGGGCGATGAAGAACTTCGGCATGCACGATTTGAAGTTGGTGGACCCGCCGGAGTTCGGCCGCGACAGCGAGGCCTACGGCTTCGCCGGGCAGGCCCGCGAGGACATCCTCCCGAACTACGACGAGGTGACGTTCGACCACCTCGTGGAGAACTACCACACCGTCGGCCTGACCGCGACGACCAACGAGGACGCCCGCAAGCACCGCCGGTTCCCCTTCGAGACGGTAGACCAACTGGCCGACAGTCTGGCCGGCGTCGACGCCGACACCTGCCTGCTATTCGGCCGGGAGGACAACGGCCTGACGAACGACGAGATGGCCCGCGTGGACGAGGTGTGTTCGATTCCCGCTAGCGCCGACTACTCGTCGCTGAACCTCGGACAGGCCGCGACCGTCACGCTCTACGAACTCCGGGAGTTGACCGTCGAGGAGACCCAACTGCCGGACGTGGAGCGCGAGCGCGCCGACGAGGCCGAAATCGAGGGGTTCTACGACCACTTCGCCGAGTTCTTGGACGCCATCGACCACCCCGCGGAGAAGCGCGACAAGACGGTGCGACTCGCCCGGCGTCTCCTCGGGCGCGCACACCCGACCGGCCGCGAGGTCCAGACGCTCCGCGGCCTGCTCCGGCGCGCTATCTATCACGCCGGGGGCGGGGACGACCGCGCCAATCGTGGGGACGGCCGCGCTAAAAGCGAGGGCGATAGGGTCGAAGGCGGAGACGACGCTCCGGAGAGAGCGGCGACGTCGGACGACCGATAGGGCTTCTGCCCGAACGGTTTTCAGGCTCGCGGGCGATATCTGTCTTCAGAGTCGTTCGTGGGGGTTCCAATGATGCTACACAGTCTCGTAACACGTTCTCGGTCGCGCTCGGGGTCAGAAAGTCAAATCTTTTATCGGACTAGCAGATAACTACCTACGAGTATGTTTGCCTCCCTCCCGCTCGGTACGCAGTTTACCCTCCTCGTCGCGATTCCGAGCATCGCGGCCATGCTCGTCGGCAAGCGCCTGTTCCTCCCCGACGAGCGCTTCCGGACCCTGTTGGTCGAGTTCCTCCGGACCGACTGGAAGTACCTCGGGGTCGCGTGGGTCGTCACCGAGATCGTCAACAAACTCGCGCTGAACTTCCACGTCGCCCGGACGTTCACCGGGGCCATCTACGCCATCGAGGGCGCGACCGTCGCGGCGTTCCAGGCGTTCGCGAGCATGCCCCTCACCGTGTTGGCGACCGGCGTCTACCTCGTGGGATTCCCCTTCATCGTGCTGTTCACGTACTTCAAACTGAAGGCCCACGACGAGGAGGAGGCCCACCGCTACGCGCTGGCGTACGTCATCGTCGTCGTCTGCGCGGTGCCGTTCTTCCTCCTGTTCCCGGTGAAGGTGTCGGGACTCTATCTCTCGACGGTCGAACCGCTGATGTACGAGTTGACGCCGGCCATCCAGCACGGCATCTACAGCACTGACACGCTGGTCAAGGCGTTCCCGAGCCTCCACACCGGGCTGTCGGTGCTGGCGGCGCTCTACGCTCGGAAGGCCGACACGCGCTACGCCTACACCGCCGCGCTCCTCGCGGGGGCCATCGTCTTCTCGACGCTCTACCTCGGCGTCCACTGGGTGACCGACGCCGCGTTCGCCATCCTGCTGGTCTGGGTCGCCTACCGGCTCTCCCAGCGGGTCAGCGAACCCCACTGGTCGGTCGTCTCCCGCGAGTTCGTGTCGGGAGTCCGGCGGCGGACGCCGCTGTAGCGGACTCGGACTCCTCGGCTCAGTCGGCCCTCGCGTCCGACAGCGCCGAGGGGAGCCAGTCGTAGTCCGGGGTCACTCGGCCGTCCAGCACGGCGTTCAGCACGATTCCGAGCAGTACAACCAACGCGGCGACGTAGAGCCACGCGAGCAGCAACAGCACCCCGCCGACGATTCCGTACAACCGAACGCTCTCCGAGAGTCCGGCGTACCACCGGAATACCCCGCTCGAAACCGTCCACGAGGCGGCCGCGAACGCGGTTCCCGGAAGCGCCTCGCGCGGACTCGTCTCCGACGGGAAGACGTAGTACAGCGGGAAGAACACGACCGAGAGTCCGACGAACAGCAACAGCGGCCCCAGAACTGTCCACGCGGCGGACGTGAAGACTATCGACCGGGCGACCCCCAACGCGACGAGCAGGACCAGCGCCAGCGTCACGACGCCGAACCCGAGTCCGACCGTCATCGCGCGGTCGAACACCGACTTCTGTTTGCGCACGCTGTAGAGGTCGGCGAAGATGCGCCGCAGCGTCTCGAACATCCGGAGCGCCGACCACGCCACGAGGACCGCGGCGATGACCGCCGCTCGGGTCCGACTCGCGTCGTCCCTGATGGACCGCTCGAAGAAGCGCGCCACGGAGTCGTCGGTGGCGAGTTCGACTGCGAGGACGAGCGACCCGATTCCGTCGAGCGTCGAGAGACCGATGAACCCGAACAGCAACAGCGGAATCGCCGAGAGGAACATGTAGTAGGCCAGCCCCGCCGCCGTGACCGAGAGGTGTTCCTCGCGGGCGACCGCCAGAACCGCTTTACCGATTTTCCCGTACTCCCCGACGCCTCGCATCGCGGGGAGTTCCACGCCGGCGCACAATAACTCGGCGGCCCGGCCGACGCCACCGCTCGCGGCGCTCCGCCCGGTACTACGGGTCGGAGGTCGGGCGTGGGCCACCCCGCTCCGTCTTCGACTTCGGGCGCTCGGTGACGCGGGCTACTGGGGTCTGCTCGGTGACGAAGTAGAGCCTTCCGTATATGTCCGAAGAGAACACAGAACCCCCTAATACCGATATAAATACGGTCGAAGGACGCCTATAGGGATTTCAGGCGCGCTTCTGAATCTCCTCGCGGAGCAGTTCGCTCACGGTGTCGCCGTCGGCCTTCCCGCCGAGCGCGCCCATCGCCTCGCCCATCAGTCCGGAGAACGCCTGCATGCCCTGCTCCTCGACCTGTCCCTCGTTGCGCTCCACGACCTCCACGACGGCCTCGCGCACCTCGTCTTCGCCCGCACTGCCGAGGCCTTCCCGCTCGATGGCCTCGCTGGCGGTCAGGTCGGGACTCTCCGCGAGCGCGGTCAGGACCGCGCCGACGTTGCCCTTCGCGGTCTCGCCGTCGGCGACCGCTTCCAGCGTCCCGAGGAAGTGGTCCTCGGTCAGGTTCTCGACGGGCACGTCGTCGCGCCGGAGTTCCGTGACGGTACTCTCGACGGTCCCGGCCGCGAGCGTCGGGTCCGCGCCCAGTTCGTCGACGGCGCGCTCGAAGAGGGGCATGCGCTCGCCGTAGGCGACCTGCTCGGCGAGGCCCGCGTCCAGCCCGTACTCGTCCTGGTAGCGCTCGACCTTCTCGGTCAGCAGTTCGGGCGTCTCGACCTCGCTCGGGTCGGGTTCGACCGGCGGCACGTCCGTCTCGGGGTACATCCGCGCCGCGCCCGGCAGGGGTCGGAGGTAGCGCGTCGTGCCGTCCTCGTTCGCGCCGCGGGTCTCCTCGGGCACGCCCTCCAGTGCGGTCTCGGCGCGCTCGGCGGCGGCCTCGATGGCCAAATCGGCGGTCTCGGGGTCTGCGGCGACGATGGCCACCGCGTCCGCTTCGCCCGCGCCGACCGCTTCGCGGAGCGCGGCCACCTCCTCGTCGGTGACGCCGTAGGCCGGGAGTTCGTCGGTGTGGAAGATGCCGCCCGCGCCGTGGCGCTTGGCGTGGTCCGAGAGTTCGGTTCCGAGGCGGCGGTCCGGTTGAATCTCCGCGCCGACGAGACCGTCGAAGCCGTAGAGCGGGACCGCCGTGACCTTCCCGCCGGATCCGAGCGCCGAGCCGACGACCCCCGAGTCGGTGTCGGCGAAGGTGTCGGTCACGTCCACCACGTCGCCCACGCTGGCGTCGCGCTCGCGGAGTTCCTCGCGGAGTTCGAGCAGGCGGACCTGCCGGTGGACCTCGTTTTCCACGAGGTCGTCGATGTCGTCGAGACTCTGGACGCCTTTGACCTCGACGCGCGCGCCCTCCTCGATGGAGATGTTCACGTCTTGGCGGATGGTGCCCAGTCCGCGCTTGACCTTCCCCGTCGAGCGCAGGAGCATGCCGATCTGCTCGGCGGCCTCGCGGGCCTGCTCGGGCGACCGGATGTCTGGCTTGGTGCCGATTTCGACCAGTGGGATGCCGAGACGGTCGAGGCTGTAGAGGACGCCGTCGTCGCGCTCCTCGACGCGCTGGGCGCTCTCCTCTTCGAGCATCAGGTCCTCGATGCCGACCGCGCCGTCGCTGGTCGAGATCTCGCCGTCGGAGGCCATCAGCGTCGAGCGCTGGAAGCCGGAGGTGTTCGACCCGTCCACGACGATTTTGCGCATGACGTGGGCTTGGTCCACCACGTCCATGTCCAGCAGTTGCGCGATTTCGAGGACGACGGCTTGGGCCTCGTCGTCCAGTCGGTGGGGCGGTTCGTCGTCCTCCTCGACCAGACAGGTCGAGTCGTACGCGAGGTACTCGAACTCGCGCTCGACGCGGCTCTCTTCGAGCGCCGCCTGGTCGAGTTCGCCCAGTTCGCTCTTCGTCGGGTGGAGGTAGCGGTGGAACCGCCGGTCGGACTCCTCGGGTTCCCGGAGTTCGGTCGGACAGTTACAGAACAACTTGGTCTCGGTGTCGAGTTGCTGGTGAATCTCCAGCCCCGCGACGAGGCCCAACTCCTCGTAATCGTGGTCGGTCATTACCCGGCAATGAGTCGGCGAGGGGTAAAAAACCGTTCAGTCTCGGTGCGAAGAATCGAGGTTCGACTCTCGGTCCGTCCCGGCCCGCCGCGCCCTCAGACTCGCCTGCAACTTCTCGCCGACCGTCTCGCGCAGTTCGCGCGCCGACTCTGAGTCCACGTCCACCGCGGCGGCGACGCCGCCCGCGGAACTCGCGGTGTCGATGAGGACCGTCGCGAGTCGCCGCCGACGCTGGAAGATAGTCCGGGTCCGGATGACGGTCTGAACCCGGTAGTAGGGCACCACCTTGGTCGTCCGCGTCCAGAACCCGTTACGGGTGAGGACGTGGTTCTCGCCGACCGCGTAGCCCCGGTTGCGCCACTTCAGGTGGGCCGCGACCGGGATCGCGACGAGAAAGGCGAGCGGAATCGAGGCGAGCGGAACCGGAATCGGCACGGACGGGCCGACGACGACCTGCAGCGCGAACAGCGCCGCGGCGAGGCCCACGAGGACGAGCGCGTACCTGACCGCGTAGCGCGTCCGGGCGCGCGTCGGCGGCCGTGAGAACTCGGGCATCTCGAACGCCTCGACTTCTCGGGCGAGGCGGAGGACGCGCTCGCGGGTCGCCAGCGGCACCGCGGCCTCCGACCCGCCGGAGGGAGCCTGTCCCGGCCCGTAGCCCGCGGTCTCGACCGCGAGCGTGGCGTAGCCGAACCGCCGCATCAGGACGTTGGCGTCGAGCGTGAGCGTCTGGACCTTCCCGAGGGGAATCGACCCGTCGTAACGCTGGAGCAGGCCCCGCTCGTACCGCAACTCGTCGTCGAGGCGACTCAGCCGGAAGCCGTAATAGCGCGCGAACGTCATCCCGGCGCTGAGCGCCCAGAGCGCGACCACGAGAAATCCGACCAGCACCACGCCGCCGAGGAACGCCAGTTCCGCGACCCCCGGCACGAACGGGAGCGCGGCCGGGCCGAACGCCAACAGCGAGAGGTACCGGAAGTCGAACGAGAGGACGCTGAGCAGGGCGAGTTCGCTCGTCTGAAGCTCGAAGAGAACCGTCTCGCGCTCCTCGCGGTCGGGGCCGGCCGCGGCGACCTCTTCGGTCTCGCCGTCGGTCTCGTCGCCCTCGCCGCGCTTCAGGCGCTGTATCTCGCGCTGGACGCGCTTGGCCTCGTCGTAGCCGACGTACCGGAGGCTGGCTTCGGTCCCGCCGCCGCCGGCCGTCTCCACGTCGAGGACCGCGATGTCGAGCGCGCGCTGAATCACGTTTCGAGAGATGTCCACGTTCTGGATGCGCCGGAGCGGAATCTCGCGGTTGCGCCGGGAGACGACCCCCGACGCGATTTCGAGACCGTCGCCGGTGAGTCGGTACTCGAACCGGCGGTAGTAGGCGACCTGCCACGCCGCCGCGCCGAGGACGCCGAGAACCGCCAGTCCGACGAGTATCGGGCCCGCCATCGGGACGGGGAGCGCCTCGGTGTCGCCGACCGACTGGCCGACGAAGAACAGCATCAGCCCCGCGCTCAGGCCGCGCGAGGCCGCCCGGTAGGGAATCGAGAGGGGGTGGAGCTTCATACGGCGTCGGTCTCGCGCTCGCTCTCGATGGCGAGGCGACGGAGCTGTTCTTGGAGGTCGTCGGCTCGCTCGGGGGTCAGGCCGGGAATCGACACGTCGGCCCCGCGCGAACCGGCGGTGTAGACGACGACGCTCGCCAGTCCGAGGGCGCGCTCGACCGGGCCGCGCTGAGTATCGACGTGCTGGACGCGGACGAACGGGACCACGGTGTTGACCCGCGTCAGGACGCCGCGTTCGAGATAGAGGTCGTCCTCGCGCACCTCGAACCTCCAGCTCCGGTAGCGCAACACGACGAAGACGAGGCCGAGCGCCAGCGCCCCAGCGGCGACGGCGAGGCCCACGGTGGCGAAGGGACCGAGGGTGAACCGGCTGACCACCGCCGCGAGGACGCCGACGATACCTGCGGTCACGACCGCACCGACGGTCCAAGCGAAGCGGACGCGCGGATTCAGCACTTCCATACCCGATACAAGTGCCTCGCGGCCGATAAGTCTCCCCGTCTGCGCTGGTGGCGACTTCCCCGTCTGCGTCGGTGGTGAATCGGCGACCGGAAGTCGGACGCGCATGCTGGTTCGGCAAGGTTTTTGAGTTGGCTGGCAATACCTACCGAGGATTACCGAATTCGATGAGTACCGACGAAGCCATCGACGCCGAGTACGTCGAGAAACACCGCGACGAGGTAGAGAATCCGCTGATACAGTTGTTCCTGCGCTACGGGGAGGGGAGTCGCCGCTGGTTCGCCGTCGGCATCCTGTCGAGCATCGGAGCGCGCTTCCTCTCGCTGGTGCCGCCGGTCGTCCTCGGGGCCGCCATCGACTCCATCCTGCGGGGTAACCAGCAGTTCACGCTCCCCGTCGTCCCCTCGTCGTGGCTCCCGAACGAGACCCCCGACCAGTTCTGGTTCGCCGTCGTACTGATGGGCGTGGCGATGGTCGGACAGGCCGTCCTCAACTTTACGCGCCAGACCTCACTGAACCTGTTCTCTCACCGCGTGAAACACGAGGTCCGGACCGCGACCTACCAGCAGATGCAGCGACTCGACATGGAGTTCTTCGACGAGATGCAGACCGGCGAACTCATCTCCATCCTGAGCAACGACACCAACCGACTGGAGCAGTTCCTCGACTCGATGATGGGCGAGGCCATCCAGTTAGGCGTCCTGATGGCCGGCACCGCGGTCGTCCTGCTGTGGATCAACCCGCAACTCGCCGCAGTCACGCTCCTCGTCATCCCGCTCTCGATACTGTTCACCTACTGGTACACCCGCCTCGCCGAAGAGCGATACGCCGACGTGCGCTCGTCTATCGGCGACCTGAACAGCAGATTGGAGAACAACCTCAACGGGATTCAGGTCATCAAGGCGAGCAACACCGAAGAGTACGAGGACGAGCGCGTCGAGGACCACTCCTACAAGTACTTCCGTCTCGACTGGCTCGCGCTCCGACTCAGTTTCGTCTACCGGCCCGGCCTGCAGGCGCTGACCTCGCTCGCGTTCATCGCCACGTTCATCGTCGGCGGTATCTGGATTCTGGAGGGGCCGCCGGGACCGTTCTCCGGGGACCTCTCGGTCGGCCAGTTGGTCACGTTCCTGTTGCTGACCCAGCGGATGGTCAACCCCCTCGCCCAGATGGGGACCATCGTGGAGCGCTACGAGGACGCCAAGGCCTCGACCAAGCGCATCCTCGGGCTGATGAGCCTTCCCGCGGGCGTCGAGGACGCGCCCGACGCCACCGACCTCGAAGCCGTGCGGGGGCGCGTCCGGTTCCGGGACGTGTCGTTCGGCTACGAGGACGAGACCGTCCTCGAAGACGTGGACTTCGAGGTCGAACCGGGCGAGACCGTCGGCGTCGTCGGTCCGACCGGCGCAGGCAAGACGACCATCGTCAAACTCCTGTTGCGCCTCTACGACGTGGACGAGGGGGAGATCGAAATCGACGGCCACGACGTTCGGGACGTGACGCTGTCCAGCCTCCGGCGGTCGATGGGGTACGTCGGGCAGGACAACTTCCTCTTCGACGGCACGGTCCGGGAGAACATCGAGTACGGCCACTTCGACGCGGACCGCGACGAGGTCGTGGCGGCCGCCGAGCGCGCCGAGGCCCACGAGTTCATCACCAATCTCCCGGAGGGCTACGACACCGACATCGGCGAGCGCGGCGTCAAGTTGTCGGGCGGCCAGCGCCAGCGCGTCGCCATCGCGCGGACCATCCTCCAGCACCCCGAAATTCTGGTCTTCGACGAGGCGACTTCGGCGGTGGACACAGAGACCGAGATGCTCATCCAGCGGTCCATCGACGAACTCGCGGCCGACCGCACCACCTTCGTCATCGCCCACAGGCTCTCGACGGTCCGGGACGCCGACACCATCCTCGTGGTCGAGGACGGCCGCATCGTCCAGCGGGGAACCCACGAGGAACTGCTCGCGGCGGACGGCCTCTACGCGAATCTCTGGCGGGTGCAGGCGGGCGAAATCGAGCAACTGCCGGACGAGTTCGTCCGGGAGGCCAGCGCGCGCGTCGCCCGTGAGGGCATCGGGAGCGCCGAGTCGGAGTAACGCCGGACCGTCGGGAGAGCCGCGCCAACTCCCGCACACCCCCGTAATTTATATCAACCGTCTGTTAACCGAGAATCGATGGGAACAGAACGACACCACGAATCGGTCGAACCGACCGACAGCGTCCACGTCCGGACCCTCGGTATCGGCGACACGCTCCGGTGGTCGTGGGAGGCGCTGACCGGCCGCCTCGAACTCGTCGGCTTCGCGCTCGCCGTCGCGTCGCTGTCGGTCGTCGCGCTCTTCGGCATCTCGCGGCCCACACCCGACGCGGTTCCGGAGATCGCCGGTTGGGTCTGGCCGGTGTACTTCGCGTACGTCGTCGCGCTCGCGGTGGTCTGGGGCGTCGCGTACACCAGTTCGGAGGACGCCGTGGCGAACCGCGAGCGACCGCTCGGCGACCACGTCCGCGGTGCCGCGAAGCGCGTTCCGGCGCTCGTGGCCGTGGCTATCCCGATGTGGATTATCTCGGTCCTCGGCCTCTTCGCGTTCGTCCTGCCGGGCGTCTACCTGTTCCACAGACTCCTGCTGTCGTTCCCGGCCTGCGTCATCGACGGGAAGGGTCCACTCGCCAGTCTGAAGGCCGGGTGGCGGGCGGGTGGCGGGAACGTCCTCAAGATATTCGGTGTCAGTCTCGTCTACTTCGCCTCTATCGGCGCTTCGAACTTGGCGGCGAGCGTCTTCGGCCAGTACACGCTGGTCGGCGGGGTCGTCTCCGCCGGACTGTCCGCGGTCCTGCTCCCGCTGTTCGGACTCGCGCTCGGACATCTCTACCTCGAATCCAGTCGGAACCAGTAGCGAATCAGCCGAACTCGGTCGCGTCCTCCGAGTCGGCCACGTCGCTTTTCTCTCCCGAGTCGGTAGATTTCGACAGTCCCAACGACTCGAAGCCGGCTTCGAGCCCCCGATTAGAAAGAAAGCCATTTTAGTTTAGACGTATCTAATTTTGACCAACCATGCTCTCTCTCTTCGTCCACGCGTCGCGGGCGATTCGGTTACGCGAGACCGCGGAGGTGGCGGCTCGATGACCGGCTGGCTCGAAATCGTCGTCGTGGCGTTCACCGCGCAACTGGCCGTGCTTCCCGGCGAGAAGGTCCAGTTCATCATCGCCGGTCTCTCGACGCGGTACAACCCGTGGATCGTCGTCGGGGCCGCCGGGAGCGCGTTCGCCGGATGGACCGCGCTCGAAATCTGGTTCGGGAGCGCGCTACAGGGCGCGCTCCCGCAGGTCTACCTCGACGCGTTCACCGCGGCGCTCTTCCTCGCCTTCGCGGCGCTCCTCGTGCGGTCGGCCCCCGAGCGCGGCGAGACGCTCGCCGAGACCGACGGGGGGATGATGGGCACCGGCGACCTCGACGTGTCGGTGTTCGGCCGCGAGGTTCCCACCGTCTTCGGCGGCTTCCTCCCCATCTTCGTGATGATGGTCACCGGCGAGTTCGGCGACAAGACCCAACTGGTCACCATCGGTCTCGCGACCCAGTACGGTGCGACGTCGGCCATCTGGGCGGGCGAGATGCTGGCCATCCTCCCGGTCAGCCTCGCCAACGCCTTCTTCTTCCACACCTTCTCTCACAAGTTCGACGTGCGGAAGGCCCACTACGCCGGGGCGGTGCTGTTCCTCTTTTTCGGTCTCGACACCGTGCTGTCCATCTTCACGGGCTTCTCGGTCTGGGAGACCGTCGTCGGCAGTATCGCCGGCGCGCTCACCGCCGCGCTCCCGTTCTGAAGCCTCGGACGGTTCGACCGTCGCCGGAGGGTACTACCGGTCGTCGAACGAGTCGGCGATTCGCTGGCGCACGTTCTCGGCGGTCCCGGCATTCTCGTGGGTCTCGTCCAACTCGAAGTCGGTCAGCGCGTCGGTCACGACGTCGGCCTCGGCGCGGGACAGTTCGATTTCCTCGGTGTCGTCGGGGTCGTTACCGCCGAAGATGGCGTCGTTGTCGAGCCATCCCGTGTCGTCCTCGGCGGCCATCTCGCCCTTCTCCACGCCTCGGTGTTCGTCGAAGTCGAACTCCGCGGCGAGGTGGTCCTGCACGTTCTGGAGGCGCATCCCCCGGTCGCCCGAGGCGGTCATCTCCTCGTCGGAGAGCGCGGCGATGACTACCCGCGCTTCGTTGCGAGTCATGTCGAACCTCGCGGTGTCGCTGTCGGACATTGTACAGGAGACACGGTAGCCAGCCTGAAACGGTTGATGGGCAATCGGGCCGCTCGTCACGGTTCCCGTTCCGCGCTCGCTTCGGCGGGGCCTTCGGTTCGCTCGGTGGAGACGACCGATCCCTCTCGATTCAGCGTGAGCGACAGCGTCTCGCCGTCGTGGGTTACGTCCACCCGCAACCGGAGCGGACTCTCGGACAGCACCGTCTCACTGCCGGGTTTGCAGAACTCCAACGTCCAGAACGGGGTAGCCCGAACGTCGATTCCGCGTTCGTAGAAGAAGTTGACGACGGCGGGGTGACCGACGAGGAACAGTCCCACCGGGATGCCGTGTTGAAATCCGCAGCGGTGACAGTGTCCGTGGTAGTGGTAGTGGTCGGCTCGTGCGCCGCCGAACTCGATCTCACCGTCGACGTAGCCCTGACACTCCGAGCAGATTCCTCGGCGGGTCTGCGCGCTCCACTGGTTTTCGAGGAACGCGATCTGTTCGACCACGTCCTCCTCGGGGTGCGTGTCGAGGAGGCTCGGCGGAACCGACAGGGGAACGTCGTGGTCGTCCGTTCCGCACCCGAGCCAGAGTATCCCGTCCTCGTAGCGGAGTTGCGGCGAGTCGTCGCAGTAGAGGCAGTCCCCAGGCGCATCGACCGGTCCCCACGTCCACTTCGGGTCGAAGAACCCGGAGGTAACCGTCGAGACGACTCCCATTCCGATGCGCGAGAGTCGGTATCCCGCCTCACGCTTCACGACGAGGTCGTCGAGTTGGTCGAGGTGGTAGTTGAAGTTCCCGTTGTCGCTGACGCCCGCGGCCTCTTGGAGTTCGCCGTATTCGAGCCACGGGTCGGTGGGCGCGTCGCTGTGGGCGCTGGCTAGCGCTCGGAGAACGTTCATCCGAGTGGAATTCCCGACGAGGTCGAACACCTCCGTCGGGTCCGATTCTCCGTCGTTCATCGCGCGAACCTACGGTCCTCGGAAGGTAAACGTTGGTGTCATTTCGCTCAGAGTAACGGATTGCTCCGAACGCTTATCCTGCCGTCAGTTCGAGTTACGGACACGAACACCATGAACGAACGCCAACGACGACGGCTCCTCGACAGGACGCAGCGTTCGTCGGCGACGGTCGGACGCGAGATTCCCGACGAACTCACCGTTCAGGGAACCACCATCGACCTGAACGAGTTCGTGTTCGAGTGTAAGCGTCTCGATACGATTCCCGACGACGAGCGCGACCGAATCGAGGCGATGAAGACGAAACTCAAGCGGGAGCGTCTCGAACGCAAACAGCGAATCGACCGCGAGGACATCACGTACGAGGAGGGCGAGCGTCTCGTCCGGAGCATCTATGGAATCGACCGCGCGCTCAACGCGCTCGAAGGCTTAGATTCGCCCTCCATCGGGGAAGAACTCCGTCAGAAAAAGCTCTCGGACGCGCGGGAGCTACTGTCCCTGATTCGGCAGACACAGGAATGACTCACCCCCGTTCCGGCGAAACCGCAGCGGATGGACCGACGCTGGACGGGGTCGTACGACTCAGTCGTCGCTACCCAGAATCCCGCGGTGGGTCATCTTCTCGGGGTCGATGACCTCCTCGGCCTCCTCCTCGCTGAGGTAGCCCTTCTCCACGACGACCTGCTTGACGGTCTTGTCCTCCTTCAGCGCGGTCTTGGCGGCGTCGCTGGCCTTGTCGTAGCCGATGTGGGGGTTGAGCGCCGTGGCGAGCGCCATGCTCTGTTCGACCTGCCGTTCGACGTGTTCCTCGTTGGCTTCGAGTTTCCGGACGAACTTCTCGCCGAACACCTCGCTGGCGTTGGCGAGCAGTTCGGCGGACTGGAGGAAGTTGTGCGCGAGGACGGGCTTGTAGAGGTTGAGGTCGATCTGGCCCTCGGCCGCGCCCGCGCTCACGGCGGCGTCGTTGCCGACGACCTGCTTGTGGACCTGATTGACCGCCTCGGCGACGACGGGGTTGATTTTGCCGGGCATGATGGAGCTACCGGGCTGGTTCTCCGGTTGCTCCAACTCGCCGAGTCCGTTCCGGGGTCCGGAGGCGAGCAGGCGCAGGTCGTTGGCGATCTTGTTGAGCGACCCCGCGATGGTCCGGAGCGCGCCGTGGGCCTCGGACATCGCGTCGTGGGCGGCTTGGGCCTCGAAGTGGTCGTCGGCCTCGCGGAACTCGACGCCGGTCTCCTCGGAGATGTACTCGGCCGCCTTCTCCGGGAAGTCGGGGTGGGTGTTCAGTCCGGTGCCGACCGCGGTGCCGCCGAGGGCCAACTCCGAGAGGTGGTCTCTGACGTGGTCGAGGCGCGCGAGTCCCTTCTCGACCTGCGTGCGGTAGCCGCCGAACTCCTGTCCGAGTCGGACCGGCGTGGCGTCCTGCAGGTGGGTGCGGCCCGTCTTGACCACGCCGTCGAACTCCGCTTCCTTGGCTTCGAGGGCTTCGCGGAGCGAGTCGAGCGCGGGCAGGAGGTCCTTCTCGACGGCCTCCAGCGACGCGACGTGCATCGCGGTCGGAATCACGTCGTTGGACGACTGGCCGAAGTTGACGTGGTCGTTGGGGTGAATCTCGCGCGTGCCGACCTCGCCGCCGTAGATTTCGGTGGCGCGGTTGGCGATGACCTCGTTGGCGTTCATGTTCGTGGAGGTCCCGCTCCCGGTCTGGAACACGTCCACGGGAAACTGGTCGTCGTGGCGGCCCTCGATGACTTCGTCGGCGGCCTCGACGATGGCGTCGGCCTTGTCCTCCGGAATCAGTTCGAGGTCGCGGTTCGCTCGCGCAGCGGACTTCTTGACGACGCCGAGAGCGCGGACGAACCGCCGCCCGAACGTGATGCCCGAGATGGGGAAGTTCTGGAGCGCGCGCTGGGTCTGTGCCCCCCAGTAGGCGTCGGTCGGGACCTGCATCTCTCCGAGACTGTCCTCTTCGATTCGGTAGTCCTCGTCGCTCATACGTTCGAAGGTCCTTCCCCCGCAGATAAATATCGTGCGCACTCGGTCTCGACGCCGCACTGACGGGGACGAGACGAGAGCCGTGAGCATCGAAGCGAAGGGCGCAGGCGCTCGAAGCGGCCGCCGTTCCGTTCGGCGGCATCGAAGACGCGTTCCGTCGCTTAGATAGTCAAACCAGTGTCACGATGGCGAAGTTCACAACGGCTGTAGTTATAAAATACCCGTCTAGACGGGTGGTACGTTCGAGTATACACCCGACTAAATTCACGAACATAGATGCGGAAATACGGAACTTTACGGCTTTGAACGGGCTATTCTCGGAGACTGTGCTACCGATTAACAATTTACTCGGAGACGCATTAATTTCAACAACGCTTAAGTAGCTGGTACTGCATTTTATCTCTTAGGCTTACAGTATGACAGATGCCAACGAAGGTTCCGACGTTTCTCGGCGCGACTACATCAAGGCGGCCGGTGCGGGTACTATCGGCGTAACCGGGCTGGCCGGTTGCATGGGCGGCGGTGGCGAAGGCGACTCTACGACGACCACCGACTCTGGTTCGGAGACGACCACGGAGTCGTCCGACGGCGGCGACACCACGACCGAGGACTCCTCCTCGAACTACAACACGCTGGAGGTCCAGCACTGGTGGACCGGCGGCGACGGTGCCGCGGCGGTCGAGGCGCTGTTCGAGGGCTTCAAGCAGAAGCACCCGGACATCAAGGTCAACCAGAACCCGGTCCCCGGCGGTGCGGGTCAGAACCTCAAGACGGTCATCAAGAAGCGCGTCCTGAACAAAAACCCGCCGAGTTCGTGGCAGGCGTGGCCCGGCGCGCACCTCCAGCCGTTCGTGGACGCGAACAAGCTGAAGGACATCGGTGACTCCGTGTGGGGCACCAACGACATGAAGAGCGCGTACAAGCAGGGACCGAAGGACGTCGCCAAGCCCGGCGGGAAGTTCGTCACGGTCCCCATCAACATCCACCGACTCAACAACCTCTTCTACAACAAGAAGGTCGTGGAGTCGGCGGGCGTGGACCCCTCGTCCATCTCGAAGCCCAGTGACCTCGTCTCGGCGATGAAGAAGGTCGAGAACAAGACCGACGCGGTCGGCATGGCCCACCAGACCAAGTCCGCGTGGTCCACCTCCCAGCTCTGGGCGCAGGTCCTGCTCGGCGAGTACGGGCGTGAGACCTACGTCGCCTTCACCGAGGGGAAGGTCGAGGCGAACAAGAAGGCCATCAAGGACTCGCTCAGCATCGTCAAGGAGTACAAGCAGTACTTCAACGACGACGCCGGCTCCATCTCGTGGACCGAGGCGAACAAGAAGGTCATCAACGGCGAAGCCGCCTTCTTCCATCAGGGCGACTGGGCCGCGGGCATGTACCGCGGACAGGACGGCTTCGAGTTCGAGAAGGACTGGGGGCAGGTTCCGTTCCCCGGCACTGACGGCATCTACGCGCTCAACATGGACTCGTTCCCGTTCCCGAAGAACAACCCGTCGCCGAAGGCCACCGAGAAGTTCCTCCAGTACTGCGGTTCCGTGGAGGCTCAAGAGCGGTTCAACCCCAAGAAGGGGTCGATTCCGCCGCGGACCGACGTGCCCAAAGACAAGTTCGGGCCGTTCCTCAGCCGCCAGATGGACGACTTCGCCAACTCCGAGTCGCAGGTCAAGTCCATCCAGCACGGACTCGCCATCCCGCCGGAAGCCAAGAGCAACTTCGGCGACGCGATGTCCACGTTCACCTCGGGCTGGAACGTAGACAAGACCTACAAGCAACTGACGCAGGCGTTCAACTGAAGTCGGTTCCGACTGTCCCTTTTTCACATGCAACGACTCAAAGACGTACTCCGACGGATACCCCCTGGGAACCGCGAGGAGGCCAATCCGGGTCGGACGGACGGCGACGAGCGGGGCGAGGGTTCGGGAGCCTCGCCCGAACTCCGGACCGACGGCGGTGAGCAGGCCGACGGTCCGCGAGGCTCGTCAGAACTCCGTTCTGACGGCGGAGCCACCGTCACCGGCGACTCCGCCGAACCCGCCGAGACCGAGACGCGCACGGGCGGGTCGTTCCTTTCGAGCGACTTCGTGAAGTCGATGCCGTTCTGGCTCCCGCCGTTCCTGCTGATGGGCTTCTTCGTCTACGGGGCCATCGGGTGGAACCTCGTCATCTCGCTGACGGACTTCGAGGGGCTACTGCTGCCGGAGTACAAGATTTCCGCGTTCGACCTCGAAATGTACCGCCGGGCGTTCTCGGACCCGTCGTTCTGGACCGCGGCCCAGAACACGTTGGTCCTGCTGGTGGCGTTCACGACGATCTGTCTCGTGTTCGGTCTCCTGCTCGCCATCCTCGTGGACCAAGAGATACGGTTCGAGAACACCTTCCGAATCATCTACCTGCTGCCGATGAGCCTGTCGTTCGTCGTGACCGCGAAGTTCTGGGCGTGGATGTACAACCCCGAAATCGGGATGATAAACGTCACGCTCCGCCAGCTCGGGCTGGACTTCCTCGCCTTGCAGTGGATCTCGAACCCCGACACGAAACTGGCGGCGGTCATCTTCGCGCTCATCTGGCAGTTCTCGGGGTACGCGATGGTGGTGTACCTCGCGGGACTCCGAGCGATTCCGACCGCTCACTACGAGGCGGCGAAGGTGGACGGCGCGAGCACCCTGAAGATGTACTGGCGGGTCATCCTGCCACAGCTTCGGGCCTCGACCATGAGCGCCGCGGTGGTGCTGATGGTGTTCGCGCTGAAGGCCTTCGACTTCCTCTACGTGATGTTCGGCAACAACCCCGGCCCGGCCGCGGACATCCTCGCCACGCTGATGTTCCGTGAGGCGTTCGGGTCGAACAACTGGGCGTACGGGTCGGCCATCGCCATCGTGCTATTCGGCATGGCGCTGGCAGTGGTCGCGCCGTACCTCTACAGCGAATACCGACGAGGTGAACTATGAGCAGTCCGCCAGCCAGTCCGAATCCCGAGGACCACACCAGACGAGAGCGAGTCGAGCAGACGGTGAGAGACACCGACGGCAGGCGGGCCGCGCTGTACGCGGTCCTGCTCGCGCTCGTCGCGTTCTACCTCGCACCGCTAGAGGCGGGCCTGATGACCGCTTTCAAGACGACCGACGCGTTCAACCGCACGGTTCCGTTCCTGCCGCCCTTCGGCGGCGGATTCACCTTCGAACCGTGGGAGGTCGCGTTCGCGGAGATGTCGAACGCGCTGATAAACAGCCTCCTGTTGGCGATTCCGGCGACGGTGCTGTCGGCGACGCTGGGGTCCATCGCGGCCTACGGGCTGACGACCATCGACTGGAAGTACCAGACCGCGCTGGTCGCGCTGTTCATCGCGGGCATCTTCATCCCGTATCAGGCGGTGCTGGTGCCCCTCTCGCGGCTCTACGCCATCGTGAACACGCAGGAACTGCTGTCGTTCCTCTGGGGGCTCCCGCTGATGCGCGAGCACTACGCGAGCATCATCAACCTCATCATCACGCACACGGCGTACGGGATTCCCATCACGTTCCTGCTGTTCCGGGGCTACTACCAGTCGCTGTCCGACGAGATGATAGAGGCCGCGCGACTCGACGGCGCGAGCGTCTACAGCATCTACCGCAACATCGTCCTGCCGCTGTCGAAGCCGATGTTCGCGGTGACGCTCATCTACCAGTTCACGCAGGTCTGGAACGACCTGCTGTTCGCGCTGGTCATCCTGCCGTCGGGCGGCGGTTCGGCCGCACCCGTGACCATCGCGCTCAACAGCCTCACCGGCGGCATCGTCGAATCGTTCAACACCCAGATGGCGGGCGCGTTCGTCGCGGCCCTGCCGACGCTGCTGGTGTACGTCCTGTTCGGCGAACAGTTCGCAAAAGGAGTCGCAGGCGAAACATGACACACACTTACACTACTCTACGACGGAGGACGAACCGATGGCCGAACTGACGTTAGACGGAGTAACGAAGTGGTTCGACGACGACGGGGACCGAATCGTAGCGGTGGACGACGCCCGCATCGAAATCGACGACGGGGAGTTCCTCGTGCTGGTCGGTCCCTCTGGGTGTGGCAAGTCCACGACCCTGCGGATGATAGCCGGTCTCGAAACCGTCTCGCGGGGCGACATCCGACTCGGCAACCACACCATCACCGACGAACCGCCGACCGCGCGGGACATCGCCATGGTGTTCCAGTCCTACGCGCTCTACCCCCACATGACCGTGCGGGAGAACATGAGCTTCGGACTGGAGGAATCGACCGACATGCCCGACGACGAAATCGAGGCGCAGGTCGAACAGACCGCCGAGATGATGGGCATCGCCGACCTGCTCGACCGCAAGCCCGGCGAGCTCTCTGGCGGCCAGCAACAGCGCGTCGCGCTGGGTCGGGCCATCGTCCGGGACCCCGAGGTGTTCCTGATGGACGAACCGCTGAGCAATCTGGACGCGAAGCTCCGGTCGCAGATGCGGACGGAACTCCAGCGGTTGCAGGAGGACCTCGGCGTGACCACGGTGTACGTCACCCACGACCAGACCGAGGCGATGACGATGGGCGACCGCATCGCCATCCTGAACGACGGCGAACTCCAGCAGGTCGGCACGCCGCTGGAGTGTTACCACGAACCCGCCAACGTCTTCGTCGCCGGGTTCATCGGCGAACCGTCGATGAACTTCTTCGACGTGGACTTGCAGGGCGAGAGCCTCGTCGCCGACGAGTTCGAGTATCCCCTCTCCGAGGAACTGCTCGCCGACGTGGAGGGCCACGAGCGTCTCGTCCTCGGCATCCGTCCCGAGGACATCGAACTCGCCGCGGAGGGCGACGGTCCCCACGAGTTCCAGACGGCCGTTGACGTGGTCGAACCGATGGGCGACGAGAACAACGTCTACCTGACCTTCGCCGACGCGGACGCTGCGGGGAGTAGCGAGGAGATAGAGACGTTCGTCGCCACCGTCTCGGGACTGCGGAACGTAGAGAGCGGCCAGACGGTCGTCGCCCACGTCCCCGAGGAGGCGATTCACCTCTTCGACCGCGACACCGGCGAGTCGCTCCACAACCGCGAACTCAACCGGACGGAGCTCGCACAGCCGAACTTCTAAGCCGGTCTCTTTTTCCCGCGGCAGTCTGACGAATCGACCGCCGAAACCGGTAGCAGTCCGCCTATTCAACCCGTTCTGTAGAGTAAATTACCGGAACCGTAGGGGGATTTAGAGGTGTTTATACTAAATATTAAGTGATAGTCTATCAAGGATGGGGATGGAATGTCAGACCATAGCAGACGGACGTTTCTGAAGGCGGCTGGTGGAGCGGTCGGCAGTGCGGCGCTGTTGACGGGTGCGGCGAGCGCCGACGGCGGCACGAGCGGGCCGGACCGACGATTCCTCGTGGACCTGCGGGAGGTGTCGCGCAGCGAGGTTCCGGACGAGGTGGAGATCATCCACGACATCTCCGAGATCGACGTACTGGCGGCGCGCGGCGACCCCGGCGCGGTCCCCGGTTCGGCCTCGACGGTGGCCGACCTGCGCGTCTATCGACACGACAAGACGCCCGACGGCGGCCCGGCGAAGGAACACCCGGCGAAGGGCCGCGGCAGTCCGGGACCGGCGTGGGACAGTGGCGAACCCACCAACACCGAACTCCAGTGGGACAAGCGCGCCCAGCGCGTCGGCGACCTGACCGAGAACCCCGGTAACAGCTGGATAGTCCAAGACGCGACGACCGGCGAGGGGACCCGCGTCGCGGTCGTGGACACGGGCGTCTACGACCACCCGGACCTCGAAGGCGTCGTCAACGAGGAGTTGTCCGAGAACTTCACGACCGACTCCTACGACTTCCGACCGAACGGCGCGGGCGACCACGGCACGCACGTCGCGGGCATCATCGCGGGGCGGAACGCCGGCGGCGACGGCATCCTCGGCACCGCGCCCGACACCGAAATCCTCTCTCACCGGGTCTTCTCGGGCGTCGACGGCGCGAGCGGCGACGTCATCGCGGCGCTCGTGGACGCGGCGTCGAAAGGCTGTGACGCCGCGAACATCAGCCTCGGCTACCCGGTTCCGTACGTCTACCCCGACGAGTACCCGTTCCTGCTCGAGATGAAGGAACTGTACCGGCGCGCCGCCGAGTACGCCCGCGAGCGGGACATGATTATCGTCAACTCCGCGGGCAACGACGCGCTCGACATGGACCAAGAGGGCGTCCTCAGCCTCCCGACCGAAGTCGAGGGAATCTTCGGCGTCGCCGCGACCGGTCCCATCGGCTACCTCTGGGACGACGAGAAGCCGAGCCGCGAGGACAAGGGTCTCAAGAAGTTGGAGAAATCGACGGCTCAACCCGCGAAGTACACCAACTACGGCGGGGCCGTGGACGTGAGCGCCGCCGGCGGGAACTACGACCTCGACGCCTACGCGGACGGCGTCGAGGGCTGGTACTACGACCTCGTGTTCTCCAGCGTCTACGAGACGAACGAGAACGGCGAGACCGAACCCGGATACGGCTGGAAGGCCGGCACGTCGATGGCAGCACCGCAGGTCGCGGGCGCAATCGCACTCGTGCGCTCGCTGCGCCCCGACGCCAGCGCGACCGAAGTCGAGAACCTGATTCGGGAGACGGCGACCGACGCGCCCGGCGGCGAGACCTACCACGGCGCGGGCCACCTCGACCTCCGCCGTCTGGTCGAGCGCGCACGGTAACGCGAACCGCGGTTTCGTCGCTCGGTTCGACCGACTACCTATTTTTCGCCGACACCCTCGCGGGCCAGTCCGAGCGCCTGCGCCGTCGGGAGTCGCCACCCGTAGTTGACCGCCGCCAATCGCGTTCCGAGCGTCGTCGCGGCGCAGACGGCGGCGGCGGTGCCGCCCGTCACGCCGACGACTCCCGCGGCCACGTACGCGCTCCCGCCGAGGACCGCGCAACTCGCGTAGAAGTCGTCGAAGAGGACGAACGGCGAGCGGTCCAACAGCACGTCGGCGAACGCGCCGCCGCCCACCGCGTTGATTGTCGCTATCGCCACGACGCCGAAACTCGACAGTCCGGCGTCGGTCGCCACGATGGACCCGGCCGTGGCGAACGCGGCGAGTCCGACGGCGTCGGAGGCGAGCGTGACGGGATGGTCCTCCGGCGAGTCCAGGAGGACGGTCAGTCCGACCGCCAGCGCGACGCCGAACAAACCGAGGCTAATTTCGCCGAGCGACCCGAGTGCGAGGGGCACGCGGTTCACCAATACGTCGCGCGTGGCCCCGCCCGCGAAGGCGGTGACGAGTCCGACGACGGCGATGCCGAACACGTCGAACTCCTCGCGCATCGCCTTGGTCGCGCCGACGAGAGCGAACGCGACCAGTCCCACCGTGTTCATCGCGGTGAACGGGTCCACTACCAGCGCCCCGAAGAGGTCTCGAATCACTGCTCGGCCGGGTTACTCCCCGCCGCGCTCGGCGTACTCCTCGGGCGTGTACGTCTTGAGTTCGAGCGCGTGGATGTCCTCGGTCATGTGGTCGCCGAGCGCGTCGTAGACCATCTCGTGTTGGGCGACCAGCGCCTCGCCCTCGAACGCGGGCGAGACGACGGTTGCCGCGAGGTGGTCCTCGTCGTCCACGCCGCGGGGGTGGCTGACGGTCGCCTCGGCGTCTTCGAGCGTCGATTCGATGAGTTCCTGCACGTCGTCGGCGTTCATGGTGCCGAATAGGAAGCGGGAGGCCAAATGCGTGTGGATACCGACAGCGCGTCTCGGCCGCGATTCCACCCCCGGCGCGGACTCGCGGCGAGTCGGCGACGGTTGCGGAGTATCGAATTTCCGACCCGGTGCGTGCGGTGCCGTGCAGTGCTGTGCAGTACTGCGCGGTGACTCCTGATTGTCGGCGACAGTCCGCTGTACGGTCGCGGTGCTGTCGCGGCACTGTGCGGTTGCAGTCCGATTGGTGTCGGCGATAGTGCTGTTCGCGGCGCTGTACGGTGCCGTGCGGTTTGCGGTGCTGTACGGTACCGTACGGTCGCAGTGCTGTACTGTGCCGTAGGGTCGCGGTATAATCACGAGAAATCGGCGACTCACAGACCGCTCGAACTGCCGGCCCACCGGAAATCTCGAAAGCCAGTTCCGAACGACCCCGACTCGGTCACTCGTTCGCGGACGTAATTCCGTCCAACCGCCCGACAGTCTGGGTTTCGGGTTCGTCGTCGCCCTCCAAGCCGCCCTCGACGCGTTCGACCACCGGCTTCCGGTAGTCGGTGTAGACGTTGATGGCGTCGTCGTCGCGCTCGACGGTGAACTCCTGCACCTCTCCGTCGGGCCGCCAGACCCGCGTGACTTCGCCGGTCGCGCCGTCGCTGGCCCCGCGACCGCCGCGGGGCGACCACTCGACGCGGACGCGCGCTCCCTCTTCGAGGTCGTCTGGTTGCAGTTCGTCACTCATAGTCGGACTTGCTCGCCGTCGCCCCTGAACACTTCGGCCGCGGTGCGTCGTTCCGGGAGCGGCCCGTCGGGAAACGGGTCAACGAGTGACCAGAAGCGAGTCCGTCGGCCAGAACGATATATAGACGTTCTATAGACGCATCTATCGTTGTTAAAGAACGGAGAATGTTTCCGAACGCCGAGTCCTCCATCCCCGTTCCCCCGAGTAAGCCGACTCTTCAGCCCCGAAACGAGCCGGGTCCTCAGTCCCCCCGAGCGAGGTCGGTTCATTCCGCGGAGTCAGTCGAAACTCAGCGTGGAGTCAGTCGAGGTCCAGCGAGTAGAGTCGCTTGCGCGCGTCCGAGAACGAGAACCGCGAGGAGACGATATCCTCGTCGTCGAGGCGGTTCAGCGCGTAGCGGACCGTCCGGTCGGGCAGCAGCGATTCCTCGGCGATCTGGCTCTGAGTCAGGGTGTCGTTGTACTCGAGTACCTTGGCGACCAACTTGGCGCTCGGCGGCAGGTCCCGAATCGCCTCGGTGGCGTTCTCCCCCGTTAGCCGACTCTCCTTCGTTCGTGCAGTTTCTGACGCACTCATGCTAACGCCTACTTTTGGATACGGCCTAATAATATTTCTCCTTTCGGTATATTACTGTAGCTCATGTCACCGGTCCGGCCGAGCGCGTCCGAGAGCAATGCCCCGCTTCGACTCGTCGTCTCGCCGTAGTCGGCGTAGTCGGCGAAATTACTTCTTGAGGGACCGGGAAACTATCCCGGTTCGACCCGTCTATTATGCGAGTGTCTGACATGCGTCACACCCACCCGAAGCCTCTTATGAGGGAGGGACCTAGAGCGTCGTGATGACCGACACTGTGGAAGACGTAGACCTCCCCTACGACGAGGAGAGCGCGTCCCAGCAGGACAAGATAGAGGCCCTTCAAGAGCGGTTGGAGGTTCTGGAGTCGCAGAACGAGGAGATGCGCGACAAGCTTCTGGATGCGAACGCCGAGAACAACAAATACCAGCAGAAGCTCGAGCGCCTGACTCACGAGAACAAGAAGCTCAAGCAGTCGCCGCTGTTCGTCGCCACCGTCCAAGAACTCACGGACGACGGCGTCATCATCAAACAGCACGGCAACAACCAGGAGGCCGTTACCGAGGTCACCGACGAGATGCGCGAGGACCTCGAACCCGACGACCGCGTCGCCGTCAACAACTCTCTGTCTATCGTGAAGACGCTGGAGAACGAGACCGACGTGCGTGCGCGAGTCATGCAGGTCGAGGAGAGTCCCTCCGTGACCTACGAGGACATCGGCGGTCTCGAAGAGCAGATGAACGAGGTCCGCGAGACGGTCGAGATGCCCCTCGAACGCCCCGAGATGTTCGGCGAGGTCGGCATCGACCCGCCGAGTGGCGTCCTGCTCTACGGCCCGCCCGGAACGGGCAAGACGATGCTGGCGAAGGCCGTCGCCAACCAGACCGACGCGACCTTCATCAAGATGGCCGGCTCGGAGCTGGTCCACAAGTTCATCGGCGAGGGCGCGAAGCTGGTCCGTGACCTCTTCGAGGTCGCGCGCCAGCACGAACCCGCCGTCCTGTTCATCGACGAGATAGACGCCATCGCCGCCAAGCGGACCGACTCGAAGACCTCGGGCGACGCGGAGGTCCAGCGGACGATGATGCAACTGCTCTCGGAGATGGACGGCTTCGAGGACCGTGGCGAGATTCGTATCATCGCGGCCACGAACCGCTTCGACATGCTCGACCGCGCCATATTGCGGCCCGGCCGCTTCGACCGCCTCATCGAGGTTCCCAAGCCGAACCTCGAAGGCCGCGAGAAGATCTTCCGCATCCACACCCGCGACATGAACGTCGCCGACGACGTGGACTTCGACAAACTGGCGAAGAACGCCGAGGACGCCTCCGGTGCGGACATCAAGGCCATCTGCACCGAGGCCGGGATGTTCGCCATCCGCGACGACCGGACCGAAATTCGCATGGAGGACTTCGAGAACGCCAAGGCGAAGATAGACGCCGAGGACGAGGAAGAGGAAATCTCGAAGACGTTCGCCTGACGAACTCCTGCCGGGACGGTCTCTTCGTCGTACTTTTCCTTTCGACCCGAACCGAGTAGCCGACCGGCCGTCGGGCGGGCGACGCGCCGGTTCGACGCGTCGCCCGCCGCTCGGTGAGAGTGGCCGTTTCGGCCCGGCGCGCCGCCTCAGTACGACACTCGAATCACGCGCCGGTCGGTGTCGTCGCGGACGGTCAGCACGTCGCCCGTGTTCTTCCAGAGCGCCAGCGGCGACCCCCAGTAGAGGTGGCGGTCGGTGTCCTCGCCCGACCCCGAGTGAATCGTCACCGACCGCTTCGGGTCGAGGACGAACTCGTCGGGGAACTCGTAGGTCTCCTCGTCGGAGTTGGCCACGCTCCACCCCGTCAAGTCGAGCGGTTCGTCGCCCTCGTTGCGGAGGACGACGTACTCGCCGTTCTTGTCCCAGTGGTCGTAGCCGCGGGCATTCTCGTGAATCTCGTCTACGACCAGGGCGGCGGTCAGCCTCGGTTCGCGCTGGCGGCGGTTGCCGAGTACCTCGTCGGGGACGCCCTCGGCGCTCGGTCCCCGCGCGGGGTCGGTGTCCGGACTCTCGTGGTCGCGTTCCCCGCTCGGTTCCTCCGTCTCGTTGGCGTCCGTCACCTCGCTCACGGTCTCGACCGCGACGACCGACACGGCCGCGTCGGGCGCTTCGGTGACGCCGGTCTCCTCGCGGTTCACGAACCGGTGGAAGTAGCTCCGCTCGCCGTTCTGCTCCTCGTTCTGGTACTCGAACGCGAGGTCGGCCGACTCGAACTTCCCGAAGAAGTCGTCCCACGCGACGGGTTCGAGGTTCGCGTCCGGCCCGTCTTCCGGGAAGTCGAGACGGAGGTCGCCGAGGTCCACGCCCTCGGCGGTTCGCGGTGCGTGTGCCGGTTCGGCGTCGCGCGCTTCGACCCACTCGCGGATAGCGTCGTGGTCGGTCGTGGTTCTGGTCGTCCACGGATTCGTGTTGCTCACTCCCATCCCCCCGACGGAGAACCGACCGCGGACCGCTTAGCTATTCGGAGTTATCCGCCGGCAGACAGCTCATCCGAGAACCAGAAACGCCGCGTAGGGAAGCAAGAACAGCGCGACGAACATCGCCAGCAGGATGGCACCGTAACCGGCGAGCGTTCCGAACGCGGTCAACCACGAGGGGTGGTCGAAGTCGGCGGGCAGGTTCATGTTCGATTCGTCGGACCAGCGGCCCTTAACCCTACCTGAAACGGGCGACCGGTCGTCGAATCGGCGTCGAATTGCCGGGGGCGGAACCGCCGCGACCGGCGAGGGTCACCGGAGGATGTCGCCGATGCGTCGGGCCTCGCCCGCCAAGTCCGGGTTCTTCTCGACGATTCGAAGCACCTCGTGGTCGGTTACGTCGAAGTAAGACTTGCCGGTCGCCCCCTCGATGAGGTCCTTCGAGAGGCGGAATTCGGTCCCCTCGTACACCACGTCCACACCGTCCTCGTCGAACGCGAGCGTCGTCATACCCCCGCGTTCGGCCGCGCTATTTAAAAACCTCTCCGAATCGGCGCGGAATGTTCGATTTCAATCACTTGTCTGACGGAAGTTTATAATGGTTCGCTCGGAATGGACCGGTGTGCCGCTCGGCTCCGACCCATTGGACGAACTCGCCATCCCTGACGGGACGACCGTCGAGGAACACGACCTCGTGACCGACGGCGACATCATCGTCGGCGGACAGAGTACCGTGGAGTTCGGGGTCCGGGGCCACAACGTCATCGCCGGAGAACGCGTCCAGTTCGGCGGCCACATCGAGGCGGAGGCAGACTGTCGCCTCGACATGTGGTCGGACGTGCAGGACAACGTGTTGGTGGGCCGCGACGCCTACCTCGGCGAGCGCGTCCACGTCGGCGGTCGCCTGATGGTCAGCGGCGACCTCGACATCGGCGACGACGTGGACATCGAAGAGGGCTTCGAGGCAAACGGGTGGATCGTCATCCGGAACCCGATGCCGACCATCGTCTTCGTCTTCGTCTACCTCCAGCAATTGCTGCGCATCGGCGAGGAGGAGGCCGCGGAGGAGGTCTTCTCCGAACTGCTGGAGAACGAGGAAGTCGAAGCCGACCCCGTGGTGATTCCCCGGAACGGCCACGTCTCCGACGACTCGTGGCGGGTCTCGACCCCCGCGAGCATCGGCGACGACTGCCGACTCCACGGTAACATCCGCGCCGAGTCCATCGACGTGGGCCAGCGCAACGACGTGTTCGGGAGTCTGCGCGCCCGCGGCGACGTCTCGGTCGGCGAGAGTACGGTCATCCACGGCGACGTGACGACCCGGAACGGGACCGTCGAACTCGCCGACGACGTGGAGGTTCGGGGCGACGTCTCCTGCGAGGACCTCCACTTCCACGAGGGCGCGATAGTGGACGGGACGATGCGCGCCAGCGGCGAGATGTCGATGGTGAAGGCCGGGACCCACGAACAGATCGCCGCGGACGGCGACGGCGGCCGCAAGCGATACCACGGTGACGACGCGGGAGACGCGCGAAGCGATACCGGAGGGGACGAAACCGGAAGCGAGACGGCCGACGCGACCGACGCCGAGTCCGAACCGGACGCCGGAAGCGAGGCCGACGCCGAGGC
Source organism: Halorussus gelatinilyticus (assembly GCF_023238445.1). Classification (GTDB taxonomy): domain Archaea; phylum Halobacteriota; class Halobacteria; order Halobacteriales; family Haladaptataceae; genus Halorussus; species Halorussus gelatinilyticus. The sequence continues at coordinate 3,261,683 of NZ_CP096658.1, read as the reverse complement.
AGCGTTCGAGTTCGAGACCGACGACGGACTCACGGAAAGCGAATCGCCGACCGAAGACTGATTCTGCGACGCGGACCTCTCCGAGCATCTCGACCGCGCAGCGACTCCGCCGAGGAGTCAGCGGCTTTCGACGGACTCGACGCCCGAAACACCGATTTCGGCGTTACTTTCCGAACCTGAGGGGCGGTATCCGGGGTTAATGTAATAAACATTGACGGTGATATACTAACGACGTATGGGAGAGAGACTCACTCTTGTCAGGTGGTGTCGATGCACTCGGTAGTGTTGACGAAGGGCGTCCCGGACTTCAGGGAAGGACAGGTGTCGTTCGACGAGGACGGCCACCTCGAACGCGGCGCGACCCCCACGGTGATGAACCCCAACGACGAGTTCGCCCTGCAGGCCGCGCTCCAGACCAAGGTCAAGCAGGGCGGGCGCGTCAGCGTGATGAGCATGGGACCGCCGGGCTACGAGAGTGTGCTGGAGGAGGCGATGGGCGTCTACGCCGACGACCTCTATCTGCTCTCGGACCGCGAGATGGCCGCGGCCGACACGTGGTCTACCTCCATCACGCTCTCGGCGGGCATCGAGAAGATAGACGAGGAACCGGACCTCGTCTTCGCGGGGTTCAAGACCGCGGACGGCGAGACGGGCCAGACCGGTCCCCAGACCAGTTGGTGTCTCGACCGGCCCATCGTGACTCACGTCATCTCGCTGGACGTGGACGAGGCGGACGGGAAACTCCGCGCGAAGCGACTCGTGGAGGGCGACGTGGACGAGATAGAGACCGTCGAGGCTCCCCTGCCCGCGTTCGTCGTGACCGACCCCGAGTTCGAACCCTCCTATCGCCGGGCCGAACACCGACTCCGGCACAAGCGACTCGTGGCCGAGACCGAGGAGCGCGTCGAGGAGTACGAGGACCACCTCACGACGTGGAGCGCCGAGGACCTCGAACTGGACCCCGACTTCATCGGACTCGACGGGTCGCCGACCATCGTCTCGGGCGTGGACCCGATTCCGAAGGCTCCCTCCGAGCGCGAGGCGACGATGGTGACCCCCGACGACGAGGAGGGGATGGAAGAGGTCCTCGAAACGATGCGGCCGATGGCGGGAGGTGACTGACCGTGGCCGACGATACCGACCTCGACCCCAGCGAGTACACCGTCGAGCAACTGGAGGAGAAACTCGCGGCGGCCGACGACCCCGCGACGCTCGACGCTGCGCTCGCGGCCGAGCGAGAGGAAAAGGACCGAAAGACCGCCAGAGAGGCGATTCAGGCTCGAATCGACGAGTTGGAGGCCGAGACGGGAGGCGACGAGACTCCGGCCGACACCGACCACGAGGAGGAGTACGCCGATACGGAGGGAACTGAGAGCCTCGACGAAGCGGCCGGAGACGCCGACCAGGGCGAGGCCGCGCCGGACGACGACGGCGACGTGAGCTACGAGGTCGAGAACCGGACCCGCGACAAGAAGCACGTCCGGGCGCTCAAGGGCGGCGACTACCGCGACATGTGGGTCTACTGCGAGACCCAAGGCGGCGAACTGCTCGACGTGTCCAAGGAGATGCTGGGCAAGGCCCGCGAACTGATGGACACCTACAACGACGAGTACGAGGCCGAACGCGTCGTCGGCGTCCTCGTCGGCGACGAGGAGATTACCGACCTCGCCGACGAGGTCATCGCGTACGGCGCGGACGTGGCCATCTACCACGAGGACGACCGACTGGAGCGATTCCGCCACAAACCGTACACCGAAATCGTGGCGGACATGGCCCGCGGCGGTGCCGAACCGCCGAACTGGGAGACCGGCGACCCCGGCACGGAACCCACCGCCGAGTGGCGCGACTACGACAAGCCGCGGTACTTCCTCTTCCCGGCGACGAACAACGGCCGGGACCTCTCGGCGCAGGTGCAGGGCGAACTCGACTCCGGACTCGCGTCGGACTGTTCGGGCCTGACCATCGAGGAGGAACTCGTCTCGAATCCGGTCAAGACCGGCGAACCCGGCGAGAAGGTGGAGTTCGAGCGCGTCCTCCACATGAAGCGCCCGGACTTCTCGGGCTTCGAGTACTCCACGATTCTGTGTCTCGACAACCCCGGCCGGGAGTTCCACCCGCAGGGCTGTTCGGTGATTCCGGGGAGCTTCGACCCCATCGACCCGGACGACGAGCGGGAGGGCGAGGTAATCGAACACGACCTCGACCTCGCCGACGACTGGTTCCGCGTGGACGTGACGGAGTTCGACCGACTGGACGAGGGCGTCGATCTGACCGGCCACGAGGTCGTCGTGGCGCTCGGCCGGGGCATCGGCGACGACCCGACGAAGGGCATCGAGTTGGGGTTGGACTTGGTCGAGGCCTTCGACGACGCCGCGCTCGGACTCTCGCGCGGCGTCGTCACGGCCTCCTACGACGTGGACGGCCACGTCGCCGACTACGTGGCCGAGGAGCGTCAAATCGGCGAGACCGGGCAGGTCGTCCAGCCCACGCTCTACGTCGCGGCCGGCATCTCGGGCGCGGTCCAGCACAAGGTCGGGATGGACGAGTCCGACACCATCGTCGCGGTCAACACCGACACCGACGCCCGGATTCGGGACTTCAGCGACTACTTCGTCGAGGGCGACCTGTTCGAGGTGCTTCCCCGCCTCGTGGAGTCCATCGAGTCGGGCGAACTGAAGGCGAAAGCGGAGGCCAGCGATGACTGACGACCAAACCGGAGACGAACGATGACCGACGAACACGAACACTACGAGGCGGTCGTGGTCGGGGCCGGACCCGGCGGGGCCGCGGCAGCGGCGGTACTGGCGCGAAACGACGTGGAGACCCTCGTCCTCGAACGCGGGGTCGAAGCCGGGGCGAAGAACGTGACGGGCGGACTCGTTTACGCCGAGGAGTCCGCGCCCTACACCGTGGACGCGCTATTCCCCGACTTCCGGGAGGAAGCGACCGAGCGTCCCGTCACGGACTACTACCTGCACAACGTCGCGGGCGAGAAGGTCCGGACCTTCGACATCACGGACCTCCACGAACACGACACCGCGTGGTCCGACGCGGTGCTTCGCCGGAAGATGGACTCGTGGCTCGCCGACCGCGTCCACGAGGCGGCCAGCGAGACCGGCGGCGGCCTGCTGACCGACGTGCGGGTGAACGGACTGCTCCGCGACGACGGCGAAATCGTCGGCGTGACCTGCGACGAACTCGACCCGATTCGGGCCGACCTCGTGGTCGCGGCCGACGGCGTGAACTCGGAACTCGCGCGCGACGCCGGCCTGATGGACTGGGAGGACCCCGAAGAGTGGTTCCAAGGCGTCAAGGCCGTCGTTGACGTGCCCCCCGAAATCATCGCCGAGCGGTTCGACGTCGGCGACGACGAGGGCGAGGCCCACCTCTTCTCGGGCGACCTGTTCGAGGACGTGCGCGGCGGCGGGTTCGTCTACACGAACGAGGACTCGCTGTCCATCGGCTCGGTGTTCCACCTCGACAGCATCGTCGAACAGGAGGCCGAACCCCACGAACTGCTCGACAACCTGCTGACCCATCCGCTGCTCGCGGACTGGCTCGACGGCCACTACGACGAAGTGGAGTACAGTGCGAAGTTGGTGCCCGACTCGAAGAAGGCCGCCAACCCCTCGCCGCATCGCGGTCGGCTCCTCGTCGTCGGTGACGCGGCGGGCCAGATGCAGGCACAGGGCCCCATCATCAAGGGGATGAACCACGCCGTGAGTGCGGGAGCGCTCGCCGGTGAGGCGTTCGCCGAGGCCAAGTTGCGGGGCAAGCCCGAGCGAGCGGGCGACCTCTACGAGCAGAAACTCCGCGACGAGGGCGTCATGGGCAAGCTCCGGCCGAAGGGGTACCGACTCGCCAGCGCGCTCGGCGAGCGCGACGCGGTGGCGAGCGCCACCGACTCGCTGCTCACCTCGTCGGTCGGCCGCCTCGGGGTGCGCCTGCTCGGCGACCGCCTCGAAGACCTCTACTCGTCGCCCTACCTCTCCCAAATCGTACCCGACACCCAGACGCCCTACGTCACCCTGCCGACCGTCATCGCCGAGGAGTCGGGCGAGCGCGTCACCGGCGAGGCCGACTACGAACCGAAGGACCTCGCCTCGCGCATCGGCGACCTGACCTACGACACCGACGTCGGCAACCCGCACATCGAGTTGCGCGACGACTCGATGGAGGCCAGCGGCGCGGCCGTCTACGCCTGCCCGGTCAGCGCGCGGGACTTCGGCGGCGGCTGTTACCGCGAGGAGACGGTCAAGACCAACGGGACCGAGGAGAAGCGCGTCAGCCTCGACACCCAGCCCTGCGTCGAGTGCGGGACCTGTGCGGTGGTCGCCGACACCGACTGGGAACACCCCCGCGGCGGCAAGGGCGTCGAGTACAGAGAGGGATGAGCGCGAGCCGACTTCGACCATGAGCGACTACCGCGACCGAATCGAGGCGCTGGCGGAGCGCGCCCGCGAGGACCGCCGGGAGTTCGTCCCGCCCGCGGACTCGTCCGACCCGGACGAGTCCGCCGAGGAGCGCGCCCTGCGATACTGCCGGGACGGCGTCGGCGAGGTGGTCGCGGTGTACGTCGAGGCCCGGACCGGCGAGTACGCGCCTCTCGACGGCGAGGATATGGCGGCGATGGAGGCGGCGCTGAACGACTGGCTCGAACTGTACGCGCTGTGCCACGGCCGGGAGATTGCGGCGGAGTTCACGGTCCGGGAGGTCGCCGAGACCGTAATCGAGACCCGCGACGTGGTCGAGAGCGCGCGACTGCTGACGGGCGTGCCGGAGAGGGAGTCCGGCGTCGCGTGGCGCGCGAGCCCGAGAAACAGTTAAGTGAGCGCGGAGTGTGTTACCATTAACCATGAAGTTTTCAGAAACGCTCGAATTCGACCACGAGGACCGCAAGCGCATCTACGAGTACGTCGAGAGTCGCGGCGAGGTGGACTTCGAGGCGGCCCGCGACGTGTTGGGCGTGGACCCCGGCGGGTTCCGTCACCACGTCGCCATCCTCAAGCGCGACGGCTATCTGGAGGAACACGACGGGAAGTTGCGCGCGTCCTTCGAAGAGGGCACGGCCGAGGAGTACGAGACCGACGGCGTCGAGTTCACCATCCGACCGGCGCGACAGGAGGACCTCTCGGGCATCGTCGGCGCGATTCGGTCGGTCGCCGAGCAGGGAAGCTACATCGTCGCCGAGAGCGTCGCCGACGAGATAGACCACGACGAGGCGCTGCTCCGGCACAACGAGATAGAGTCCCGGATGTTCTTCGTCGCTACGGTCGGCGGTGGCGAAGCGCGTAGCGCCTCGGAAGCCTCGACCGGAATACGTCCGGGCGACGACGTGGTGGGATGGGTCCACCTCTACGCGCCGGAACTCGACAAACTGGCCCACACCGCGGAGTTAACCGTCGGCGTGCTGGACGACTACCGCGGCCACGGCATCGGGAGCCACCTGCTGGCGCGCGGACTGGAGTGGGCCGGGTCGAACGGCTACGAGAAGGTCTACAATAGCGTCCCCTCCGCGAACGAGACCGCGATAGAGTTCCTGAGCGAACACGGCTGGGAGACCGAGGCGGTCCGCGAGGACCACTACAAGATCGGCGGCGAGTACGTGGACGAAGTGATGATGGCCGTGGAACTGTAACGTCGTTCCGTCTCGACTTCTCGTCCGAATCCCCGCCAGACACGTCGGCTGGGCGACACCAGAAGAGGTTTACTCGCGCCGCCGAGACGCCGAGTATGAACGCTCGGTCCGCCGGCGTCCTCCTCGTCGTCCTCGGTCTCGCGCTCCTCGCCCATCCGCTCTATCTCTTCCCGCACCACGGCGAGACCGCCTATTCCGTCACGAACGTCCAGCAGGTCGGCGAGCAGTCGCCAGGCGAAACCGTCGCCTACGACGATCTCCCACCGGTCGCGCGGGACCGCTTCGAGCAGGCGCTGGACCGGGAAATCTCCGACGACGTGTGGACCGGCGAACACGCCGCGGCCTACGAGGCCCTCTCGAACCACGAGTACGTCCGGTATCGGGGCGAGTACTACGAGTACCGACTGCGAGGTTCCGGGAGCCTCGGGATGGGCGGTATCCTCCGGATGGCTCTCTCGACGCTCGCGGTGATTCTCCTCGTCGTCGGCGTCTTCGCCGCCCGGACCGACCGGTACCGACCGTTGACGCCGCGCCGGACCCTTTGGATTCCGGTCGGCGTGTTCGTCGCGCTCGTGGCGACCGAGTACTACGACGTGCTGGTCGGCGACGCCTTCGAACCCCAGTCGTACGTCCTCCTCCCTGCGATGGCCGCGGCGTTCGTCTCGATGTCCGTCGTCGGGTCGGCGGTCCGCGACAGGGGGTCGCTCCGGCCGTTGGTGCCGGTCGCTCCCCTCGTGGTCGCGGGTACGATGTACTCCGTCGCGACGGGGTACGGGTCCGCGGACGGGGGCGGCGCGGTCGCGTTCGCGCTGGTGACGACGCCGTGGTTCCTACTGGGGTACGGTCTGACCGCGGCGCAGGAGTCTGCGGCGTGGGAGCCAGCACCGCAGGACGTCGCGAATCTGGAAGAATAATCGACCGGTTCGGTCCGACCGCGCCGGTCGCGTCACTGCTGTTCGTGGACCGGGAACGCGACTTCGACGGTGGTCTTGTACTCCTGTATCTCGCCGTTCTCCACGTCGGCGGTCCAGTCCTCGACTTCGACGCCGTGGATGTCGTCGATGGTGTGACTCGCCTGCTCGACCGCCTCCTGAGCGGCCTGCTCCCATCCCTCCTCGGACGTGCCGAGAACCTTGATGATTTTTACTGCCGTCATGGCCTGCGGCGGTACGACGCGATTCGTGTAGCGTCTTGTGGCCGCGAACCGAGACGCGGTAGAACGATACTTCGGCGTGGACGTCACCGGTCGATTCCCGCTCCGTCGCTACAGTTCGAGGCCGCGAATCGCCACGCAGTCGCCCTCGCGGACCTCTCCGACGATTCGGCCGTCGGTCTCGGCGGCCAGCGATTCGGCGTCGTCCTCGGGGAGCGCGACGACGAAGCCGGTGCCCATGTTGAACGTCCGGTGCATCTCCTCGTCGCCGACGTTGCCCTCCCGCTGGACGAACTCGAAGACCGGGTGGGCGTCGAACGGGTCGGTAACCTCGTAGCGGAGCGTGCCCATCCGCGAGAGGTTGGTCCACCCGCCGCCGGTGACGTGCGCCGCGGCGTGGACCTCACGGCCGCGCAGGTGGTCGAGCAGGTAGGTGTAGATGCGCGTCGGTTCCAGCAGGACCTCGCCGACGGACGGCGACCCCTCGCCGCCAGCGGTGTCGGCCTCGGTGTCGAGCGGGAACGGGTCGTCGTAGTCGTAGTTGCGGGTCGCTGCCTCGCGCGCCAAGGTCAGGCCGTTCGAGTGGATGCCGCTGGCGGGGAACCCGACCAGCGCGTCGCCGACCTCGGCCTCGCCGGGGAAGACGGCGTCTTTCGGCGCGAGACCGACGCACGCCCCGGCGAGGTCGAGTCCCTTGATGACCTCGGGCATCACGGCCGTCTCGCCGCCGACTAGCGCGACGCCGGCCTCCTCGGCACCCGCTGCGAGTCCGTCGCCGACCTGCTGAGAGAACGCTTCGCTCGGCTCGTCCACCGCGAGGTAGTCCACGAACGCGACGGGTTCGACCCCCGACGCCACGAGGTCGTTGGCGTTCATGGCGATGCAGTCGATGCCGACCGTGGAGTAGTCGCCCAACGCTTCCGCGACGAGCAGTTTCGTGCCCACGCCGTCGGTCGCCAGCGCGAGGTAGCGGTCGCCGATGTCGAGCAGGCCCGCGTACTCGCTCTCGTCGATGTCGCCCACGGCACCGACCAGCGCCGCGGTCGCGGCCTCGCTGGCCTCGATGTCCACCCCTGCGTCCGCGTAGGTGAGTTCCTCCTCTTCGCTCATGGTGGGACGGGCGCGTCGCGCGAGTAAAGTTCCACCGTTTGTCCTCGGGCGAGCGGTTCGAGTCGGACGACTCTCTCGACCGCTTCGAGTCGCGAAACGGTCGCCACCCTCCCGGCGGACTCCTATCAGTCCCCGCCCACAGCACTCTTTGTCCGCGGCGTCGCCGCTACGTCCATGAGCGAACCGATTACCGAGGCCGATCAGGGGAAACAGGTCGTGGCGGCGGACGGCGAATCCATCGGTACCGTGATGAAGGTCGATGCCGGTGTCGTCCACGTGAACCTCGATTCGGACCTGTCCGAATCCGTCAAACGACGGTTCGACTGGGGCGACGCGGAGGATTACACGCTACAGGAGACCGAAGTCGAGTCGGTGACCGACGACGAGGTGGTCGTCCGAAGCGAGGCCGGCGCGAAGTGACCGAACCGCGTCGTCGGCTTCCGCCTTCACAACGGTATTCCGTAGCGACGACGGAGTTCGTCGCATGACCCGGCCAGAGACGGTGAGTCACGGCTGATGTCGAACCGACTGGGCGTCGATCCGCAGGTCGTGACGCTGGCGCTGGCCCGCATGACCGAGTCCGTCGGCAACTCGTTTCTCATCGTGGTCCTGCCGCTGTTCATCGGAAACGAGGCCGTCTCCGGGACCACCTTCGGGCTGAGCGAGGTCGCCGTCACCGGCATCGTGCTCTCGCTGTTCGGGTTCGTCAACAGTCCGTTACAGCCGTTCACCGGGCGGCTCTCGGACCGAACGGGACGACGCAAGGTGTTCGTACTGGTCGGTCTCGTCCTCATCGGTACCGCGAGCTTCTCGTACTCGCTGGCGTCCACCTACTGGCACCTCCTCGGACTCCGGGTGTTGCAGGGAATCGCCGGCGCGCTCATCATCCCGACGACGGTCGCGCTCGTCAACGACCTCGCGTCCTCGTCGAACCGCGGCGGGAACATGGGGACGTACAACACGTTCCGATTGGTCGGTTTCGGCGTCGGCCCGGTCGCGGCGGGCGTCGTGGTCTCGGCCGGACCGTACGCGATCGACCTCGGACCGCTACGAGTCGCGTTCAGCGGGTTCGACGCCGCGTTCTACTTCGCCACGCTGACGGCGACCATCAGTTTCTTCCTCATCCTGTTCCTGATTCGGGACCCCGAGGCTCCGGCGACCGACGAGGACGACCGAAGACTCGGGGGAATCGAGGTCATCGACCGTCGCGGTCGAGGGATACTCGACCCCGTGTTCACGCTCGGCGTCGTCTCCTTCTTCATGGCGGTCGGCATCGCGCTGTTCGCCACGCTCGGCGACATCATCAACGCCAGACTCGACCAGGGGCCGACGCTGTTCGGTCTCCAGTTCGCGGCGTTCGTCCTCGCGCAGATACTGCTGCAGGTCCCCATCGGACGCGCGACCGACTTCTACGGACGGAAGGGCTTCATCGTCGTCGGGACGATACTGCTCGTCCCCACCACGTTGGTCCAGGGACTCGTCTACGACCCGTGGCTGATGTTCGCGGCCCGGTTCGTTCAGGGCGCGGCCGGGGCGATGGTGTTCGCGCCCGCGCTCGCGCTGGCCGGCGACCTCGCACCCGAGGGGCAGTCGGGGACGACGCTCTCGGTGTTGACGATGGCGTTCGGGTTCGGCGTGGCGTTCGGTCCCCTCGTCTCCGGATTCCTCGTCTCGTTCGGCTTCGTCGTGCCGTTCGCGTTCGGCGCGGCGCTCGCCGCGGTGGGCGTGGTGCTGGTCTGGACGCAGGTCGAGGAGCCGACCACGCCCGAGCGGTCGTTCTCCTCGCTCTTCTCGTTCTCTTCGGGAGACTGACCGCCCGGTAGCGAGGTCGTGCCGACCGAAAACGAACCGGCTCTCAGACGAACGAGAGGCCGAAGAACGCCCACGCCGCCAGCGCGAAGCAGGGCAGGCCGAATCCCAGAAACGCCGGGATGCTCCACGTCTTGACCGTGTTGCCGTCGAGCGGGCCGAACGGAATCATGTTGAAGCCCGCCAGCAGGAAGTTGATGCGGACGCCGAGCGCCGCGACGCTCCCGAGGGTCCCGCCCAGCAGGAGTTCCAGCGGGAAGAACACCATCCCGAGCGCGACGTTGGTCAGCGGTCCGGCGAGCGCGATGAGACCGTTCTCCCGGAGCGTCGCCCGTCCTTGGTGGTACACCGCGCCCGGCGCGGCGAAGAGGAAGCCGGCCAGCGCGCCCGCCACCGCGAGGAAGAGCATCCCGTAGTCGGCGCGGAACTCCGCGACCTGTCCGAACCGAATCGCCGTCACCTTGTGGGCCATCTCGTGGAGGAGAAAGCCGAGTCCCGCGGTGACGAGACTCGCCGGGAGCAGGCCGACGAGGACGCCGGGCCGGTAGAGAATCGTTCGGCCACCGCCCCCGAAGAACAGCGCGAACGCGACGCTCAGGGCCGCCCACGCGACGGCGATGTCCAGCAGTTCGCGCGTCCCGAACCGAATCGACCCCACCTTCACGGCGCGTCCACCTCCGTCTCGACGCGCTCGCTCATGTGAGCGTCCGGACGATGAGGTCCGCGCTGTTCTGTGCGCCCTGTATCATCCAGTCGGTTATTTGATCGACGCCGCCGACCTGCGACCCCAGCAACGGCAGGACGACGAACGGGAAGGCGAAGCTCGCTATCATGCTCCCGACGTTCGTCATCGCCACGATGGCGATGAGACGGAACAGCGGTACGTCGAGCATCTGGCCGAGGAGGTCCTTGAGCGGCGTCTCCTCGTCGCTCATGAGGTCGTTGAGCTTGGCGATGTCGCCGACGTTGACCGAGGTGTACCTCAGTTCGACGTAGCCCGCGAACCACCCCGGCGCGAGCAGGGGGTTGACGCTCGTCAGCCACGCGACCGCGCCGCCGACGCCCGCCGAGGTCCAGCGCGCACCCGCCAGTTTCGCCAGTCCGAACGCGAAGACGCCGTTGAACAGGAACCACGCCGCGAACACCTTCAGGAGGAACGTGTCGCGCACGCCCGCCATGAACAGCAGGAAGAAGAATCCGAGGAAGCCGACCGTGATCAGGTAGCCGAAGATTTTGAACAGCGAGAACCGACTCCCCGACTCGGTGCCGACCAACTCCTCCATCGGCGGCAGGCGCTCGGGGTGGTCGAGATACTCCTCGATACCGGCGCGGTGGCCCGCGCCGACGACCGCCAGCACGTCGTGGCCCGCGTCGCGCAACTGGACGAGTCGGTGGGCGATGAACGCGTCGCGCTCGTCGATGAGCGCCTCCGCGCCGCCGGGCGAGAACTGGCGGAACTCCTCCATCATCGCCGTCACCACGTCGCCGTCGGTCAGCTCCTCGATGTCGAACTCCTCGTCCTCCTCGGGTTCGCCGATGCCGACCATCGCCAGACAGAGTTCCCAGACCATCCGCAACTTCTCGAAGAAACTCATCCGCGCCCAGAAGCGCTGGATGGTCAGCTGGATGTCCCGGTCCACCAGCGCGACCTCGCTCCCGACCGACTCGGCGGCCTCGATGGCGGCCTGCATGTCCGCGCCGGGTTCGATGTCGAAGCGGTCGCCCATCTGGGCCTGTACGTACGACAGCATCCAGTAGGCGATGAACTGGAAGACGGTGTTCCCTTCGAGCAGGTCCGAGGGTTCGAGGTCTTGGGCCACCTCGCCCTGCATCTGGCGATACCTGCCCTCGTCGAGTTCGACCGCGACCACGTCGGGGCGCTCCTCGTCGATGGTCTCGCGGACCTCCTCGACGCTGTCTGCGGAGACGTGGGCGGTCCCGAGGACGCGGACACTGCCCTCGCCGTCTCCGGCGTCCAACTCGGCTGAATCGCTCATCGTTCGCCTTACACGCTATCCCTTTTTACCGTTGTCGGTGCCGAGAGAAATACCAGCCCGCCGAGAGTTTCCCGGTGAGGAAATCCGCCATCTCGGCCGGGAATCGGACGGTTACCCGAGGGAATGCTCTCGGTACTCCGAACTCGATACGGACTACCGGTGACGAACACGCGAGGCGAAAACGGGATTGTCCCCGAACGCGAGGATGCGAACGATGTCGGACACAGCGACGCTGATGGACTCGTACACCGAGATGACCGAACTCCTGTTGCCCAACGACACCAACAACCTCGGCCGGGCGCTCGGGGGTGCCGTCCTCCACTGGATGGACATCTGCGGGGCCATCGCAGCGATGCGGTTCTCGAACCACCAGTGCGTCACGGCGTCGATGGACCACGTGGACTTCATCTCGCCCATCGACCTCGGGGAAGTCGCCATCGTGGAGGCGTTCGTCTTCGACACCGGCCGGACCAGCATCGACGTGAAGGTGGACGTGCGCGCCGAGGACCCCCGGAAGGGCGAGGAGCGCGAGACGACCACCTCCTTCTTCACGTTCGTCGCGCTGGACGACGACGGCACGCCGACCGAGGTACCGGACTTAGACTGCCCGAGTCAGAACCAGCAAGCGCTCAGGGACGCCGCGCGCGAGCAACGCCGCGAGCAGTTGACCGCCGTCGCGGAAAAAATCGAAGCCAGCGGCGAGTGAGCCGCCGGGTTCCACTACGCTTCGGTCGTTCGCTACGTTTTGGTCGTTCGCTACGCTTCCGTCGTCGTCTCGCCCGGTGCCGTGGTCGTCTCCTCGGCCTGTTCTGGCTGCTTAGCGCGGTCGGTTCGCTGGGTCTCGCTCGCGTTCGTCATCTGCCGGCTGGCGTCCACGCCCACGAACAGGTCGAGCGACTCGTTCACCGGCGCGTCACCGGGAGAGGCGTACCCGGCCGCGAAGGCGGTGTAGGCCGTGCCGCCTCGGAGACTCTCGTTGAAGGTGGCGACGACCGTGCCGTTGTTGTCCTCGGCGGCCGCCCGGACCTCGATTTCGTAGACCCCCGAGGGGACGGTCAGGTAGTCGCTCGCGTTGCCGAACGTCACGTTGTCGGCGAGGACCGCGCCGGAGTCCGCGACGGTCACGTCGACCGGCCCGGCGTCGGGCGAGAAGTGCGCTACTCGGACCGCTGACTCGTTCTCACTTGGAACCGGCGGGTCGGTCCGGAGGACGACTGGCGCGAACTGCTCGGTCGCGTTCTCCGAGACCTCGCCCGCGGCCGCGACCGTGTAGCTCTCGTTGGCGCGGAGCGAGACGGTGCCCTCGAAGACGGTGCTCTCGTTGTCGGCGGTGACGATGGTGACCTGATGCTCGCCGGGTTCGAGTTCCGCGAACTCGGTCACGTCGCCGTATTCGACGTTTCGGAAGAGGGTCTGGTTGTCCACCCGGACGTCCACCGCGGGCGCGTCGGGTGACATGTGTGCGATGCGGACCTCCGTGGGTTCGCCCTCGGCGTCTTGGGCGGTCGAGGCGACCGACCCGTCGCCGAGGCTGGCCACGGACCCGACGCCGAAACTGGCGACGAGGACCAGCGCGAGGCCGACGGCTACCGTGCGCGTCAGTGTCGAATTCTCTCCCGTCATACGCCACCAGTTGCGACACCGACCGAAATAAAGCGCAACGACCGTGTGAGTGCGTAAGCCGCGATAGAATCACTCAAGGGCGCGATTTGACGAATTAGGACCGAAAAAATTTCCCGAAACGTGGCTTACGGCGAGGCGTTCACCGGCGACGCTCCCGTCTCGTCACATCTCTTCCGTGGTCGTCTCGTTACCCATCGTCTCGTTGCCCATCGTCTCGGTCTCGGTCCCCATCATCCCCGTCGTCGTGCCCATCATCCCGCCGGAATCGGTGGCGAGGATGAGCTCGAAGGGTGCGTCGGCGGGTTCGTCGTCGGGCGAGAGGTAGCCCGACGCGATGGCCGTGTACGCCGCGCCGCTCTCCAGCGAGACGTTGACCGTGGTCACGACCTCGCCGTCGTTGTCGGCGGTCGCGGGTCGGATTTGGAGCCCGTAGTCACCTGCCGGGACGGAGACGTACTCGCTCGCGTTCCCGAACGAGACGTTGTCGTACAGCACCGTGTCAGTGCCGGCGACCGTCACGTCCACCGCGGGCGCGTCGGGCGACGCGTGAATCAGTCGGACCGTGGCGTTCCCGTCGCTGGGCGTCTCGAAGTTGTCTCGGAAGACGGCCGGACGGAAGGTATCTTCGGACACCTCACCGATGGCCGCGATGGTGTAGCGGTTCCCCGCCTCGACCGAAACGTTGCCCTCGAAGAGGACCGTCTCGTTCTCGGCGGTCCGAATCGTCACCGTGTGGTCGCCCGCCGGAAGCGCGAGGTAGTCGCTGACGGTGCCGAACTCGACGCCTTCGAGCACGGGTTGGCCGTCCACGAGTACGTCGACCGGCCCGGCGTCGGGCGAGAGGTGCGCGACTCTGACCTGCGCGTCCTCGGACTGCGAGTCGTCCGTATCGAGCGTTGCGACTCCGATGCCTGCGAAACTCGTCATCACCAACAGCGCGACGCCGAGCGTCGCCAGTCGTCGTGTAACGGTTGTTTGGTTCCCCCACATGCTGCAAGCGGGCCTCAGGACGAAGGGACCATAAATCGGTGCGACGATTCACGTCGTAACGTCGCGTAGAGGCGCGAAAATGACGATTACGTCCCGAGAGAAGTGCGACCGTGACACCCGTTCCCGCACGTCGAAATCCGGTCGTAACGAGTCGATTCGGCGGCCGAGAGCGCGGGGAACGTCCGGGCGAGCGACCGCGAGCGCGTCCGGAAGGAACCCTTATCGGGATTGCGGGCGTACCGGCCCGGCATGGGACTCGACGTAACGGTTCCGGACCCGCCCGAGCTGTCGGACGCGACGGACCTACAGGAGTACGACGACGTGGAGGTGCAGGGCGACACCGACTACCGTCGCGAAGAGTTAGAACAGTTCCTGCGTGACGGCGCGTGGGACGAGGCGTTCGGCGAGTGGTCCGAACACGCCGACTTGGACGAGTCGGAGTTCGATATCGCCCGGGACCTCGACCTGTTCCGCGAGTTCGACTTCTTCTGGGACGACTTCGCCGACAGGGTGGGCTACCACGCGCCGGGCATCCCCGAGGACTGGAAGGCACGCGACTACCACCCCGACCTCGACTCGTGGAACACCGTCTCGGGCATCAACGCCGGGATGACCGAACTCGGGCAGGTCGTCTGCGACACGCTGGAGACCGACTACATCGACTGGGAGGCCGACTACGAGGCCCCCGAGGACCTGCCGGACTTCGAAACCTGAGCGCGACCGCTCTTCCCGCTCCCGTTTTCAGTCGTTCTCCGGCGCGGCGAGGCTGACCGCCCGCGCACTCGGGGCGGCCGTCGAGACGACGAACCGCCACCCCGCGTCGCCCGCCGCCCGGAGGTCCGACACCGCGATGCGCTCGTCGGGCAGTCGTCGGAGCAGTTCGACCGCGAACGGGAGCGTCGGCACCCGACCGTCCACGCTGTCGAAGGCCCACTCCTCGACCGTGACCGTCCACGACCGGCCGTCGTCGTCGGACGCCGCGCTCTCGTCGGACGCCGTGCTCACGTCGCTCGGCGCACTCTCGTCGCCCGCGTTCCGGACGACTGCGTAGTCCGCGACCAGCGAGAGACCGTCGAACCGCGAGAGCGTCGCGGCCACGGGGTCGTCCCCGTCCCGCGGCGTTCGTTCGGAGCGAGCGCCGAGGCGGTCCGCGGCGACCCGGAGGACCTCGCCCTGTCGGTCGGGAGCGAGTCGGGCGTCGAGTTCGCTCGCGGCGGTAGAGAGCAGGACCAGACAGAGTTCGTCGGGGTCGGTCACGGACTCGGCTGAGTGGAGATACGCCTCCAAGACGGCGCGTTCGACCGCCTCCTCCCCGAGTTCCGAGAGCGCCTCGAACACCGCGGCCGCCACGTCGTGACAGAAGTCGGCGGCCGACGAACCGCCGGACTCCTCGACGACCGGAACCGGGTCCACCGGTCCCGACGGGCCGGGTTCTTCCGAGACCACGAGGTCGTAGTGGGCGAGTCGCGGGTCGTACCGCCGGAGTTCCGCGCGGTACTCGGCGGCGAGTTCCGCCGCCCGCGCCGCGGTCTCACGCGTTGCGAATCGCTTGCCCGCGACCGGAACCGGACGCTCGCCGGTCCGGGCACAGCTCACGAAGTAGCGACCGTCCTCGTCGTGTCGGTCCACGATGCGTTCTCGCAGGTCCCGTAGCGTTCCGCCGACCATTTTAGGTTGGCCTAAAAACCGGGGCGGCAAGTAAATTCCGGTTCGATAGCCTCACTTTTCATCGACTTCTCGCCTTCGCGGGTACGCCTCCGGCACGCCGAACCCGGCGTTTCGGAGGGTCTCCCGCGCGGCCCCGAGCCGCCGGACCCACTCGTGGCCGCGGGACGTACGACCGCTCGCGGCGTACCGAATCGGCGCGCCGCGGACCGTCCGGTCTGGCAGTTCGACGCTCGCGGCGGCGTACTCGTCGGCGAGGTCGGGATTCGAGAAGTCGATGCGGTCGGGGAGGTCGAGATGCGACAGGTCGTGTTCGACCGCCATGCTCCGGTAGGCGAACGCGGCGTCGATGCCGCCCGCTTCGAGCGTCCGGAGGAGACCGGTCTCGGGGAACACGTCGATTCTATCGAGAACCGCCGCGGCGTCGATGCCCTCGGCGAGTTCGAGCGCCATCACGGTGCGGTAGCCCAGCGGGTCGCGGGCGGGGTCGGTCCGGCCGAGTGAGAGGGCGTCGTCGGCGACGAGCGCGCGCCAGTCGTCGTAGCGGTCGGCGAGTCCGTCGCGGACCGCGACGACCAGCGCGTTCGTGGCGAAGCAGGTCACGCGCTCGGCAAGTCCGTCGAAGAGTTCGGGGTCGGCCAGCGCCGCCGCGTCGGGGTCCCGGAGGCCGTCTTCGATTAGGCGACGGCAGGCGACGCTCCCGTGGGCCTCGACGCTCGCGTCGCCGACTTCGCCGGCGACCTGCTGGAGGCTTCCGGCGACCAGCACGTCGGCCGAACGCGTCGAGTCCGACGTGTCGCCGCGGTCGCGCCCCGCTCCGCCGTCTGCGTTCGAGAGGGCGGCGAGCGCGCCCGCGCTCGCGGTGCTCCCGACCGCGAGCAGTCCCGCACCGCGCCGGAGGAGTTCGCGCCGACTCGACACGGACGTAACGATTACACGCTACGTCAAAAGAATTGTGTAACCTTCGACGGTTACTCTCCCGACCGGCACTCGGGGAACCGCACCGGCGCTCGAACGGAGCGCCCGGCTAGGTATCCGCGAAGCGGTCGAACCGACTCGGCGAGTCGGTTCGACCGCGCCGTTCGCGGAGGTCGCGTCGGACCGCTCGCTCGTCTCGACTCGACTCCCGTCGCTCGCGCTCGTCCGGAGCAAAGATAGATATGACCGCTCTCAAGCAGTATCTAGTCGATTGTAATGCGCGTGTATCGTCATCACACGCGTTGAGTCGTCGGTCGGACTTTCGGTCACGTCCGTCGCCCGCTGAACGCTCCCGCGGATTCAAGAGGAGGAGCGTCGAGTAGTCGCGTATGACAAGGGAGGGCGACATCGCGGTGGTACACTTCACCGGGCGCATCGCGGACGGCGAGGACGCGGGCGAGGTCTTCGACACGACGGACGCGGACGTGGCGATGGAAACGGGCATCTACCACGACCACCGCGACTACGAACCGCTGGAGTTTCGCGTCGGCGAACGGACGGTCGTGGCCGGGTTGGACGACGCGGTCCGAGAGATGGCGGTCGGCGACGAGCGCACCGTCACGGTCGAACCCGAACGAGCGTTCGGCGAGCGCGACGAGTCGAAAGTCGTCCGCTTCCCACGGACCGACCTCGAAGAGCGAAGCGACGTGACCGCCGAACCGGGCGAACTCGTCCGGTCGGAGACCGGCGAGACGGGGTGGATAGTCGAGGCCGGCGACGAGACCGTCACGGTGGACTTCAACCACGAACTCGCCGGCCTGCCAGTCGAGTTCGACGTGAAACTGCTGAGTCGCTACGACGACGGCTAACGCAAGTCGGTGCCGATTCCGTGAGTTCCGGAACAGCGACGAAGCCCACGAAAGTTCTCGTGAAAAGGAGCGAAGATTACGAGGAGGTCGTCGTCTGCGTCCCCGCAGTCGTCGTCGCGGCGCTCCGGGCGTACTGACCGACGTACCGAGAGCGCGCGATGGCGTTCTCCATGACGGCATCGACGACCTGCTGGTACTCCGCGCCGGGGTCCAACTCCAGCGGTGCGTCGAGCGCGTAGAGGCTGAACAGGTAGGTGTGTCGCGGGTCGCCTTCCGGCGGGCACGGGCCGACGTAGCCCAGTTCGCCGGTGCCGTTCGCGCCCTGCACCGCGCCGTCGAGTTCGTCCAGCGTCTCGCTCGACGGGAGGTTCGCGGGAATCTCGCTCGCGTCGGCCGGAACGTTCCAGACCAGCCAGTGGACGAACGGCGGGTTCGGCGCGTCCGGGTCGTCCATTATCAGCGCGAACGCCTCGGTTCCCTCCGGCGGGTTCGAGACGGACAGCGGCGGCGAGACGTTCTCGCCCTCGCAGGTGTACCGGGTCGGAATCGTCGCGCCGTTCTCCCACGCGTCGGTCGAGAGCGTGAATTCGCCGCCTGCGGTGGTCGTCTCCCCCTCTCCGGTGGTGGTCTGGTCCCCTTCGGTCGTCGTCTCCTGTGCCTCTGTGGTTGTCTCTTGCCCGTCGCGGTTCCCACTCGCGGCCATCGCTCCGGTCCCCCCAATCGTCGCGGCCACCGCGGCCGAGCGCAGCAGCGTGCGTCTGCGCATGAACGGCGATTCGACGGCATCCGCAAAGCGATTTTGGGTGGCGGACCCGCGACTCCGGAACGACTTGTGAGAGGCACCGCGACACCTCATCGGCAGGGCGCACCGCGGCGTTTGCCGTCGGTCGCGGCAAACGCCGCGGCAGGGGTCTCATTTATCAGGCCAGCGCGCGTCCGCCCGACCGATGGTCGAACTGGACCCGCCGAACGAACGGGAGTGTCAGCAGTGCGGACGTCGGGACGTGTGGGACCCCGACGCGACGACGTGGCGAATCGACGACGAGGCGCGCGCCGGGAATCCCCACTGCATCCACGAGTGGGACATCAACGGCGCGTATCGCCCGATTCGGGAGTGACGGGCAGCGTTACCCGGCGACTCGCCCGAACGTTCAAACCGGAAGCCGGGACAAGCCCGGGCCATGCTCGCCGTCGCCGGAGGAAAGGGAGGCGCAGGGAAGACGACCACGACGCTCGGTCTCGCTGCCGCGCTCGGCCGTCAGCGCCGGACCGTCGTCGCCGTGGACGCCGACCGGGAGATGCCCGACCTGCACGCGATGGCCGGGGTCGCGCGAACGCCCGGTCTCGACGCCGTCGCCGAGGGGTGGCCCGTCGAACTGGTCGCCGGAGCGCCGGACCCGCCGCTCACCGGCGTCGAGGTCCTGCCCGCGGGGACCGGTCCGCCGTCGGCAGGATCCGCCGCGAGGGTCGGCGAGCGGTCCGGTGGTGCGACGCCGCTGGCGCGCGCCCGCGGCGTCGCCGACGCCGTGTTGTTGGACTGCCCGGCGGGAGCAGGGTCGGACGCCGTGGCACCGCTCCGGGTCGCCGACGCCGCGGTGGTCGTGACGACGACCGAACCCGACTGCCTGCGCGACGCCGCGAAGACGGCCGCGATGGCGCGCGAACTCGACGCGCCGGTCGTCGGCGCGGTCGTCTCGCGGGCCGACGAGGTCCCCGTCAGGATCGAGCAACTGCTCGGCTGTCCGGTCCTCGGCGTCGTCCCCGAGGCTGGAACCGACTCGCGTGCTGAGGGAGTCGGCCGCGGCGTCGAACTGCTTGACAACGACGGGGTGCGGGCCGCACACGACGGTCTCGTGTCAGGACTCCAGCCCAAATACTTATGAAACAACGAGCGGTAATCGTGTAAATACGTGTCACGTCGTCTCTCGACCGGCATCGACGTGTTAGACAGGAAACTCGACGGCGGGCTTCCGACGGGGAGCGTGGTGGCGTTCTCGGCCCCGCCGGCGAGTCAGGCGGAGTTGCTGCTGTACGAGTTCACCGCCGCTCGCCAGACGCTGTACCTCACGACCGACCGCGACGAGGCGGCCGTGACCGAGGCGTTGGAGCGCACGTCGGGACACACCGGGTCGCCCGACGTGCGACGGGTTCCCAGTGACGCGCCGCTGGACCACTCCCAGCGGCTCTTCCGGCGACTCCCGGAGGACTCGAATCTCATCGTGGACCCCATCGACCTGCTGGAGAAACAGGACGAGGGTCGGTATCGGAACTTCCTGAACGACCTCCAGAACCACCTGCACAACACCGACGGCGTGGCGTTCCTCCACTGCCTCGACGGCCGGGCAGTGCCGGACGCCCGCGACGTGACCGAACACGTCGCGGACGTGGTGTTCCAACTCCACACCGAGTACTCGGGCGACACGGTCGAGACCCGCCTCGCGGTGCCGAAGTTCCGTGGCGGCCGGGCGCTCCCCGAGACCATCAAACTCGAACTCGCCGAGTCGGTCCGCATCGACACGAGTCGGGACATCGCGTGACGAGTGCAGGCGTCGATTTTCCGCCGAGGGAGCGCTAGCAAACCAAACTAGGGAGGCGGCAGGCCGACCAAGCCACCGTCGTTTGGGTGGACTGAAAGGGGCCGCCCGGTCGCGGGCTTTCTGAAACGTCGTCTCCCTCTCGATGCGGTCTCTACAGCGCGTCCTGACTTCGTATTCCGAGAACACGGCGAACTCGATGCCGAGAACTTAAGACGGACGCATACGGGAATCGACGTACGCCGCCATGCAGACCATAGACGAGGTTCACATCGCCCCGCTCGGCTACGAGTACGACCGCATCGTCGGCCCCGTGCGCGAACACAACGTCGATATCCTCTATCTGCTCGAACACGACGACCCCGGAAGCGGTCCCGACTACCACGACGACCTGCGCGCGGAGTTGGACGACCTCGGCGTCGAAGTTCGCTCGCGCAGCGTGGACGTGTTCGACATCTACGACGTGCTGGGAATCGTGACGACGCTGACCGCCGACCACGCCCAAGACATCGTCCGGGTCAACGTCTCCAGCGGGTCGAAGCTCTCGGCGGTCGGCGCGGCCATCGCCTGCATGGCCACCGACGCGACAGCCTACTACGTCCACCCGACCGACTACCCCGCGACCGACCGCAAGGAGCGCCGGAGCTACGGCTACGCGGGCGACGAGGTGCTTCCCTCCTACCCCATCGAGTCGCCGACGACCGACCAGGTCGCGGTGATGGACTTCCTCGCGGACGCGAACACCGACGCCTACACCGTCAAGAAGAAGGACATCATCGAGTACGCCGAGGAGGAGGAACTGGCGTTCGTCGCGGACAACGACCCCGCCAACGACAAGGCGAAGTTCGCGCTTCTGAACGCGAACGTCATCGACCCGCTGCTCGAAGACGGCTACGTCGAAATCGAGGACGTGGGCCGCCGCAAACAGGTCGTACTGACCGAGACGGGGGCCGACGCCCTCCGTGCGTTCCGCCACAAGCTACGAGACATCTGAGACGCTATTTTCGCCGTCCGCCGTTCTGTCCGTCGTCCAGTCGGACGACCCGCCGTCGTTCGTCGTCGCCGTCGGCGTTCGGTCTCGATACCACCGCTGTTATCAGTAGTACCGATAGTATGGATTGTATCTATACTATCGATGTAAACGATAGTAGGGATAGCATCCGGATAGTATTGAATACGGCCGACCGTGCAGATAGAAGTGGAGGTCGCGCACCCCGCGACCTCCCCGGACCGCCCGATTCCCGGCTGACCGTCGCCCTCCAACGCGGTCAGTGCCGCCCTGACTCCGCGGCGGTCCCGTAGCCAGCCCTCCTTCGCGGTGCCGCCCGCGGTCCCCGCTGGCGCAGTCGGCTCTCCGCTCGCCCCCGACCCCGTTGCCCGTCTCCGAAATCCTCCGCTCGCCCCCGACCTTTCGATTCCTCTCCGAGGCCTTCCGACATCCGTCGCTTTTCGACGCGTACCGCGGCCGGATTTTCGACGCCGGTCGGTTCTCCGGCGCTCCGAGTGAGTGGACACCGGCCGCTCCGACGAGTCGGTTACCCGTCGCTCGGCGTTCGTCGCTCGTTCGCCGGCCGCGACGCTATCGGCGGAAAAGAAAGCAGGAACGAGTCGCGATTACTCTTCGTCGCCGTCGGCTTCTTCGAGCTCTTCGACGATCTCGTCTTCGTCCACGTCGGCGTCTTCGAGGGCTTCTTCGAGGTCGGCGCCGCCCATGCCGCCGCCCATCATGCCGCCCATCGGACCCATGCCGCCGCCGTCGATGGTCTCCTGAACGATGACGCGGTCCAGGCCCAACTGGTCGATGACGTTCTGGGCGATCTGCTGCTTCTGGAACATCCACTGCTGGTTCATCGCCAGCTGGGGGGTGCTCTCGATGTAGAGCGTCTCCTTCTCGACCGTCTCGGTCTCGGTTTCGGGTTCGGCGTCCTCGTCGTCCTCGTCGGGTTCGACGACCGTCTCCTCTTCGACCTCGTCGGTCTCGATCCACATGTCGAGGTCGGCGTCGATGTACATCGAGATGAGGCCCTGCGCCTGCTCGACGCGGTCCTCGACCTCGCCGACGATCTCGTAGTCGTACTCGATGTCCTCGCCCGCGAGCGGGTGGTTGAAGTCCACGCGAGCGCGGCCGCCGATGATGGTCTCGACGTGACCGTGGTCGCCATCGACGTTGACGTGCGCGCCGGGGTAGCGCTCGTCTTCCGGAATCTTGTCCGCGCTGACGGTCTTGACCTCGTCGGCGTCGTACTCGCCGAAGGCCTCCTCGGCGGGGATGGACGTGCTACCGGAGTGACCGATGTCCTTGCCGATGAGGTCCTCTTCGACGCTCTCGAAGATGTGGCCTTCGCCGAGGACGATGGTGCGCGGTTCGAACTCGCGCTCCTCCTCGTCGAGACCCTCTTCCTCGGCGACTTCGGGGTCGGTCGTGTCCACGATGTCGCCGTCGTCTACGGTGCGCGCGGTGTAGTCGAGGCGGATGAAGTCCCCTCGCTGAAGTCCCTCATTGGCCTCGTCTTCGACTTCCGCTTGTTCTTCGTCGTCGGCCACTTCGGCCTCTTGTTCTTCACTCATACCCGAAACGTCGCTCGTTCGCCTCTTAAGAATCACGTTTCGGACCGCTCACGGTCGAGGGCGACTTCGGCGTTCTCGACTGGCCGAGGAGAGGGCTGGCGGCCCTATCGAAACGATTTAAAGTCGCGGCCGGGTACAGGGAGGTATGAGCCAGTCGAAACAGAAGCAGGCGCGACGATGTGTCTCCTGCGGGATCAACATCTCCGGGAGCAACGCAGCGTCGTTCAAGTGCCCCGACTGCGGGCAGCAGATATACCGCTGTGCCAAGTGTCGCAAGCAGAGCAACCTCTACGAGTGCCCCGACTGCGGGTTCATGGGACCGTAACGATGGGAAAGGTAGCCGCTAAAATCAAGGTCATGCCGCAAAGCCCCGAAATCGACCTCGACGAGCTTCAGGAGCGACTCGAAGACTCGCTCCCCGAGGGAGCCAAGATCAACGGCTTCGAGCGCGACGAAGTCGCGTTCGGACTCGTCGCGCTCCTGCCGACCGTCATCGTCCCGGACGACACGGGCGGGACGGAAGCGGTCGAAGAGGGCTTCTCGAACGTCGAAGGCGTCGAGAGCGTCGAAGTCGAGAACGTCGGCCGAATTTAAGGCTCGATTCGCGGTTCGGTGCGGATTTTCCGACGTGAGATAGTTGAAGAGCTTCGGGTGTCGTATTGGCTCGTTGCTGCCGTCTGTGATTTTCAGACCTCGCGCGCTGATGGCGCGACCTCATACCGCGAGGTCGCGCCCACACGCACCGGAGTAAAAACACGAAACCTCGAAACTGCGGTCTCAGACGCCAGCACCCGACGAGGCGTCAGGCAGGTCGAACTTCTCGGCGTCGATGTCCAGTTCGTCTAGGGCCTGTTCGAGGTGGCGCTCTTCCGCGAAGTCCGCGCCGTCCTCTTCGCGGATGCGCTGGGCGGTTGCGAGGACCTCACCTCGGCGGTCGTCCGGAATCGCCCACTTGTCGGTCGAGAGTTCGATGACCAGTCCGTTGTGGTCCTGGGTGTACAGCGAGTGGAAGATGCCCCGGTCGAACTCGTTGTAGCCTCTGCCGGCGTCTTCGAGCGCCTCGCGCACCTCCACGAACCGCTCCGGGTCGATGCTAAACGAGAGGTGGTGGACGCCGCCGACGGGCGTGCGCTGCGGTCGCGGGTCCGAGTCGCGGTCGTCGTTCACGAAGAACGTGACGATGCGCCCGTCGCCCGTGTCGAAGAAGAGGTGGGTCTGGGACGGGTCGTCGAGGTTGGGCTGACGTAGCACGAGCGGCATCCCGAGCAGGTCCCGGTAGAACTCGATGGTGTCCTCGGCGTTGCTCCCGATGAGCGTGATGTGGTCGGTTCCGGTGGTGTGCATCGGACTGTCCGGCAGGTCGGGCGTGACCTCGAAGTCGTCTGCTGGTCGGCGGTCGTTTGCCATGGCTCTAGGTAGGCGGTCGGAGCGTATAGGTCTCAGGTAACACTCGCGTCACCGCGGCGGCGCGGTCGTCACTCGTCGTTTCGGGACGGCCACCGTCGCGCGTTGGACTCGACCACGGCGAGGAGCAGTCGTCGCCGCTCGTCCACGTCGCAGTCGGCGAGCGACTCGGCGAACTCGTCGTCGGAGACGGTCGAGAGACCGGCCTCGCGGACGCGGGCGAGGTCCGGCGCGGGCGGGTCGCGGTCGCTCGGCCGATGGAGCGCCAGAAGCGCATCGAGGTAACTCCGGATTCCCGAACGGGTGCCCTTCAGTAGGGCTTCGCTGGGCCGCGCTCGTTCGGGCAGACCGAATCGCAGTAGCGTCAGCGTCTCGTCGAGGACGGCGATCGCAACGGCCGGGTCTTCCGTGGCTTGCCGGCTGTGGAAGTAGTGGAGAACCGGGTAAGCCTTGTGATTCGCCGTGAGCGTGTCGATCTGAGACGAGAAGGTGTCCAGTTGGAGGTCAAGGCCGTCGAACTCCTCGCCGTTCCAGTAGGTCGTCACGACCGTACTCGCGTCGGTACCGAGGCCGGTCACGCCGCTGGCGAACGCGTGCTTCTGGGCGACCGCGTCGAGGACCGAGAGGACGTAGGTGACCGTCAGCGTGACGAAGAGCATCCCACTGGCGGTCGCGAGGACGGTGGCGAACTGCCAGACGCCGTCTCTCGGTGCGAACCCGCCGTTTCCGAGCGTGAACATGGTGTATCCCGCGAAGTAGCTCAGGTCGGACCACGAGAGCGGTCCGCCCCGAATCGTGTCGAAGACGGCGTCCTCGCCGCCGGCGAATATCAGCGTCCACCCCGTCCAGATGGAGACGAGCCAAACGACGAGACTCAGGACCAGAATTACCGGTCCCGCGAGGTTGAGCACTCGTGACCGTCCGCCGTTCCCCCTTGAGAGTGCCCGCCATGTCCACTCCATCAGTCGAGTCGTGAGCGGGCCAGCACCGCCCTCGACCCAGAGCGTCGTCCAGAGGAGGTCGCCGACGGTGCCCAGAAGGAGGATGCTCCCGAGACCGAGATACAGAACGTTCACGGCTCACTCCTCGCGATACTCCGTCGTGCCACTACGCCAAACGAGCGGACTGGGACACTCGAAGATTACGGCCGGGCGAAACTAGCGGCGACCGTTTAGAAGAGAGCGTCTGGAGGGCCGCCGAACGGTCGCGCCGGCGCTCAGTTCAGCGACTGCTCGAACGCCTGCGCCAAGTCCGCCTTCAGGTCCTCGACGTTCTCGATGCCGACGCTCGCGCGAATCAGGCCGTCGCGGAGTCCCGCGGCCTCGCGCTCCTCGGCCGGAATCGCGGCGTGGGTCATCGTCGCGGGTTGCTCGATGAGGCTCTCGACACCGCCCAGACTCTCGGCGAGCGTGAAGACCTCGGTGTTCGACACCACGTCGGCGGTCTCTTCGAGGCTCGCGTCCATCTCGAAGCTGACCATCCCGCCGAAGTCGTCCATCTGCGACGCGGCGAGGTCGTGGTCGGGGTGGGAGTCGAGACCGGGGTAGTAGACGCGGCTCACGTCCTCGTGGTCCTCCAGCCACTCGGCCAACTCGATTGCGTTCTCGCAGTGGCGGTCCATCCGGACCGGGAGGGTCTTCGTCCCGCGGAGGACGAGGAAGCACTCGTGGGGACCGGGCGTCGCGCCGACGCTGTTCTGGTAGAAGCCGAACCGCTCGTCCAGCTCCTCGTCATCCGTGACGAGGGCACCGCCGACCACGTCGGAGTGGCCGCCCATGTACTTCGTCAGCGAGTGGGTCACGAGGTCCGCACCGAGGTCGAGCGGACGCTGGAGATACGGCGTGGCGAAGGTGTTGTCCACTGCGCAGAGCGCGTCGTTGTCGTGGGCGATTTCGGCGGTGCTCGCGATGTCCACGACGTTGAGCAGGGGATTGGTCGGCGTCTCGACCCAGACCAGTTCCGTGTTCTCGCGCATGGCGGCCTCGGTCTCGTCCAAATCGGTCATGTCCACGAAGTCGAACTGGAGGTCGTACTGCTCGTAGACCTGCGTGAAGATGCGGTGGGTGCCGCCGTACACGTCTTCGCTGGCGACCACGTGGTCGCCCGACTCTAGCAGATTGAGGACAGTGTTGATAGCCCCCATCCCGCTGGAGAACGCGCGGCCGTACTCGCCGCCTTCGAGGCTGGCGACGTTGGCTTCGAGGTCGGTCCGCGTGGGGTTGCCCGTCCGGGAGTACTCGTAGCCGCGGTGTTCGCCCGGCGCGTCCTGCTCGTAGGTCGAGTTAGCGTGTATCGGGGTCATGAGCGCCCCGGTCTCCTCGTCGGGGTCCTGTCCGGCGTGAATCGAGCGCGTCTCGAATCTGAACTCCTCGTCGTCGGCCATACCAGAAGCGAGGGCCGGACGACAAGTTACTCTTGTCCTTCCGGCGCGCTACCCGACTCTAGGCGAG
This sequence comes from Halorussus gelatinilyticus, assembly GCF_023238445.1. Classification (GTDB taxonomy): domain Archaea; phylum Halobacteriota; class Halobacteria; order Halobacteriales; family Haladaptataceae; genus Halorussus; species Halorussus gelatinilyticus. Next base: position 3,234,955 of record NZ_CP096658.1, on the reverse strand, counting down.
AGAAACGAGGCCGAGCAACGCGGAACGTGCCTTTTATAACGGAGACAGAACAAGAGGTGGGTACGACTATGCCGAGTTCGAACGGACCCTACCACAGCACTCGTGACAAACTCTCGAACAACCCCCGAGAGCGCGGTACGTCCCCGCCTCAGCGCGCCGTCCAGCAGTACGAGGAGGGCCAGAAGGTCCACCTCAAAATCGACCCGAGCGTCGAGAAAGGGCGTTTCCACCCTCGCTTCGACGGTCTCACCGGCGAAATCGAGGGCAAGCAGGGCGAAGCCTACAAGGTCGGCGTCAACGACCGCGGCAAGGACAAGACCCTCATCGTCACCCCCGCGCATCTGAAAGCGCAGGAATAGCATGACGATATTCAAGGAGAAGATCGACGAGGAGTACCTCACTACCGCGGAAGCCAAGGAACTCCTCTCGGACGTAGAGCAGGAGCGGGCCTTGGACGAGGACCGCGAGATGCGCTACGAACTGGCGCGGGCCATCGAGCACGTCAACCGGTTCGCAACGCTCGACGCCGAGGAGTCCCGCGAACTCGTCGAGGCACTGCTCGAACTCGACAAGGTGGACGAGCCGACCGCGTACAAGATTGCGGACGTGCTCCCGCAGGACCGCGACGAACTCCGCGCGGTGTACGCTCAAGAGCGTTACACGCTCTCGGGCGACGAACTCGACGACATCCTCGACGTCGTCGCCAAGTACGTCTGACCCACCAACTCTTTAAGTGGCTCGTGGCCGTATTCTATGACAATGAGTGAACAGAACGACGACGAAGAGCAGGTGCCGGCGGTCGTCTTGGACTACCTCCCCCACGGCCGCGCCGACGACGACAGGCCGCAGTATCAGAAGCCGGCGCTGGCGTACGCCCTCGGCATCGAGGAGTTCCGGCTCTTCGAGGTGACGCTCGAAGAGGACGTGAGCCTCACCATCACCGACCGGTTCGACGCCGACCCAGCCGACGACCTCGTGACGAACGTCACAGAAATCGAGTACGAGGACCTCTCGGGGGCCGCCCAGTCGGAACTCGAACACGCCATCCGCGACGTGGTCGAGACCGACGAGGAGCGGTTCGTGAACTTCTACAACGACGCTCAACCCATCACGCTCCGACTCCACCAGTTGAACCTCCTGCCCGGCATCGGGAAGAAACTCCGGAACAACATCTTGGAGGAGCGAAAGCGAAAGCCTTTCCAGAGCTTCGAGGACCTCGGAGAGCGAGTGTCCGGTCTCCACAACCCCAAGGAGGTGCTGGTCGAGCGCATCTTGGAGGAGATTCGCGAAGAGGACCTGAAGTACCGGACGTTCGTCCGCGTCGAAGAGCAGCAACAGGGGTAGCGAGCGGATTCGGCGGACTGGCTTTCGATGGGATTCGGCGTTCGGGTTCTATCCTGACGCTTTTCGGACGGGCCGTCGTTCGTCACTTCTCCGCAGCGGTATAATCGTGGCGAGGCGTGAGCCATCGCCGACGAAAAATCGAACCGCGCGAAGTTTCAAGTACGAAGCCGGGACGAACCCGGTCCGTGACCCGACTCGGGGCCGGGGCGTGCCAGCGGTTGCGCGGCGCGTGGCGCTCCGGATACCGGCGGACACACCGCGTCCGCCTCGTCGTCGTTCGGTCCGCTCACGACGCAGACCGCACGCGCGCCGCCTTTTAGCCCTCCGGTGAGCGCCAGCCGTCCGAATCGCGTCGTCGGTCAGTCGTCCGCGGTCACGGCCGACCGCTCGACCTCGATTTCGCCGTCGTCCAGTTCCTGCTCGACCTCTCGGGCCGCCTGCACGAGGTTGGCCATCTTCTCGTAAGCCACTTCGCGCGGAAGCAGTTTCACGCCGCAGTCCGGGCTGACGGTCAACTGCTCGGGCGGCACGACTTCGAGTCCCTTCTGGATGTTCTCCTTGATTTCGGGCACCGTCTCCACGTCGGCGTCGTGGGCGTCCACCACGCCGAGCGCGAGGTCCGCGGTGAACTCGGGGTCCTTGAACACGTCCAACTGCTCGTAGTCGCCGTTGGCGAGTTCGAGGTCGAACTCGTCTACCGGGAAGTCCAGAATCTCGGGGTAGATGCGCGAGTAGTCGCCGTAGCAGACGTGGAGTCCGATGCGCACGTCCTCGGGAATCCCGTCGGCGATACGCTCCAGACAGTCGCCGACGATGGCGTGGTCGTCGGGCGTCGTCGCCAGCGCGGGTTCGTCTATCTGGACGTAGCGAGCGCCGGCCTCGACTAGTTTCTCTATCTCCTCGTTCACGAGGTCCGCGAGGTCGTGGGCCAGCGCCTCGGTGTCGTCGTAGGCCTCGTTGAAGCTCCAGTTCGCCAGCGTGTACGGGCCGGTGATGGGCACCTTGACCGGCTTGTCGGTGACGCTCGCGGTGAACTCGTACTCGTCCACAAGCCACGACTCGTCGTACTCGACTTCGGAGACGACCGAGGGCTTGTCGAAGGTGTTGTGCCCCCACACCTTCACGGGACCGTTGAACTCGTAGCCGTCGATGCGGTGGGCGAAGAACTCGACCATCTCGTTGCGGCGCATCTCGCCGTCCACCACCACGTCGAGACCGGCGCGCTCGTGTTCGTCCGTGATGAGCCGCGCGGCGTCGTCCTTGGCCTCGTTCCACGCGTCGTCGTCGAAATCCGCGTCCTCGTCCTCGTGGAGGTCGCGGGCGCGGTCCAGCCACTTGGGCTTGGGATAGCTACCGACGACGGTCGTCAGCAGGAAGTGGTCGTTGGGGTGATTCGGCGGTCGGAACTGGTCTCGGTTCTGGCTCATGCTTTCACCTCTGCGAGGTCGGTCGCTTCGCCGAGCGCGGCGAGCTTCTCCTCGAACGTCGAGTAGGGCAGGTAGAACAGTTCGGTGTTCGGCGTCAGATACACCGTCTCGAAGTCGGCCGCCGGGGTGTTCTCGACCAGCCAGTCGGCGCGCTCGGAGATGGCTTCCGAGTCCTCGACCAGCGTGTTCTGGCCGTCCACGACGCCCGCCGCGATGGAGTCTTTCGTGCCGTACTCGTTGATGTTGTAGAGGTTGTCCTCGGAGTTCGACACGAAGTCGTAGCCCAGCGCGTCGAAGTCGGCGTCGAGTAGGTGCGCGTGGACCTTCTCGTCCAGTGCGCCCCAGTAAGTGTGGACGACGACGTCCGTATCCGAACCTACCGCGTTCGCGACGGTATCGACGGCCTCGCTCGCGCGCTCGTCCTCGCCCTCGCCCGGCGCGTTCTCGACCAGCGACGGTTCGAGGACGAACAGGGTCTCGACCTCGGGGAACGCCTCGATTTCCCCGGCGAGGAAGTCGGCCACCGCGTCCAGGAACGCGGCGTCGTCGCCGTAGTACTCGTCGGTGGCGAGGTCGGCCAGCGAGTACGGGCCGGGGACGACGGCCTGTAGCGAGTCGTCGTCCGCGAACTCGCTCGCGGCTTCTAACTCGCCGGCTACGTCACCGTCGAAGGTCAACTCGTCGGTCACGACCGGCTCTCGGTAGAAGTTGTTGTTGTCGTAGTACCGGACGATGCCGCGAGTCTCCACGGCGTCGTGGACCGCGAGCGGATGCGCGAGCATGTCGTCCCATCGGAGCTGTCCTTCGACCACGCGGTCGAGTCCGGCGGACTGCTGGCGGTCGAGGACCTCCTCGCGCGCCTCGTCGTAGACCGCGACGACCTCCTCGCCCTCGTCGCCGTCTACGAGGTCGTGTTTCTGATGGCCTTTCAGGTCGGCCAAGTCGTCCTTGGCCCAGTCCGGGAGCGGATACACTCCCGGCGTCGTTGCGATGTATTCGGTCATGTACCCACGACTACGAAATGACGATGCTTAATATTTTCCACTTCGGAAATTACTGTCGGGCATAGTCAATTGGTGACACGCCGCACGAATCGACGGAAACGTATTTCGGTCGGCTCCCGGACGTGTTAGACATGGAGAATTTCACGACCGCGGTCGCGGTCGCATTCGTCGTCGGTACCGTCGTCGGGGCGGTCGGATGGGTCGGGTTCGGTGCGCCACTCGGACAGGCCGACTCGGACCCCGGTCCCGACCCCGAATCACCGCCGGTCTCGGTTGGCAAGTCGGGTGGCGGTTGCCTCGACACCCGCGCGAACGCCGGGTGGGTCCACGAGGTCGCTGTCGGCCACTCGTTCGCGGTGACACTCAACGCCACCGTGGTCCACGAGCGCGGGCAGACGGTGGACGCGACGGTGACGCAGGTGACGCCGGGCGCGTACCGAATCGACCTCCGGACGGTCGCCGAGGAGCCGCGCACGTCCGACGAGAGGAAGAGCGAGTCACCTCCGGAAGGCTGTCGCGTGGCGACCGACCTGCGGTTGAGCGCGAGTCTGCCGACCGACTACCGGAGCTTCGAGGTCACGATAGACGGCCGGACGCTCCTGACTGCCGAGAACGAGGACACCACGGCCGACCTCTACCGGTTGCCGAACCCCATCAACGCCACCACTTCGGCGGCCGCGACGTCAACCGCGACGACCCCGACAGCAACCACGACGACCCCGACGGTAACCGCGACCGCAGACACCGCCACGACCGCGGCTTAACGCAGGAGTTTCAGCACGGTCAGCGTCTCGAAGGGGAACGACTCGTCGCGGAGCGCGACCGCCGAGAAGCCCTCCCGCTCGGCGAGGGCGACGACCTCCTCGACGCCCGTGAGACTGCTGACCAGCAGGTAGACCGCGCCGTCGGGCGCGAGAGCGCGCCCGACCGCTTCGAGGAACGGTTCGATGACCTTCCGGCCGTCCTCGCCGCCCGAGAGCGCGACCTCCATCCAGTCGTCGCGCTCGTCGTCGGGGTCGGTCGGGAGATAGGGCGGATTGAACAGCACGGCGTCGAAGGCGTCGTCTCGGAAGGGGTCGAGCAGGTCGGCCCGGACCGCCTCGACGCCGCGCTCGCGGGCCTGTCGGCAGGCGTGGGGGTTGAGGTCCGACCCGAGGACGCGTAGACCGGTCTCGTCGGCGACCGTCTCCGCGACGTAGCCCGACCCGGTGCCGACCTCCAGCGCGAGCGAGGCGTCGTCGGTCGGCGGGGTCTCCGTCGAGGTGTTTCGGAGGTCGGTGACCGCGGCGTCGGCCAGCAAGTGCGAGTCCTCGGCCGGTTGGTAGACTTCGGTCTCGGCGTCCCGTCGGTCGGCGAGGTCGGTCACCGCTCTCTCACCTCGTCCGGTTCCGACGCGTCCTCGGTCACGCCACCCGACGTGGTCCCGCCGTCCGCGGTTCCGCCGTCCGCGGTCGCTTCCGGCAGGTCGGTCTCGTCGGCGACGCGGAAGCCGCCCGACTCCTGTCGGCCGGTGAGTTCGCGCTGAGGGAACGGAATCTTGACGCCCTCGCGGTCGAAGGTCTCCTTGACCGACTCGATGACGGCGGTGCGGGCGCGCCACTGCCTGCGGGCGCTGGGCTTGTCTATCCAGCACCGCAGGACGAGCGTGACCGCCGAGTCGCCGAACTCTTTGAGGACGACCTTCGGCGTCGGCACGGTCAGCACCTCGTCCAAGTCCTTCATCGTCTCCTCGGCGAGTTCGGCCGCCCGCTCCACGTCGGCCTCGTAATCGACGCCGACCTCGACCTCGATGCGCAGACGACCCTTCCGGCTCTTGTTGACTATCTTCTCGCCGCTCACGATGTCGTTGGGTATCATGACGTACTCGCCGGCGAACGTCTGGATGCGTGTGTTGACGATAGAGATGTCGGTCACGATGCCCTCCTCGTCGTCTACCTCCACCCAATCGCCGATTTCGAAGGGCCGTGAAAACATCAGCACGAATCCGGCGAGCAGGGCACCGAGCGTCTGGCGGGCGGCCATACCGACGACGATGCCGAGGAAGCCGGCACCGACCAGCAGGCCGCTGAGGTTCACCTTCCAGAGACCGAGGATGATGGACACGGCCGAGACGTACACCGTGAGCTGCGAGACGCGGTAGACGATTTCGCTCTGGTGCTGGCTGATGGTGTCGTGGCCATCGACGAATCGGTCGATGGCCTTCTTGACGAACCCGGTGACGATGTACGCGCCCGCCAGCACGGCCAGCGCGAGGAATATCGCGAACCCCTTCCCGGCGGTGGCGTTGATTCGGTCGAGGGCTTGGGCGGCGTTCGTGCCCTGATTCCAGAGGACGACGAGGCTGATCGTCGCTACGAGGGCACCGCCGACGAGCGAGGCGAACAACACCACGTCGCCGACGTGTTGGGGGAACCGCCGCCGGAGCCTCGGCCGGACGTACCGCGTCGCCCAGACCGCAGCGACGCCGGCGAGGAGGATGAGCGCGGTCGCCGCTATCTTCTCGGCCTGGCTGAAGTTCGCCAGTTGGTCGATGGTCGAGAGTAAGCCGCTGAGGGGACCCCTCACCCGTTCTCACCTCCGTCGAGGCCGTACTCGGCGGCGACCGTCGCGAGCGCGGCGAACGTCTCGGGCGGAATCTTGCCCGCGCGCTTTCCGAGTACGTCGGGGTCCAGTTCGGTCTTCCCCTCCGCGATGGCCGCGACCGGCGCGTCGGCGTCGTCCAGCCCCGAGATGTGGCCGGTGTTCCGAATCGCGTTCCGGAGCGTCTTGCGCCGCTGGGTGAAGACGGCCTTCACGAACCGGAGGAAGAACGCCTCGTCCTCGACCTCGTAGTCGGGGGCGCGCGGCGTCGTCCGGACGATGGCGCTCTCGACCTCCGGCGGCGGCGAGAACGCCTCCTTCGGCACGGGTTCGACCACTTCCACGTCGGCGTAGTGCTGAGCGCTCACCGAGAGGCGACCGTAGTCGTCGGTGCCCACGTCGGCGGCCATGCGCTCGGCGAACTCCTTCTGGAACATCAACAGCGTCGGCTTCCCGCGCGGGAGGAGTCGGAAGGTGATCTCGCTGGAGACGCCGTAGGGGAGATTCGAGATGCAGGCGGTGAAGTCGGGGAGTTCGACGTCGAGCGCGTCGCCCGAGACGACCGTCAGGCGACCCGCGGCGATTTCGTCGGCGAACTCCTCGCGCAGGAACGCGGCGAGGTCGCGGTCGCGCTCTATCACGGTCACTTCGTCGGCGACCCCGAGCAGACGGTCGGTCAGCGCGCCGGTCCCCGGCCCGATTTCGAGGACGTGCGAGAGGTCGAAGTCGGCCTCCTCGGCGTAGTCGGGCAACCGGTCGAGAACCCGGTCGTCCACGAGGAAGTGCTGGTCCCGGTCCGGGTTCCCCCGGACGCCCGCCCGCCTGAGCAGGGCGTCGGGGTTCCGGGGCGCGTCGCGTGCGTCGGTCATATTGTCTCCGGGTAGAAACCGGAGGTGGGTAAAGCCACCGAGTCTCTGAGACGGACCGCGTAGTCTCTCGGCCGCTCGTCAGACGACGCCCCGGACCAGCGACCCGAGCGCGGAGAGACCGACCGGAATCCCGACGCTCAGATACAGCAGGCGGCCCATCCCGGCGTACTGGAGCAGCACGCCGTTCGCGGCGACGAGTCCGGCGAACGCCGCCCACGCGAGCAGTCCGAGTCCCGCTCCGGCCGCGAGCGCGCGCTTGAGGTCCTTCGAGGCGAGACCGACCAGCGCGCCGCCCAACAGGAAGCCGTACCAGTGGACCCACGCCGCCGCGAGTCCGACCGCCGCGCCGCCGACGAGCGCGGCCCACCGCGCTCGTCGGTCGCCCCGAATCTCGGCCAGCGCGCTCCCGAGCGGACCCGTGTCGCCGGAACTCGTACCTTGGTCTCCGAGCAAGCCACTCATCGGTCGCCCTCCGAGTCGGTGGCCTCGAACGTGATGGCCGTCTCGCCGCGAATCTCGCGGCTCATCGGTTTGTACTTACCGTCGGCCCACAGGCGGAGTTGGTCGTGGTAGTGGTCCGAGAAGTACTCCCCGGAGTTGCCGCCCGGCAGGACGCAGACCGACTGCTCGCGCTCGGCCATCGGGCAGACCTGCCGCCAACTGCTCCCGACCGCGGACTCCTTCCGGTAGTTGTTCAGCGTGTTTGCCGACCCGTCGGTCGGGTACGCGGGATAGTTCAGAAACGGTTGGTCGAACGGGTGGGTGACGGCCGCCGTGGTGTTGTAGTCGCCGTAGGTCGCGCCGTCCTCGATGTCGTCCAGCGCGTCGCGGAGCGCCCGGACCATCACCGCCGCGCGGCCCTCGTCGCCGAACCACCGACTGTCCGCGGGCAGGGTCGCCAGCACCAAGTCGTTCGGGTAGTACGACTCGTCGAGGCCCGCCGCCTCGAACTCGTCGCCGAAGGTCGCCTCGCGGAACCGCTCGAACCACGTCCGGAAGACGAGCGCCGCGCGCGAGTCCCGCACCATCCGGCCGTCCCAGTCCCGGAGCGTCGAGACGACACCGCCGAGACCGTCCTCGCCTTCTGCGGCCGCGACGAGTTCGTCCACGACCTGCTCGGCACGGGCCGACTTCGCGTCGCGCTGTATCCGGCGCATGAACGCGGGGTCCATCGGCTTCTCCGAGTCGGCGCGCCTATCGAGCAGTTCGTAGAGGCGCTGGCCTCGGTACGGCGTCGCGTAGCGCTCGCCGACGTAGTGCTGCGGGTCGTCCGTGATGCGCTGGTTCGCCGTGCCGAGGTAGTCCGGGTTCCGGACGTGGGGCTTCTCGTCGAAGGGGACGAACCCCTCCCACGACGAGACGCCGAACGGTTGGAAGCCCTCCCACTCGGCCTCGCCCGCCGACCCGTCGAAGACGCGCGTTCCCCAGACCTCCTCGCCGTCTATCGTGCGAATCGGAATCTTCCCCGTGACGTAGAACAGGGTGTTCCCCTCGCGGTCGGCATAGACGACGTTCTGGGTCGGCAGGTCCATCTTCTCGGTCGCCGCGAGGAAGTCCTCGACGCCCTCCGTCTCGCTGTACTCGCGAATCGCCGCCGAGGTCCGGGTCGCGGTGTGGCCGGTCCACGAGACGCCGACCCGCTGGCCCTCGCGTTCGAGGAGCGGCCCGTGGACCGTCTTCCGGACCGTGACCGTCCGGTCGTCGCCGTCGCTGACTGTGATGGTCTTCTCCTCGGTCTCGAACTCGCGCCACTCGCCCTCGTAGCGGTACCGGTCGCCCGACTCGTCGGTCTCGTAGCTGTAGAAGTCGATGACGTCGGCCCCGCTGTTGGTGAACCCCCACGCGCCCGAGTCGTTCTCACCGATGACGACGAACGGGACGCCCGGAAACGTCACGCCTCGGACGCTCACGTCGTCGGTCCGGAGGTTCATCTCGTACCAGACCGGCGGTGCCATCAGCGAGAGGTGCGGGTCGTTGGCGACGATGGGCGACCCGCTGGCGGTCTGGCCGCCCGAGACGACCCAACTGTTCGACCCGACACCGGGCGGCGACTCGAACGCCGAGAGCCAGTCGAGGAGGTCGCCGCCCTCGAATTCGCCCGACGGCGTGACCGTCCGGCGAGACTCGCGGGTCTGCGCGGCGTCGGTTCCGCCGTCGTTCGCACCGTCAGAGTCCGACCTGACGATGGGCGAGTCGTGGTCCATTCGGAAGGGGTAGAGTTCGTCTACGGCGTCCTCGCTCAGTTTCCGGGCCAGTCGCTCGCGCCGGAGGGTCCAGAAACTCCCGGTCAGTCCCCACGAAATCTGCTGTTCCATCAGCATCGTGTCGGTCGGAGTCCACGGGTCGGGTTCGTAGTCCAGCAGGCCGAATTCGAGCGGCAGGGCCTCCCGCTCGCGGCAGGCGTTGACGCCCTCGGCGAACGCTTCGACCGCCTCGCCGGTCGGGGTCCCGTCGAGCAGTTCGAGGTTCGCTTCCGCGCCGCCCACGAAGTCCATCTTCACGTGGAACTCGTCGGAGTCGAGCGCGCGCTCGCCGACCACTTCCGAGAGGTCCCCGCGCATGACCCGGCGCTGGAGGTCCATCTGGAAGAGTCGGTCGGCGGCCTGCGCGTAGCCGACCGCGAAGTAGAGGGCCTTCTCGCCCGAGGAGCCACCGTCCCCGGTTTCGACGTGCGCGGTCCCGTAGTCGTCGTAGCGCACCGTGGCCGGGCCGTAGGGACTCTCGACGCGCCGGTTCGTCCGGTCGGTCGCGTCCCGCCACGCCGACCCGGAGAAGGGCGCGAACCTGTCGAGATACCCCCTGACGGGCGAGAGCGACCCGCCGACCGCGCCGCCACCGACGATGGCGGCGACGAGCGCGCGCCGCGTGGTATCGATATCCATACCGGGGTGTGGCGGTTCGCACATAAAATCGCTGTTCCACGCGACGTGAGTTGTTGGGCGTTGTTGCGGTCCGAAGCTTCGAAATCGAACGTGTAGAGGGCAGTAGCCGACCACTCGGCACGGAGGCGCTCGATGACGCAGACCACCAGCGAACGCTACCCGCCACAGACCACTGTCTGGGTGGACTGAAAGGGGCCGCGCGCTCGCGGTTACGCGAGCGCGTGGGGGCTTTCTACACGGTCTTTCGGGTGGTCTCGTCGGTCGTTCTCACGAGAAAGTGACTCGATATCGAGTCGGCAGGAGCGTTCTAAACTGTCTTCTCGGTTCAGAGCGGTTTCGTCAGAATCAGCCCGTCCACGCCGCGGCGCACGAGCGCCCACGCGAGCGCCTGCGACCCGACCGGCCACGCGTGGACCTCCATACCGGCGTCGTGGGCGCGCTCCACGACGTCGGTGGCGAAACAGAGCGTCCAGTGGGGGTTGGCGTACTCGCAGTCGAGCGTCGCGGCGGTCTCGAAGTTGGCCTCGGGACGCACGTCGAAGTTGAACGCCAGCGGCATCTCCTCGTCCAACATCCGGGTGCGCCAGAGCGGGTCGGGGTGAAGCGAGGAGATCACCACGTCGTTTTCGACGCCCTCCAGCGCGGCGAGCAGGTCCGCGACCACGCCGGTCTCCTTGATTTCGATATTGAGGTCCACGTCCGACGGCACCGCGGCCAGCACCTCGGTCAGCAAGGGGATACCGCAGTCCGAGTCCTCGACGTGGAGGTCGGCGAGTTCGGTCGCCGACAGGTCGCCGACCTCGCCGTGGCCGTCCGTGACGAGTTCGACCTCGTTCCAGTGGGAGACGACGAGTTCGCCCGTCCCGCACCGCTGGACGTCGATTTCCACCGCGTCGGCGAACCGCGAGGCACGCCGGGCGGCACAGACGGTGTTCTCGGGATGCTGGTCGCCGAACCCTCGGTGGGCAGTTATCTGCACGTCGGGTGGTTCGTTCCGGACGGAAAAGGGACTGGCGGCTAGTCGGCGTCGTCGAGACCCGGACTACTCGCGCCGGAGACGCCGGCGTCGCCACTTCGGAGTCGGAGAAGTAACGAAAGAAAACGAACCGAACGGGCCGCGTTACGTCGTTACTCGTACAGCCACGTCTCGTCGATGCGCTCGTAATCGACCAGTTCCTCCTCGTCGAAGAACAGGTCGATTTCGCGCTCGTTCGCGCCTTCGTCCTCGTGGTCGGAGCCGTGGATGACGTTGCGACCGAGGTCGAGACCGTAGTCGCCGCGGATGGTGCCGGGCGCGGACTCGGCCGGGTCGGTTTCGCCCATCATCTTGCGGACCTGTCGGGTCGCGTCCTGGCCTTCCCAGACCATGGCGAAGACGGGACCGGACGTGATGAAATCCACGAGACCCTCGAAGAACGGCTTGCCCTCGTGCTCGCCGTAGTGTTCGTGAGCGAGGTCCTCGCTCATCTGCATGAACTTCCCGGCGACCATCTTCAGGCCGCGCTCCTCGAATCGGGAGACGATCTCCCCGATGAGGCCGCGCTGGACCCCGTCGGGCTTGACCATCACGAAGGTGCGTTCGGTCTCGTCGCTCATTCTTCGGTCCCCTCTGCGGCGTTGCCGTCCTCGGTCCATTCGAGGTCGCGGGGTTCGCGGCCGAGGTCGGCGTTCTTCTCGCACTTCGCCGAGCAGAAGTGGACCGTACTGCCGTCCGTGCGGACGAACATCGTGCCCGTGCCGGGCTCGATGTCGTCGCCACAGAAGTCACAGACTCGGGATTGGGGCATTGGTTACTGACCTCCGATGGAGTCGGCTTCGCGTGCGGTCTCGCGCAGTTGCAAGACGTCGCCCTCGCGGACGGGGCCGAGGCAGTTCCGCGTGATGATGCGGCCCTGATTCTCGCCCTCTCGGATGCGGCACTTGACCTGCATGGCCTCGCCGTGCATCCCCGTCTTGCCGACGATCTCTATCACTTCGGCGGGCGTGGAGCCTTCTTCTTCGGATTCCTCTGCGCTCATGACTCAACCACCTCAGCGAAGTTCCTCGACCTTGTCGGCGATGTCCTCGACGTCGTCTTCGGCCTCGCCGGCGTCGGTGACCGCCGCGGCGGCGCTCCCGACTTCGAGTCCGGCGGCGTGACCGATGTCGTCCTGCGTCTCGACGAAGATGAAGGGGATGCCCTTCTCGTCGGCGAGTTCCGGCAGGTGCATGACGATCTCCTCCGGCTGGACGTCTTCGGCGATGTAGACGAGGTCGGCGTTACCGCGCTCGACCGCCTTGGTCGTCTCGTTGGTTCCTTTCTTGACGGTTCCGGTGTCTCGTGCGACCTCGAGCGCCTCGACGGCGCGGTCTTGGAGGTCGGCTGGGACGTCGAAGTTTACGTACACTGGCATAGGTTGTTCACCTCCCTGCACGTCGGCTCAGGCTCCCCTGCCGGGCGTATCCTGTGCGGCTAGGAGCATCATCAACCGCGCGCAGGTCGTATCCTTGCGTAGTTCGTCACCCCTTAAAAGCGCTTTCAAATGCGGCGACGGCGTGCGAAACGAACACACGCAACTCCGAGCAGACGGCGGTCGGAGCGCGGTGCGAAATTCCCTTACCCGACTCGCGCCAACGCTCGGACATGACTCTCGAATCGGTCGCCGCCGCGCTCCGCGAGGAGGCCCGCGCGACCGACGAACGCCGACTGCTCGTCCTCACGGGCGACCGCGACGCCTGCTACGCGGCCGCGGACGCCGCGCTCGACGCGGCCGGAATCGACCGCGAGGCGACGACGCTTGTCGGCACGGGCAGTCTCGGATGCGAGCGGGTCGGCCCCGAACGCGCCGACCGCCTGCTCGGGACCACCCGCGACTGCGTGGTGTTCGACGCGCACGCCGACTTTCGGCCGAACGCGCTCGGCCGGGTCGTGGGCGCGGTGGACGGCGGCGGCCTGCTCGTCCTGCTCGCGCCGTCACTTGACTCGTGGCCCGACCAGCGGACCGACTTCGACCGGACGCTGGCGGTTCCGCCCGACGAGGTGGCGGACGTGACGGGCAACTTCCGGCGGCGCTTCGCCGAGACCCTGCGCGACCACCCCGGTATCGCGGTGGTCGAAGTGACCGACCACGGGACCGGGGTGGACGCCGAACTCGGCGTCCGTGTCGAGCGCGACGGACTGACCCACCCCGCGCCGAGGCTCGCGACCGCGGACGACGGACGGGGCGACCCGCCCGCCGACCGCGACTTCCCCGACGCGGCCTACGACGCCTGTCTCACCGGCGACCAGATGAACGTGGTTCGGGAGTTGGAGGCGCTTCGAGACGGTGGCGCGGGAGGCGACCCCGGCGACCAGCGCGCCGACCCGGAGCAGACCGCGGTCGTCGTGGAGGCCGACCGCGGCCGCGGCAAGTCCAGCGCGGCGGGCATCGCGGCCGGGAGTCTGGCGGCCGAGGGCGCGGACGTGCTGGTCACGGCCCCGGAGTACCGGAGCTGTCGGGAGGTGTTCGTCCGCGCGGCCGCGCTGCTCGAGACGCTCGGGGTCGAAATCGAGACCGACCGCGACCCGCCGCGCGAGGTTCGAGTCGTGGGCGAGTCGGGCGAGCGCGAAGACGCCGACCGCCCGAGCGGCGGCCGAGTCCGGTTCGCGCCCCCGACCGAGGCCGCGAATTCGCTAGCCGGCGATTCCGGCACGCCGGAATCGCCGACTACCCCGGACGCCTCCCGTTCCCCGGACGCCGTGTTCGTGGACGAGGCGGCCGCGCTCTCGGTCCGACTGCTCGAACGCTTCTTGGCCGCCTCAAAGGTCGCGTTCACGACGACGATTCACGGCTACGAGGGCGCGGGCCGGGGGTTCTCGGTCCGATTCCGCGACCGCCTCGCCGAGAGCGACCACGAGGTCGTGGAGGCGAGTCTCGCCGACCCCATCCGCTACGCCGCGGGCGACCCCGTGGAGGTCTGGGCCTTCCGCGCGCTCCTGCTCGACGCCCGGCCGCCCGTGGACGCGGCGGTCGCCGACGCGGACCCCGAGTCGGTCGCCTATCGCACCCTCTCGGCCGAGGACCTGCTCGCCGACGAGACCCTGCTCCGGGAGGTGTTCGGCCTGCTCGTGCTGGCCCACTATCGGACCGAACCAGACGACCTCGCGCGACTGCTGGACGCGCCGAACCTGACGGTTCGGGCGCTCGTGCGGGAGGGCGGTGCGACCGGGCGAACCGACGAGGAGACCGGGCAGACCTGCGAGGGAACCGGCCACACCGACGACGAGACCGGTCGAAACCACGTCGTCGCGGTCGCCCTGCTCGCGCGCGAGGGCGGTCTGCCCGCGGACGTGCGCGAACACATGTACGAAGGCGGTCGCGTGCGGGGCAACATGCTCCCCGACGTGCTGACCTCCCAACTCCGCGACGAGGCTGCCGGAATTCCGGTCGGGCGGCGCGTCATGCGCATCGCCACCCACCACGCCGTCCGGTCGCGGGGTCTCGGCTCGCGGCTCCTCGGGGAGATTCGCCGGGAGTTCGAGGGCGAACTCGACTGGCTCGGCGTCGGCTACGGCGCGACTCCCGACCTCCTGCGGTTCTGGCGCGCGAACGGCTACCGGACCGTTCAGCTCTCGACCACCAGAAACGACACTAGCGGCGAGTACTCCGCGCTCATGCTCGACCCGCTGAGCGAGGACGGGGCGGACCTCCACGACCGCCACGCCGCGTGGTTCGCCTCCCGAGTCGCCTCGATGCTGGCCGACCCGCTCCGGGACGCCGACCCCGACGTGGTCCGCGAACTCCTCCGGTCGGTCGATGCGCGGGTCGAACTCGACCTCTCGGCGTGGGACTGGCGGGCGGTCGCGGCCAGCGCGTACGGGCCCGGGCTCTACGACGCCGCGCCGCGGCCCTTCCGCCGGGTCGCGCTCCGGTACTTCGTGGACGCGGGCGACGACGCGGATTCGCTCTCGGCCCGCGAGGAGCGCCTCCTCGTCCGGAAGGTGTTGCAGGGCCACCCGTGGCCTAGAGTGGCCGACGAACTGGGGTTCCACTCGGCGGGCCAGTGCATGCGTGCGCTCGGCGACGCCTACGAACCGCTGGTGGACCGCTACGGCGACGACGCGGCGATGGAGGAGAAGCGACGCTACGCGGAACGAGAGTAGCGAGTAGCGAATCCCAACTGCTCAGTCGTCCACCTTCACGAGTACCTCGCCGGACCCGAACACGGCGACGGTGCAGTCGTCGTACTCGAAGGTGATGCGACCGCCGGTGCGCGGACGGCCCGCGACCGTCTCGGCGAACAGCGCGTCGAGGGCGTCGGGGTCGAGCGTGTCGTTCAGCGGCGGGAGTTCGACGGGGTCACAGTTCCGGGCGTCCGCGACGGCCAGCACGACCGCTTCGCTCGGTGTTCGCTCGGTGGTGCGGTGCCGCCATGCGCTCTCGCTGGTGTACGTGGCGTCGGGGTCGTTCACGTAGTACTACTCTACACCGGGAAGTGAGTCGCGTGGTTCACCACTGAGTCATTTTTAACGGGGACAGATGTTTGTGAACTAGTCCCGTACGTGTCACCGATGGAGTGTACCGAGTCCGACTGCGGGAACACCGCGGCCGTCAGGCTCCACGTCCCGTGGGCGGACGACCGCGTGGTCTGTGCGGCCCACGCCCGCGTGCTGGGCCGGCGGGACGGCGTGGTCGCCGACCCCATCGAGGACGGCGACGACTGGCCGTGAGCGCTCGGACGGGGACGGTCGTCCAAGGCCCCGGCATAACCGTTATCTGACGTGTCGTCGTGGCTACCACATGAGCGAACGCGGTCCCCGAACGTCGAGACGACAGTTTCTCGCGGTCTGCGGCGCGACGCCCCTCGGCGGATGCGGCGCGGCCCTCGGCATCGGCGGCGACGGCGCGACGGCGTGGGCGACGGTTCAGCGAGACCCCGGCCACACCGGTTATCTCCCCGACGGCACGCTCTCGGACGTCGGCCTCGTCTCCGGGTGGGACCTCGAAACCGACATCGACGGCCTGTTCCGCCGACGACCGGTGTTCGCGGACGGCACGCTGTTCGTGCCGAGCGAGACGGAGCTGTACGCCATCGACGCCGAGGAGGGGTCGGTGGTGTGGACCCGAAGCAGGACGACTACGAACGCCGACGGCGAGGAGGTGCCCTTCCGCGTCGGCAGAGTCGTCACCGACGGCGACTGCGCGTTCGTCGCGTGGGACCGCGACGACGCGAACGACGTGCTGGCCGCCTACCCCGCGGACGGCGGCGAGGCCCGCTGGGAGTTCGAGACCAACACGAACCTCGGCGCGGTCCTGCCGGTCGAAGATAGGCTCTACGTCGTGGCGACGCTCCCCGAGGGTCAACGACTGGTCGCGCTCGACGCCGCGACGGGCCGAACGCGGTGGCGACGGCCCGTCGCGCTGGCGGGGAATCCGCCGCTGGCGTACGCCGACGGCACCCTGTTCTCCGGTCGCTACCGGGACGAGCAGGAGTCGTTCACCGGCACGTGGTTCCTCCAAGCGTTCGACGCCGACGGCGGCGAGCGCCGCTGGAAGCGCGGCGTGACCGGCTACGGCGTCGGCACGGGCGGCCGCCTCGCGCGCTTCTTCGGCTTGGGCGGCGGCGAACCCAACCTGACTGCCGCGGACGGCCGGGTGTACTTCGGAACGGGACCCCACGAACTGTACGCTCTCGACGCCGCCGACGGGACCGTCCGCTGGTCGCACTCGCTCGAAGGAGGGAACACCGACACCGGCCACGCGCCGGTCGTGGACGACGACACGGTGTACCTCGCCAACCTCTCGACCGCGGTCGCGCTCGACGCCGCGACCGGCGCGGAGCGGTGGCGCTACGACGAGGCCCGAATCCCGTTCGAGGACCCCCAGCGGTACCCGATTCTGGTCGGGGACACCCTCGTCGTGCCCGAACAGGTGACGCTGCTCGCGCTCGACGCGGTCACCGGCGAGGAGCGGTTTCGGCTCGGTCCCTACGACGACGGACTGGTCGGCGTGGCACCACTCGCGGTCGATGGCCGCCTGTACACGCCAGTCGGCGACTCGGTGTACGCTATCGGTCGGTCGTAGCGTCGGCGTCGGTCACGACTCCTCGACGGCGGCCCCGATAGCGCGCCCGAGGAGGTAGGTCGGTATCCCGAGCAGGACGCCGATGAACCCGAAGACGACGAAGAACAGACCGACCGGGCCGAGGACGCGCTCGGTCAGCGGAATCGAGTTGGCGAAGACCAACGCGAACGACGCGAAGGCGACAATCAGTAGCCGGACGGACGCCCGGTCGTCGCGGTCGTCGCGGTCGTCGTACCCGAACGCGAACAGCAGTGCCATCGAAATCGACACGTACAGCGACGGACCGAGGTCGTTCGCGCCGGCGAGACGGACGACCGCGCCGACGTCCGTTCCGTTCGCGGCGAGGACGGCGACGACGACGGCGAGCAGGGCGGCGACGTGCGCCCCGAACGCGGAGAACCGCCGGGCGCGGGCGGCGACGAACGCCACCGCGCCGAGGGTGAAGTACGCGCCGCCGACGGCGAACAACCACGGGGTAGACGCCCTGATGAGCGGGACCAGCGCGGGATAGAGCGGATGGCCGAGGAAGTAGAGTCCGAGCGCGATGACGAGGAGGGCGGTCCGGTCGCCGGGACTCGTTCGCTCGGCGAGTCGCCCGCGGAGTAGGCGACGAATCCCGGCGACGAAGCCGGTGACGACCAGCGCTGGGGAGACGACGAGGGCGGCGAGATTCACGACGAGTCGGCCCATACGACGGAGAACCGACAGGACCGGGTGAGTCTTGTGGACGCACGGCGATTCGACGCCACGGCAGTCTGTAAGACGGCTACGCCGGGTCGGCTACGCCTCGGGGTCCGCACAGTAATCGTACAGGTCGTCGTTCCAGTGGTGGACGACCGGCCCGTCGAGTTCGCCGTCCCGAATCGCCGCGCCGACGCTGTAGCACTCCGATAGCTGGTCGGCCGAGAGGCGGTACCGCTCGCCGGAGCTTCGGTTATCGAGGCGCACGAGGACTGTGTACCGGCGCGTGGTGTTCTCGATTTCGGGCGGGTGAACGTCCGCGCCGTGGACCACGGTCCCGAGCGTCTCGTTCTCGGTCTTGCCCGCGACGTGGCGCGTCGTCCAGTGGACGACGGTGCCCTCGTGCAGGACGACCACCTCGACGGTGTGGCTCTGATTGTCGTAATTGTTCACGCTGACGCTCCGGAAGACCGACGGCTCGTCGGGAGTGGCGGGGGCGTCGGACTGCGACGCGAGCGACGAACAGCCAGCGGACGCGAGGAGCGCGGCGAGCGCGAGGGCGAGGAGGGCGCGGCGCATGAACGGGCCGTTTCCGTAGAACTACGTGAGCTTTCTGTTTCCCCGTCGCTCGGTCGGTGTGGGTCGCTCGGGGTTCTCGTGGTGGTCGGGTCTCGATGGCGGTCGGGTCTCGGTTGCAGTCGAGTATCAGTGGCGTCGAACGCCTCGCAGTGAATCGAGAACCTCGAAAGAAGATTCGAGAGACTACTCGTGAGCGAAGTACGCCACGCTCTCGTCGTGTTCCTCGTGGTCGTCCACGCGGACGAAGCCGACGCGCTCGAACTGCACCATCTCGTCCTCGTCGGTCTCCCGGAAGCCCGGTTCGGCGTAGCCCGTCACGTCGCCGTCGGGCGTTCGCATCCGGGTCAGGACCGCGGTGTCGGCCGGGACCCAGTGGATGACGTCCACGCCTTCCTCGCGGACCGCGGCGATGTCGTCGCCGACGTAGGTCAGTTCGTCGTCCTCGCGGCGGAAGCAGCCGAAGCCCTTGAGCCAGATACGCTCGCCGTCGTCGGGCGCGTCCGGTTCCTCGACGCGGACGCGCGTTCCAGCGTCGATGTCTCGGGTGCCGCGGTCCTCGTGTTCGGGGTGGACCGGCGGGTGTGCCGTCTCGGGGTGGTCGCCCGCGAGCGTGAAGTCGGCGTGGTCCTCCCGGACGAAGAAGTAGCGGTTCGCGTCGTCGTCGATGCGCTCGCGGTTGTTCGAGTAGACCGTACTCATCGCCAAGTCCACGTTGCTGGTCGAGGTGCCGAGTTCGACCATCGCGTCCACGATGGCCTCGCCCCGAATCCCGCGACGCCGGACGCTCGGAATCGTGGGGGCGCGCGGGTCGTCCCAGCCGTCCAACTCGCCGTCCTCGATGAGTTCCCGAATCGTGGAGGTGGACATCTTCACGTCGTAGGCGTCCACCTGCACGTGACCCCAGTGGATGACCTCTGGGTACTCCCAGTCGAAGTAGTCGTAGACGAACTGCTGGCGCTTCGCCGAGTCCTGCAGGTCGATGCCCCGGATGATGTGGGTGACGCCCGTGAGGTGGTCGTCCACGCCCGACTGGAAGTCGAGCATCGGCCAACAGCGGTACTCCTCGGCCTCCTCGCGGGGGTGTGGCGTGTCGATGATGCGGAAGCCCACCCAGTCGCGCAGGGCCGGGTTCTTGTGTTCGATGTCGGTCTTGACCCGGAGGACCATCTCGCCGGACTCGTACTCGCCGTCCACCATCGCCTCGAACTCCGCCATGGTCGTCTCGGGGTCCTTGTCGCGGTGCGGGCAGGCCTCCGCGGAGTTCTTCATGTCCGAGAACTCCTCGCCGGAACACGAGCAGGTGTACGCGCCGCCCTTCTCGATGAGGTCGCGGGCGTGGTCGTAGTAGGTTTCGAGGCGGTCGCTCGCCCGGTAGACCTCCGCGGGTTCGAATCCGAGGTAGTCGATTTCGTCCAGAATCTCGTCGTAGGCCCACAGCATCGGGCGACCGACTCCGGCCTCGGGGTTGGTGTCGTCGAATCGCAGAATGAACTCGCCGTCGTACTCCTCGGCGTAGGTGCCGATGACCGCGGGCATCCGGGCGTGGCCGATGTGCCACGGGCCGTTCGGATTGGGCGCACAGCGCATCCGAATCTGGTCGTAGTCGTCCGCGTTCGGCAGGTCGGGGAGAATCTGGTCGTCCTCTTCGTCCTCGCTCTCGATTTCCTCCAACCAGTCGGGGGCGAGTTCGGCGAGTCGCTCGCGGCGCTCCTCGACGCTCGACTCGTTGACCCGCGAGACCACCGGTCCGATGACGCCGGGAATCTCGTCGCCGTGCTGGCGGAAGTCGGGGTTCTCGCCCATCAGCGGCCCCATCACGGCACCCACGTCGGCCTCGCTCTCGTGTTTGACCGCGTTGACGAGCGCGTGCTTCTCTGCCTCCGTCTCGATTCGCTCGCGGAGTTCGTCGTCCATTGGCGGGGAGTTGGACCGTCTGCGGGAAAACTCGTCCGGATTCGCTCGGGTCGGAGCGTCAACGGTCTCCCGCCTCGCGTTCGACTACGCTCGGCCGTGCTCGCCCGCGCTCGTCGGGACGTTCCGGGCCGCCCCGACGAGTCAACCAGATGACCAAGACCCTTACCTTCGCGGAGGCGTAGCTCCTGTAAGAACGTGACATCCAAGCAGACGGGACGGGCGGCGGACGACTCCCCCGAGCGGAGCGCCGAGGAGGCGCGAGCGTCCGACGGGCGGCCCGCCGACGACCTGCAAGCATCCGACGACCGACCCGGCCAGACCGCGGTCCGGACCGTCCGAATCCTCTACGTGGACGACGCCGACCCGCCGTCCGCGCTCTCGGAGGCCGAGGCGGTCTCGCTGTCGGCCGTCCCGACCGCCTCGGCCGCGCGCGAGGCCCTCGCGTCCGACGGCGACGTCGATTGCGTCGTCAGCGAGTACGCGCTGCCCGACGACGACGGACTGGCGCTGCTCGAAGCGGTCCGGGACGACCACCCGAACCTCCCGTTCGTCTTCTACACCGGGTCGGGGAGCGAGGCGGTCGCCAGCGAGGCGTTCGGCGTCGGCGCGACCGACTACCTGCCGAAGGACACCGACGGCGAGACGCTCCGCGAGCGCGTCGAGCGCGCCGTCGCCTCGGCCAGCGTCGAGACCGAGTCGGGCGTCACCGGCGACCGACTCCGGGAACTGACCAACGCTTTCCCCGACGAGGCCTTCGTGCTGGACGAGAACGGCCGGTATCTGGAGGTGCTGTCGGGACCCGCCACCAGAGACCTCCGGACAGTCGAACAGGAGCGGCTGGTCGGCAAGCGCCTCCACGACGCCTTCCCGACCGAGCAGGCCGACCGGTTCCTCGAACTCATCCACCGGACGCTCGACACCGGCGGCGTCGAGACCATCGAGTACTGCGCCGAGACCGACCGGGGCGAACGCTGGTACGAGGGCCGGACCGCGCCGCTCGGCGACACCATCGACGGCCGCGAGGCGGTCGTCTGGGTCGCCCGCGACGTGACCGAGCGCCGAGAGAAC
The DNA here is from genome assembly GCF_023238445.1 of Halorussus gelatinilyticus. GTDB lineage: Archaea > Halobacteriota > Halobacteria > Halobacteriales > Haladaptataceae > Halorussus > Halorussus gelatinilyticus. The sequence continues at coordinate 3,213,564 of NZ_CP096658.1, read as the reverse complement.
GAGCGCCGACTCGCCGAGAGCCGCGACGAACTCACGCGACTCACCCGCATCAACGACCTCATCAACGACACGCTCAAGTCGCTGGTCGGGTCCGCGACCCGTGAGGAGATAGAGCGCGTCGTCTGCGAGGAACTGGCCAACTCGGAGTTCTACCAGTTCGCGTGGGTCGGCGGCCCGTGGGTGAAAGACGAGCAGATGGCCCCGAGCGCCGTGGCGGGCGTCGAACCCGAGGCGATCGAGCGACTCGTGGAGGCGACCAGCGCCCAGACCGACGCCGAGAACGCCTTCTCGCGGGTCGTCAGTGACGACGAGTCGGTCGTCGTCGGTGACGTGGCCGACTCCGACATCATCTCCGAGCGCGAGCGCGAACTCATGGAGGAGTTGGAGATGTCATCGGCGGTACTCGTGCCGCTGACGTACGGTACGACGAACTACGGCGTCCTCGGCATCAGCGGAGCCTGCACCGGCACCTTCGGCGACCGGGAACTGACCGCGCTGGAGACGCTCGGCGAAATCGTCGGGTTCGCCATCAACGCGGTCAAGAACCGCAACCTGCTCCTGTCGGACACCGCGGTCGAACTGGAGTTCCGCGTCGAGAACCCCGAGCGAGGGTTCGGACGTATCTCGGCCGAACTCGACTGTCGGTTCTCGCTGGAGGGTCTCGTCGGCCTGTCGGACGACCAACTGCTCGAATACGTCTCGGTCGAAGGCGCGTCGGCCGACGCCCTCACCGACCGACTCGACGACTGCCCGACCGTGGACGAGTACCGACTCGTGACCGACGACGACGACGTCTGTCTGTTCGAAATTCGCTCCGCGCAGTCGGGCGTCACCCAACTGGTCGAGGCCGGAACCGTCGTCACGTCCGCGACTGCCGAGGGCGGCGTCGTCCGGTGCGTCGCCGAGGCCTCCTCGGACGTGAGCGTCCGGAACGTCGTCGAGGACTTCCGGACGACCTACCCCGACGCGGAACTCGTGAGCAAGCAAGAGGTAGACAGGCCGGTCCACACGACTCAGGAGTTCCGCCAGACGCTCGCCGAGAACCTGACCGAGAAACAGCGGACCGCGCTTCAGGCGGCGTACTTCGCGGGCTACTACGAGTACCCCCGCGAGAGTACCGGTGCGGAGGTCGCCGAGTCGCTGGACGTCTCCTCGCCGACGCTCCACCAACACCTACAGGCCGCACAGAAGAAACTCGTCGGCACCTTTCTGGACCTCCAAACGTCGGGTGAGTGAACGTTCGTTCGACTTCTAAAACGGTTGATATTCGGCGTTTGACACTCTCTACCGACCGTACCTCAGTATTGAGGCATAGGTTTGTTGTCCCCTCTGGCGCAACTCTCGGGTGGAGGTCACCCGCCATGAATCACGACTCTATCCGCTCGGGTACCGGGGGCGACCACGCCCTCCAGAACGGTCGCGCAGTCACGACGCCCTCGTTCGACGAGCTCTTCGACCTCCTCGCGGAGAGCCGCCGCCGATACGCACTCTACACGCTTATCGGAACCGAGGACGGTCTCGCCGAAGTCGAGAAACTGGCCGACGAAGTGGCCATGTGGGAGGCCCGGACCGGCGACGAGCCGATTACGGACTCCCTCCACGAGACCATCGTCGAGGAGCTACGCGAGACTCATCTCCCCCGTCTCGCCGACGCCGACATCGTGGAGTACGACGAGCGTAGCGACGTCGTTCGCTACTGGCGACAGCCGACGCTCGAAGAGTATCTCGAACACACCCACTACAAGGAGTTCCCGGACGAATGACCGCGCTCCGTCTCACCGGTGCCCTCCTTCCGACTCGTATCGAGTGACGCCCGCCGTCGGAGATGACTGCCGAGAAGCCCGCCCGCCTGTGACCGCCGTCGGTCCCGCTGACGCACCCTCCCATAGGCTTCCCGTCACCTCCGTCGGTCCCTGCTGACGCACCCTTCGTTTTTACCTCGCGCTCGCCGACCGACAGCGTGCGAAGAAAAATCTCGACGAGCGCGTCAGTACCCGCGCTCGATGAGGTAGTCGGCGATGCCTTCGAGCAGTTCGCGCGACTCGTTCTCCGGCAGGACCGTGAGCCGGTCCTTGCCGCGCGTGACAAGCTCTTGGGCCTTCTGCTTGGCGTAGTCGATGCTTCCGGCGTCTTCGAGTCGGGCGACCGCCTCGTCGATTTCGGCCTCCGTGACCGACTCGACATCGTCGGTCTCGACCAGCGAGTCCACGTCCACGCCCTGCTCGCGGGCGTGGAGCGTGATGATGGTCTGTTTGTTCTCCACGAGGTCGCTCCCGCGCTGTTTGCCGAGCTTCTCGCTGGGGACCGTCAGGTCGAGCACGTCGTCCTGAATCTGGAACGCCCGGCCCACGTCGATGCCGTACTGGTACAACTCTTCGACGGTCTCGTCGTCCGCGCCGAGCAGGATGGCCGGGATAGTCGCCGCCGCGCCGTACAGCACCGCGGTCTTGTCCTTTATCATCTCCAGATACTCGTCGGGGAGGACGTCGAGTCGCCCCTCGAAGGCGATGTCGCGGGCCTGACCTTCGCAGATGTTGGTACACGTCGTCGCCAACACGTCCGTCGCCTCCACGACGCGCTCGGGGTCGGCGTCGGCTTCCACCAGTATCTCGAACGCCTTCGAGTAGAGCGTGTCACCCGCTAGAATCGCGGTCTCGGTGTCGTACTCCCGGTGGACCGCGGGGACGCCCCGGCGCAGGTCGTCGTCGTCCATGATGTCGTCGTGGATGAGCGTGAACGACTGGATGACCTCGATGCTGACCGCGGCGGCCATTAGGTCCACGCTGTCGCCGTCCCGGTCGGGGAAGGCGCGATAGTCGATGCTTCCGGGGTCGGCGTCTACGTCCGCGAACGCCTCTGCGACGAGCAACAGCACGGTCGGCCGCAGGCGCTTGCCGCCCGCGTCGAGCAGGTATCTGACCGCCTCGTAGAGACGCCGCGGTTCGTCTACTGGGAGGTCCTCCTCGATGGCGGCGTTGACGATTTCGCGCCGCTGTTCGACCGCCCCAAGCACCTGCTCTTCCATTGTCTCGGCGCTCGCGTCACTCATGTTACTCGGCGAGTTGGATGAGGTTCCCGTTGCTCGTCACGTGGAGGTCCCGGCCGAGTTTGTAGCCCTGACTCTCGCAGAGGCTCACGTAGGGCGCGAACCCTTTCATGTCCTGGTGGGCCGGGATGATGTTCTGAGGCTGGAGCGCGTCTATCATCGTGTAGTGGCCTTCCTCTCGGAGGTGGCCCGACACGTGGATGTCGTCGTAGATGCGCGCGCCCTGCATCTTCAGGAGGCGCTCGGACTGGTAGCGCTGGCCCTCGTTGGTCGGCTCCGGGATGACGCGGGCCGAGAAGATGACCTTGTCGCCGTTCTCCAGTTCGTAGGGCGTCTCGCCGCGACCCATCCGGGTGAGCATCGCACGCGGCTCGCCCTGATGGCCCGTGACGATGGGGAGGTAGTTCTCCTTGCCCTCCTTCATGATTCGCTTGAACGTTCGGTCCACGGACTTGCGGTGGCCGAACATCCCCATGTCCTCGGGGAAGTCTACGAAGTCGAGTCGCTCCGCGGTGCCGGAGTACTTCTCCATCGAGCGCCCGAGGAGAACCGGCTCGCGGCCGATGTCGTGGGCGTACTCCACGAGGCTCTTGACGCGGGCGATGTGGCTGGAGAACGTCGTCGCCACGATGCCGCCGTCGTAGTCCTCGACGGAGGTCATCACGTCCTTCAGGTGGCGGCGAGCGACCGACTCGCTCGGCGTCCGACCCTTCCGGCCTGCGTTGGTACAGTCCTCGATGTAGGCCAGCACGCCCTCGCCCTCGCGACCGATCTCGCGGAAGCGCTTCATGTCGATGGGGTCGCCGAGGACCGGGGTGTGGTCCATGCGCTTGTCGAGACCGTAGACGACCGCGCCCTCCGGCGTGTGGAGGACGGGGTTGATAGCGTCGATGATGGAGTGGGTCACGTTGACGAACTCCAACTCGACCTTCCCGGAGTCCCCGATGGACATCGTCGAACCGGCTTCCATCTTCACGAGGTCGTTCTCGACACCGAACTTCTCCTCGCCCTGAATCTGCTGTTTGACCAGCTCGATGGTGTAGGGCGTGGCGACGACCGGTGCGTTGTACCGGTGGGCCAGCTTCGAGATGGCGCCGATGTGGTCCAAGTGACCGTGGGTCGGCACGATGGCTTGCACGTCGCCTTCGAGGTCCGACATCACGCGGTCGTCCGGGATGGCCCCCATGTCGATGAGGTCCAAGCTGTGCAGTTTCTCGGTCTCGACGTTGTCGTGGAGCAGCACCTTCGAGAGGTTCAGCCCCATGTCGAAGATGACAACGTCGTCGCCTGCGCGCACGGCAGTACACTGCCGTCCGACTTCTTCGTAACCGCCGATGGTTGCAATTTCGATTTCCATAGTTTCACCTTTTGTACGCAAAGCCGCCGTTCGTGGCAAAGCCACGCTGTCTTCCGTGTTTTCGTGGCAAAGCCACGCCGACGACGTCGTACGTACGTAAACCTGCTCGGAGCGTCACGGTCCCGGCCGCGGCGTCTTGCAGCCGTCGGTGGGACCGCGCGGTGGCGAGGCCACGTCTCCAAGCTATCGGTCTATGCGGGCTTTACGCTCCCTGGTAATAAAAACTGCCGGGATTGACCGACCGGGAGAAACGACCGGACGGAGACGGGTGGATTCGTCGCTCCGGAGACCCCGTCAGTCGTCGTCTTCGCCCGATTCGCCGCCGTCCGGCGACTCGGGAGCGTCGGGGGGGTCCGCGCCCGACGAGTCGCCCGCGCGCCGCCGTCGCCAGAGCGCGACCGCCCCGACGACCGGGACCCCGAACGCGAGGAGGTACGGGAGCGCGTAGGCCGCACCGACCGCCAGTCCGCGCGCGACGACCACGACGCCGCCTGCCGACGAGACGAACGCCGAGAGCAGACCGGTGTCGTACCACGCGGCGTTCGGGTCCGAGTTCCGCTCGGGCGGGCGCTCGTGCAGGCGGACCGTCAGCGTCGAGTAGGCGACCTGTCGCCGGAGGGACTTGCGCTCGGCTTGGAGTCGCTCGATTTCCGACTGGACCTCCGAGAGGCGCTTTTGGACTTCGAGGACGTTCTCGGTGTCGTTGGCCTCGGCGTAGAGGTCGCGCAACTTCTCGCGCTGGGCCTTCAGGTTCGCCAGTCGCGCCTCGATGTCTACCAGCTTCTTGGTCACGTCTTTCGTGCTTGTGCTGGCCTCGCGGACCTCCCCGGTCGCCTTGGCCCGCTCGACGAGCGCCGAGAAGTTCTCCTTCGGGACCCGGAGGACGAGTTTCCCGTTCGTCCACGTCCGGTTGTCGCGCCGGTTGACCTGTTGGGCCGAGTCGCTGACGAACCCGCCGAGTCGTTCGGTCTCGCGGGTGAGGGTCCGGCGGGCCTCGTCGTAGCTCTCGACGGTCACCTCGACCGTGCCGGTCCGAATCAGCGCCCGGTTCTGTGCCGCCAGTGCGTCGCTCTGGGCGTTCGTCCCGCCCCCGCCGCCGTCGCTCGCGCGCTGGGTCGCCTTCGAGTCGCTCGATACGTCGAGGTTCTGCCCCGAGGTGGCCTGCATCGCGGCGTCGCTCCCGCCGCCGCCGGAACACCCCGCGAGGACGACCAGCGAGACGAGTGCCAGCGCGAGCGCCCACCGTCGCGCGTCGCCACCTGATTCGCTATCGCGTGCCATATTCCGGTTGTCATATCCAACCATCGTAAACCTCCGGATGAGTGAAACGCGCGTTTGACCCTCACGACCGCGAGCGCGGAGAGTCGGCCCGATTTCGGCGCGACGTCCGGCGACCGAACTAATTTGTGAGTGGTCTGGGCAGTTGTCCCTGTGAACAACGACCACGCAGACACTGACCAGGCAGACAATGACCACGCAGACCCCGACCACGCCGACCCCGAGTGCGCCGGACGGCTTCACCACGTCGAACTGTACGCCTCGGACCTCGACGCCTCCGTCGGATTCTGGGACTGGTTACTGGGCGAACTCGGCTACGAACCGAAGAACGACTGGGCGGCCGGGCGCTCGTGGATACGCGACCCGACATACGTCGTCCTCGTGCAGGCCGACGAGCGCGACCACCCCTTCGACCGGCGGGCCGCCGGACTCAACCACCTCGCCTTTCACGCCGCGTCGCGCGAGCAGGTCGATACCCTCACCGAGGGCGTCCGCGAGCGCGACGACGCAAGTCTGCTCTTCGAGGAGCGACACCCCTACGCCGGCGGCTACTACGCGCTCTACTGCGAGGGCCCGGAGGGAATCAAGGTCGAAGTCGTCGCCCCCGAGTGACGGCGCGAACGCGGGTCGCTCTCACCGGAACTCCGGCAGGACGTTCTCGTCGTAGAACTCCATCGCCTTCTCCTGCTCCGGGCCGACCTGGTGGACGTACACGTGGTCGTACCCCGCGTCGATGAACTCCCGAATACTCTCGACGTGGGCCTGCGGGTCGGGGTCGGTCACGATGCTGTCGGCCTCGCGAACGTCCTCCTTCTCGACCATCTGGCAGGCCTGCTCGAAGAACTGCGGCGTGGCGAGTTCGGTGGCGAGTTGCCCCGGCAGGACGCTGTTGGGCCACCACTTGTAGGCGGTCTCGACCGCCTCGTCCTCGTCGTCGGCGTAACAGACCGTCAACTGGCTGAACTTCGGTCCCTCACCGCCCTCGTCCTCGAACGTCTCGACCACGTCCTGCGGGCCGACCGACCAGAAGCCGTCGCCGAGGTCCGCGGCGCGGCTCGCGGTCTGGTCGCCGTACGCCGAGACGCAGACCGGCGGATTCTCGTCGGGCAGGGTGAACAGCTTCGCGTTCTCGACGGTGTAGTGGTCGCCGTGGTGACTGACCATCTCGCCGGTCCAGAGCTTCCGAATCACCTCGACGGCCTCTTCGAGCATGTCGAGGCGGACGTGGTGGGGCGGCCAGTGGTCGCCCAAGACGTGTTCGTTCAGGTTCTCGCCGGTCCCGACGCCGAAGTAGAACTGCTGGCCCGATTCCTCGAACATCGTCGCTATCGTCGCCGTGGCCTGCGCGAGAATCGCTGGATGGATGCGGACCGTCGGGCAGGTCACGCCGACGCCCACGTCCAAGTCGTCGGTCGCCGCGGCGACCCCGCCGAGCGTGGACCACGCGAAGGGCGCGTGCCCCTGCTGGCCTATCCAGGGGTGGAAGTGGTCGGAGATGGAGGCGAAGTCGAAGCCGAGTTCTTCGGCGCGGACCGCGTGGTTCACGAGGTCGGTCGGGCCGTGTTCTTCGCTGGAGAGGGTGTAGCCGAGTTCGACCATAGAGGTGCCACGGCGAGGTCGGGCAAGGCTATTGTGGCCTCGATTCCGGACGCCCACCGTTCGTCTCGACCCGTCCCGCGCCTACCGGAAAGCGTTTCAAACCGCTGTGAGATGCATCGTTTGACATGAACCCGCCCGTCGATGCCTCCAGTCTTCCGAGACCGCTGGCCAGATACACGCCCGATAGCCGTCGGTGGCGACGACGCGTCGCCGGACTGGCGGCGGTCGGGGCCGTGCTCTCGCTCTACGCGGTGTTCGCTATCGTCTCGGGAGTGAAGAGCGGAATCGTCTACAACCTGCTCGCGCTCCTGTTCGCGGCCCTGACCCTGCTCCTTCCGGTCGTCGCAACGACCGCGGTGTTCGCTCCCGATTCGGGGCTGACTCGACCGGACGACTCGCGCGGCGAGCGTCCGGTCGAGACGCTGAAGCGGCGGTACGCCGCGGGAGAGATTGACCGAGACGAGTTCGAGCGGCGACTCGACGACCTGATGGCGGCGTCCGACGACGCGCCCGACCGGTCCGATGCCGATTCCGTCGAGCGTTCGGCCGGGCGTCGTGCGACCCGTGACGCGGAACTCGACTCGGCTGGACGGTAGCGGCGCTACCTGTCCACCGACCCCAGCACGATGTCCAGACTCCCGAGCGCGGCCACGAGGTCGGGCACGTACTCGCCTATCGACATCTCTCCGAGCGCGTGCAGGTTGTTGAAACACGGACTCCGAATCTTGAATCTGGCCGGCTTCGAGGTCCCGTCCGAACGAATGTAGACGCCCATCTCGCCCTTCGCGGCCTCGACCGCCTTGTAGACCTCCGTGTCGGGCTCGGGCTTGAGCGTCCGGGGCACGTTCGACTGAATCGTGCGCTCGTCCTCGGGCCAGTCCTCCAGAATATCGACGCACTGGCCGATTATCTTCGCGGACTCCTCGACCTCCTGCATGCGGACCAGCACGCGCGAGTAGTTGTCGCCGTGGGGTTCGGTCACGACGTTCCAGTCGAGTTCGTCGTAGTAGCCGTAGGGGTCGTCGCGCCGCAGGTCGTAATCGACGCCCGACCCGCGAGCGACCGGTCCCGTACAGCCGTAGTCTTTCGCGGTCTCGGCGTCGATGACGCCGGTATCGACCGTCCGCTTCTGGAAGATCTCGTTCTCGGTCATCATGTCGTGGTACTCCCCGATGCGCCGGGGCAGGCCGTCGAGGAAGTCCCGAATCTTGTCGAAGAACTCCTCGCGGGGTTCCGGGAGGTCCCAGACCACGCCGCCCAGTCGGAAGTAGTTGAACATCATGCGCTGGCCGGTCAGGTCCTCCAGAATGTTCTGGACGATTTCGCGGTCCCGGATGGTGTACATGAAGATCGCCGTGAAGTCGCCGTACACGTCGAGCGCGAAGGTGCCGAGCGCCAGCATGTGGCCCATGATGCGGCCGAGTTCCGTCACCATCGTCCGGATGACCTGGGCGTACTCGGGCACGTCGATGTCGGCGAGGTCCTCGGCCACGCGGGCGTAGGCCCACTCGTTGGGCATGTTCGCGGTGTAGTCCCACCGGTCGGGGTACGGCATTATCTGGTAGCGGTAGTTGTCCTGCTGGCACATCTGTTCCTCGCAGCGGTGGAGGTAGCCGATGTCGGGTTCCACGTCCGCGACTTGCTCGCCGTCCAGCACCGTCTTCAGGTGGAGGACGCCGTGAGTCGCGGGGTGGTGGGGCCCGATGTTCAGGAACATCGTGTCCGAGTCGCTGTCCTCTTGGCTCTCGGCGAGCGGGTTGACGTGTTCCTGTAGGGCGACGACCTGGGGCTTGTCCTGGGCGTAGTCGGAACTCAGCGGGTGGCCCTGCCACGTCTCGGGTAGGAGGATGCGCCGCATGTCCGGGTGACCCTCGTACTCGATGCCGACCAAATCGTAGGCCTCGCGCTCGTGCCACTCCGCGGTCTTGTACACCGACGCCGCGCTCTCGTTCCACGGATTCTCGGGGTCGGTGGGGACGACGACGCTGACCTCCTGGGTCCGATCGTCGTACTTGGTGAGGTGATAGATGCTCTCGTAGCGGTCTTCGTAGTCCTGCGCGGTCAACAGCGAGAGGTGGTCGAACCCGGCCTCGTCCTTGAGCGTCCGGAGGACCGACTCGACGGCGTCCGGGCGCACGACGAACCCCTCGGCGTTCAGATGGGTCTCGCGCCCGATGACGTGGTCACCGAGCAGGGCTTCGAGCCGGTCGTAATCGACGCCGCGTTTCGCCGGCGCTTCGACATCGGCGTCGGTCCCGGACGCGTCGCGCTCGGGCGCTTCGCTCATCGCGCCCACCCCGTCTCGCCGTCGCCGTCGGCTCGCCGCTCTGTCGCAGTAAGTGACGTGAACATTCCCATTCCCGCTGTGAAGTCGGCCCCGAACGGCAATAGTGCTAACGTCTCTCACCTCCGGAGAGACGGGTGAAAAAAGCCGCTTTCGAACTCCTGAGGCGATTTTACGGGCGTTGGTGGTGCTCGGGAGACCGGGCTATCGACGCGACTCGTTGCGCTGGTCGTGCTGCTCCTCGCCGCGCATCATGGTCTGCTGGACGGGACTGAATCCGCTCTCGGAACTCCCGCCGTACTGGTTCTGGCTCTGCTCGCGCCCGGTCTGTCGGCCCTGCTGTCGGTCGGACTGCTGATGACCGCCGTGTTGGCTCGACTGCTGGCCGCTCTGGATGTCGCTCCCGCGCCGCTGGTGTTGGCTGGACTGGTGGCTCGTCCGGCCCGTCTCCTGACCGCCGTGTCGAGACGTTCGCTGTCCGGACTGCTGGTCGTGACCGGTGTACTGCCCACCGCTCCCGCCGTGCTGGCTGAGTTCGTGAACGTCGCTCTCCGAACGGCGGTCCTGCTGACCTCGCCCCTGATTCTGACCGACCTCGTGGCGCTGGCTGCTCAGGTGGCGACCGCCCTGTTGCTGACCGCTCTGCTGACTTCCCTGTTGCTGACCGCTCTGCTGGCCGCGCTGCTGGGACTGGCCGCCCTGCTGTCGTCGGCTTCCGTATCGCTTGCCCCCCTGCTGGCTTTCGCTTTGCTGGTGGTGGCCGTGCTCCTGCACGTCCCGGCCACCCATCTGGTGCTGACCCGTCTGATGTTCGCCGGTCTGCTGATGTTGACTGGTCTGGTGCTGACCGGTCTGCTGATGCTGACCAGTCTGATGCTGACTGGTCTGCTGGTGCCGACCGGTCTGATGTTCGCCGGTCTGCTGATGCCGACCCTCCTGATGCTCGCCGGTCTGCTGGTGCTGGCTCTGCTGTCGGCGATTACTTCCGTATCGCTTTCTCTGCTGGCCATGCTGACTGCCGGACTGCCGCTGGTGCTGGCCGGACTGATGCTGACCGGACTGCTCGCGTTGACCGGTCTGTTGATGCTGACCGGATTGGCCGTGTTGACCGAACTGGTGACCCGACTGCTGTTGACCCGTCTGCTGGTGCTGGCCGGACTCGTGGCCGTGGCCCGTCTGGTGCTGTCCGGGCACGTTCTGCTCGGAGCCCCGTCGTCCGCCGGACTGGCTTCGTTCCCGGCCGCCCGACGAGTAGCGGTCGCCTCGCGTGTCACCTTCGCCCTGCGAACTGCGTTCGTGACTGCGCTCCTCGGCGTCTCCCCAACGGTTGCGGTTTTCGTGTGACATGGTGTTTCTCCCCACCGGAGCGACCACAGGAATTTCCTTATGTGTACTGGGCGGATTTTGACAAAAATACCGTCCGGCGTCGGGGAGGAACGATTTCTCGGCACTCCGAGCCGCTGGTTCGGCTCTTCGTCGTTCGCCGGAGGTAAGCAGTCTTAAGGCGAGCGGCCCACACCTCTCTCACATGGAACCACGGGACCTCTCTTCGCACACCGTGTATCAGGCCGGGCGGGGCATCGAGGAGGTCGCCCGCGAACTCGGGTTGGACCCCGACGACCTCGTGAAACTCGCGTCGAACGAGAACCCGTTCGGCCCGAGTCCGGCCGCGGTCGCGGCCATCGAGGACGCCGCGGGGTCGGCCCACTCCTATCCGAAGGCCTCCCACGCCGACCTCACGGAGAAACTGGCCGACGAGTGGGGCGTCGCGCCCGAACAGGTCTGGCTCGGGAACGGCGGCGACGGCGTGCTGGACTATCTGGCCCGCGCGATGCTCGAACCGGGCGACGAGGTGCTGGTACCCGAACCGGGCTTCGCCTACTACGGGATGAGCGCGCGCTTCCACCACGGCGAGGTCGCGGAGTATCATCTCTCGAAGGACGACGACTTCGCGCTGAACAGCGAGACCGTCCTGTCGGACTACGACGGCCAGCGCATCGTCTATCTGACGAGTCCGCATAACCCGACCGGCAAGCGCTTCGAGTTGGACGCAATCGAGGAAATCGCCGACGAGACCGGCGACGACGCGCTCGTCCTCGTGGACGAGGCCTACGGCGAGTTCCACGACGGCCCGAGCGCGGTCGAACTCCTCGAAACGCGCGACGACGTGGCGGTCCTCCGGACCTTCTCGAAGGTGTACGGACTCGCGGGCGTCCGTCTCGGCTACGGCGTCGTCCCCGAGGAGTGGGCCGACGCCTACGCTCGCGTGAACACCCCGTTCGCCGCGAGCGAAGTCGCCTGCCGTGCCGGACTCGCCGCGCTGGACGACGACGACCACGCCGAGAGGACCGTCGAGACCGCCGCGTGGTCGCGCGAATACATGTACGAAGACGTGGACGCCCACACGTGGGAGAGCCACGCCAACTTCGTCCTCGCGGAGGTCGGCGACGCCGCTGGCGTCGCCGACGAACTCCAGCGCCGAGGAATCATCGTCCGGGACTGCACGAGTTTCGGCCTGCCCGAGTGCGTCCGCATCACCTGCGGGACGAAAGACGAGACTCGGCGCGCTGTCTCGGAACTCAACGAGGTGCTGTCGTCGTGAGGGTCGCAGTGACGGGGACGCCCGGTACCGGGAAAACGTCGGCGGTGGAGGCGCTGGAGACTGAACTGGAGGTCGTCCACCTCAACGACCTGATTCGAGACGAGGACCTCTGGGAGGAGCGCGACGAGGAGCGCGACAGCCTCGTGGCGGACCTCGACGCCATCGCGGAGCGACTCGACGGGTGCGAGGACCTCCTCGTGGAGTCGCACCTCGCGCACCACCTCGACGCCGACCGTGTGGTCGTCCTGCGCTGTCACCCCGAGGAACTGGAGCGCCGGCTCACCGAGCGCGGCGAGTCCGAGGCGAAAGCGGAGGAAAACGCCGAGAGCGAGGCCCTCGACGTGATTCTCTCGGAGGCGGTGAACGCCCACGGCGTTGAGAACGTCTACGAGATCGAGACGACCGACCGCGACCCCGACGAGGTGGCCGAAGAGATTCGGGCCGTCGTCGCGGGCGAGCGAGAACCAAGCGCGGGCGACGTCTCGTACATCGAGTACATATGACGCTCGACCAGTTCCGCCACGTCGCCGACCGGATACTCGACCCGTTCGTAACGCTGTCGTCCAGGCTCGGTCTGACTCCCGACGCGGTCAGCGTCGTCGCGTTCGTGCTGGCCGGCGGCGCCGGCGGCGCGTTCTACCTCGGGGGCGACGAACCGGTCTGGTATCTCGCCGGAGCGGTGTTAGTGTTCCTGAACGGGTGGCTCGACCTGCTCGACGGCGCGCTGGCGCGCGAACTCGGCACCGACTCGAAGGCGGGCGACCTGCTCGACCACGTGCTGGACCGCTACGCCGACATCGTGGTCATTTCGGGGCTGGCGGCCGGACTCGGCCGGTACGCGCTCGGCCTCGCCGCGGTAACCGGCGTGCTGATGACCTCGTATCTGGGCACGCAGGCCCAAGCCGTCGGACTGGACCGGGTGTACGGCGGCCTGCTCGGCCGGGCCGACCGCCTCGCGCTCGTCGGCGTGACGGGGGCGCTCGCGGCGTTCGTGACGGCGACGCCCGCGGGCCTCTCGGTGGTCGGGTGGTTGCTCGTCGTCTTCGCCGTCGTCGGCCACTTCACCGCCCTCCAGCGGTTCTACTACTCGTGGCGGGCGCTGGCGTAACCTCGTCGTTCAGTTACCTTTTTCACCCCTCGCCGTGTTGAAATCAATCGGAGCAGCGAAGTGTAATGACGGACGAACGGCCGGGCGAATCGGGTATCAACGTCGAACTGGAGGACATCCTACCGGCGAACAGCCACATCAGCATGGAGGAGTTCCTCGAAGTGGCCGAGGAGGTGGACTCGCTGTTCGAGTTGAGTCGCGAGACGCGCCTCTCGCGCGAGCGGTGTCGCCGGATTCTCAAGTACTTCGAGCGAGACGGCGAGGTCAAGCAGGGGTTCGGTTACCTCCGCGACAAGCAGGACGACGACCGAGTGCCGTAGCACGGCGGACTCGAATCTCGCCGCCGCTCGGCGATTCTCACGGCGTGGAATTTAAGAGCGGCGACAGACTACCCTACCCTATGGTTCAGTGTGAGATGTGCGGTGCCGAGACGAGTTCCCCCAAGACCATCAAGGTCGAGGGGGCCGAGTTGGACGTCTGCGACAACTGCTCGGACTTCGGGACCGAGGTCAAGACGCAGGACGCCGGGTCTTCGTCTACCAAGTACTCGACCAGTTCGTCGTCTTCCAGTAGCTCTTCCTCGTCGTCGAGTACGTCTTCGAGTTCCTCGCAGTCGCGGCGCTCGGACATGTTCGACGACATGGACGAACTCGCCCAAGACTACGACGACCGTATCCGGAACGCCCGCGAGAACACCGGGATGAGTCAGGAGGACCTCGCCGACGAACTCAACGAGAAGGCCAGCCTCATCCGCAAGCTCGAACGGGGCGACGTGCTCCCGAGCGACGAGGTTCAGACAAAACTCGAACGCGAACTCGATATCTCGCTGACCGCTGGCGGGTCCGGCGACGACGACGAGGAGTGGAGCGGAGGCAGTTCCACCGGCGAGTACACCCTCGGCGACGTGGTGAAGCGAAAGGACTGAAACCAATCCAAACGCTCGGCCGACCGACCCCACGGCGAGCGCTCGGTGACGCACTCCTCCGCGGACGCTCGACCCCGCAACCGACGGAACTGCTCTCGACTCCGGAGCCGACCGTCTGGGAGCTTTCTACCGCATTTTCCTCGCTGTCGTCGTACTGGCGGCAGAAATTGGGGTCTCCTTCGAGTTCGCTTCGGTCGTTCTCGCGGTGTGCTTTTCGACGGTCGTTACTAGCCGTTCTCGCAACCTATTAGTCCGGCCCGACGAACGTTCCGGGTATGAAAGTCGTCGTCAACCTCAAGGCGTACCCGTGCGATTCGGTCGAAGTCGCCACCGCCGCCCGCGACGTGAGCGAGGAGTCCGGCGTCCCCATCGCCGTCGCGCCGCAGGCCGCGCACCTCGAACGCGTCGCCGAGACCGGCGTCGAGACGTGGGCACAGCACGTCAGCCCCGTCGAACACGGTAGTCACACCGGTTCGACGCTCGCCGAGGCCGCGGCCGAGGCGGGCGCGACCGGGACGATGCTCAACCACTCCGAGCGCCGCCTCAAACTCGCGGACATCGACACCGCGCTCGCGGCCGCCGAGCGCGTCGGCCTCGAAACGTGTATCTGCGCGAACAACCCCGACCAAATCGGTGCCGTGGCGGGTCTCGGTCCAGACGCCGTGGCGGTCGAACCGCCGGAACTCATCGGCACCGGCACGCCGGTCAGCAAGGCCGACCCCGATATCGTGACCGACGCCGTCGCGGCCGCCGAGGACGCCGACGACTCGGTGGCGGTCTACTGCGGCGCGGGCATCTCGACCGGCGAGGACCTGACCGCCGCGCAGGAGTTGGGCGCGGAGGGCGTCCTGCTGGCCAGCGGCGTGGCGAAGGCCGACGACCCGAAGGCAGCGTTGGAGGACTTGGTGGCACCGCTGTAGGCAGGTTTCAGAAATAATTTTGTTTCTTAGGAGTGGGTGGCTGTTCCTTTCAACGAGCATATCGATTGGGAACTGACCGCGAGAATCGTTGCGACGACCGCCTCGAAAGCCCCCTCCCGCTCGCGGTCGCTCTGCGGGATATTCTCGCGCCTCGCTTCGTTCGGCGCGTCGAATAGTGGCCCGCAGAGACGACCACGCAAACGCGAGCGGGCGGCCCCTTTATCCCACCCGACGGTGGACGTGTCGGCGAGCGTCTGCGGTGGTTCGCGTCACCGCACGCATTCTCGGCGGTTGGTTAATCGAGCGCTTCGCTGGCGGTTGATTCACCGAGCGCGTCCACGGTGGGATGCGTCGCCGTGCGCGGCCGGGCGACTCACCCGGCCGCGCCCGCCCGAACCCGACGCCCCTTCCGGAATCCACAGGTTGAACTGGGCTCGCCGCGACTCGGGAGGCGTGACAGAGAACGTCAAGCGGTACTTCACGGCACGGCAGACGGTCGCGCCGACGCTCTCGCCCGACGGCGACCTCGCGTTTCTGGCCGACACGACCGGCACGGCGCAGGTCTGGACCACCGACGGGGCGGGCGCGTGGCCCCGCCAGCGCACCTTCTACGACGAGCGCGTCTCGTTCGTCTCGTGGTCGCCCGCGGGCGGCGCTGTCGTCTTCGGGAAGGACGCCGGCGCGGACGAACACGACCAACTGTTCCGACTCGACCCCGCGACCAACGCCGTCGAGCAGTTGACCGACGACCCCGACGCCATCCACAGTTGGGGCGCGTGGCACCCCGACGGCGACCGCATCGCGTTCGCGGCCAACCGGGAGGACGCGGCGCGGTTCGACGTGTACGCGATGGACGCGGACGGCGGCGACCCGGAACTCCTCGCCGAGAGCGACGAGGAGGGCTTTCTGGAAGTCGAGGCGTGGGACGGCGACCGCCTCGTCGTCCGGCGCTCGCGGGCGAGTTCCGACGACGACCTCTTCGTCGTGGACGGAGAGACCGGCGAGCGCCGCCGCGTCACGCCCCACGACGGTCACGTGCGCTACCGCCAGCCAGTGTTCGGTCCCGACGGCGACGCGCTCTACTGCCTGAGCGACGCCAACGCCGACGCGAAGGAACTGGTCCGAATCGACCTCGACTCGCTCACCGCCGAGACGGTCGTTTCCGGCGGGGAGTGGAGCATCGACCGGTTCGCGCTCGACGCCGACTCGGGCCGCCTCGCGCTGACCCGAAACGTGGACGGCTACGCGGAGTTGCGAGTCGGACGGCTGACCGACGCCGCGGACGCGACGCTCGCCGACGCCGACGTTCCCGAGGGCGTCGTCCACGACCTCACTGTCGGCCCGGCGGGCGAGCGCGTCGCCGCGACCGTCTCGGCCCCGGACCTGAACCACTCCGTCTTCGTCGCGGACCTGAGTGCGGGAGGGGCGAGCGAGGACGGTCCGGTCCCGACCGAGCGCTGGACCCGACCCTCTCCCGGCGGCGTCGAGTTGGATGCTTACGCCGCGCCCGACCTCGTGCGCTACGAAACGTTCGACGACAGGCAGATTCCTGCGTACTTCACGCTCCCCGACGGTGTAGACGGAGGGTCCGCGACCGATGAGGTCCCCGTCGTCGTGGACATCCACGGCGGCCCGCACCACCAGCGTCGGCCGTGGTTCCGGCCCATTCGCCAGTACCTGCTGGACGCCGGGTACGCCGTCTTCGAGCCGAACGTCCGCGGGTCGTCGGGCTACGGGAAGGAGTACGCCGCGCTCGACGACGTGGAGAAGCGCATGGATTCGGTCCGTGACATCGCCGAAGCCGTCGAGTGGCTCCGCGACCGCCCCGAAATCGACCCCGACGGCGTGGTCGCCTACGGCCGGTCCTACGGCGGATTCATGGTGCTGGCGGCCGTCACCGAGTTCCCTGACCTCTGGGCCGCGGCGGTGGACTTCGTGGGCATCGCCAACTGGGAGACCTTCCTCGAGAACACGGGCGACTGGCGGCGCTCGCACCGCGAAGCCGAGTACGGGTCGCTCGCCGACGACCGCGAGTTCCTCGAATCCATCAGCCCCATCCACTCGGCCGACGAGATTCGGTGTCCCCTCTTCGTCCAGCACGGCGCGAACGACCCCCGCGTCCCGGTCGGCGAGGCCCGGCAAATCGCCGAGGAGGTCCGAGAACAGGGCGTCCCGGTCGAGACGCTCATCTTCGAGGACGAGGGCCATCACACCACGAAACTGGACAACCGAATCGAGATGTTCGAGCGAATCGCGGCGTTCCTGGACGAACACGTCCGGTGAGGACCGAGTTCGCTACTCGGCGACGATAATCCAGTGGTCGTCGTCCTGCTTCTCCAGCACCGACTCCTCGCGCATCCGGACGACGTAGCCCGTGACGGTGTTCTCCAACTCGTGGTCGGCCTTCACCCGGACGAGGTTGCCGAGGAGGCGGGCAGAGGGCGGTTTCTGGGCCGCGCCGCAGTCGTAGATGGTCAGCAGTTCGGTCTCGCGCTCGTCGTAGACCACGACGTAGGCGTGCCGTGGGAGTCGCCACCGGTCGTCGGCGTCGCCCGCTCGCGCCAGCGTGTTCATGCGCGGGCGTAGTCCCGCGACGGTGAAAGTTCATCCGTTCCGCTCCGACCGAAGGCGCCCGCCAAACAGCATTTCCGAGTACTTGCCCAAAAACCGAACCCCGATGGTCGCGCTCACTTCGCCCGTCTCGGCAGTTAGCGTCGCCGCGAATCAGGTATCGCCCGCCCCACTACAACTCGCAGGTGACCTACAACTGTTCTACCTCGTCGTCGGTGTCACTCTCGCCGTCGCCGGGGCCGTGGACCTCCTCTGGACGACGCTCTGGATCGACGGCGGCGCGGGTCCGCTTACCACGCCGCTGATGGTCTGGACGTGGCGAGGACTTCAGAGCCTCCGACGGGGACAGTCTCGCCTACTCAGTCTCTCCGGGCCCCTGATACTCGCGATGACCCTCACGATGTGGGTCGTTCTCCTCTGGGCCGGCTGGACGTTCATCTTTGCCAGCGGTACGAACGCGCTCAATTACACCCGCGGTGCCGAGCCCGTGAGCTGGATCGGTCGGATCTACTTCGTCGCCTACACCATGTTCACGATGGGTAACGGTGACTTCTCCCCCACGTCCGGCGTCTGGCAGATCGTCACCGCCCTCGCCAACGGAAGCGGGATGATACTGATCACCCTGAGCGTCACGTACCTCATCAACGTCCTTCAGGCGGTCGTCAACGCGCGTTCGTTCGCGAGTAGCGTTCAGGGTATCGCCGAGTGCAGCGAGGCGTTCGTCCGGACGGGATGGGACGGCGAGAACTTCGACGAACACGCCATTCCGCTGGACACGTTCGCGTCGAAACTGAGCACGGTCGCGGCCCAGCACAAGGCGTTTCCGATACTTCACTACTACCGAAGCAGTCGCCGACAGCAGGCGACGCCGATGGCCGTCGGCGTGTTCGACGACGCGCTGACGATGCTCCGTTTCGGCGTCGACCCGGAACACCGTCCGAACGAGCCCCTGCTCGAAACCGGTCGGTCGAGCGTGCAGAGCTACCTTCAATCGGTCTACAGCCTCCCGATTCGGCCCAGCGACCGACCGCCGTCGGCCCCGAACCTCGATGTCGTCCGCGAAGAGGGCGTCCCGACCGTCTCCGACGAGGAGTTCGACGGTAGGCTCGCGGACCTCTCGGACCGACGCCGACGAGTCCTCGGTATCGTGGAATCGCAGGCGTGGCAGTGGCCCTCCCAGCGCGAGCCCTGAGGATACGTCTCGATGGTCGGAACTGTCGCCCTGCGCTCCCCTCCGTCTGCGCTATCGCGTCTGCGTTACCGACCGAAGTTCGCGAACGCTTCGACCGTCACTCCGCGTCCGGCAGTTCCTCGGCGACCGCCTCCAGCGCCTCCTTCCGGGTGTCGTCGTCCATCTCGCCGTCGGTCAGCGCCGCGAGCAGACTCGGCAAGGCCGCGACGTACTCGCCGCCCCCGGCGTGCTGGACGAACCCGCGCTGGCGGAGCGTCCGGTTGTGGTTGTAGGCGAGTTCGCGGTCCTCCGGGCCGCCCGCCACGACGTGCGCCTCGACGGGGGTCGCGGGACCCTGCCGGAGGTAGTGGGCCAACATGGCGCGCTCGACCGGCGCGAGGGCGTCGAGTTTCGCCCGGATGGCGTCGATGGGGGTCGAGTCGGCGGCCGCGTCCGAGTCGGCCGACTCGGACGCGGCCGCCGGCGATTCACCGTCCGGGGAGTCGGCGTCCGACGATTCGGTGCCCTTCGCGTCGGCCTGCTCGAACCCGCCGAGGTCGGCCTGCTGTACCTGCTCGCCGGTCTGCTGACCTCCCGGAACCTGTCCGCTCCCGCCGTGCATCGCCGCGCCGCCGGTATCGACGTAGGGGTTCGCGCGCCGGTTCCGGGAGGTGTCGAGCATCGCCTTGGCGAACTTGTCGGCGACCTCCTCCATCTCGCGGGCCTCCTCCAGTTGGCGTTCGAGGTCCTCGATGTGGTTCTCCTTCTCGCGGAGTTCCTGCTCCAGTTCCTCGATGCGGTCCTCGCGCTGGCTCTCCTCCTCGCTTATCTCCCGGAGGTCCGAGACCAGGTCGTCGCTGACCGACTTGAGGTCCGGGCGCTCGAAGTCGTCGAGGCCCGGCGTGGCTCCGGCGTCGAACGTCTGCTTACGGTGGAACTTCACCCGGCGGGTCTCCTCGGACCAGTCGGTCGTCATGAACGCCTCGCCGTCGCCCATGTCCTCGATGGCGTCGGCGTAGTCGTTGCCGAGGATGCGCCCGACGACGTTGGTGTCGTTGTTCCACGTGAGTCGGTGCCAGACCAGCCAGTCGCACTGCGTGATGAAGTCCTTCTTCACGTCGGCGGGGCGCTGGCTGATGCCCGCGATGCCGAGTCCGTGCTTGCGCCCGCGCTTGCCGATTTTGATGAGCATCCGGCCGCACTCGTCCATCCCGCCGCCCTCGGGGATGTACTCGTGGACCTCCTCGACCACCATCAGGAACGGCTTCTTCAGTTTCTTCTCCTTGGCGAACAACTGCTGGGCGACCGCTTTGAGGAGTTCCTTGCCGTCCGCCTCGTTCAGGTAGCCCGACACGTCGAGGATGATGGGGACGTTGTCCTCCAGCGCGAGCGAGGCCAGTCGCTCGGCGTGTTCGGGGTTGACTTGGATGTCGCACTCCTCGTCGGCCCCGGCGTGGAGGAGTTCGTACTCCTCTTTGAGACCGTAGTACTCCCCGTCCGTGTCCACGAGCATCACCGGGTAGCCGCCGTCTAACAGCTTCTCCGCCACGACGCTCATCGTATTCGACTTGCCCGAACCCGACTTGCCGGTGATGAACGCTCGCCCGGTCAGCACTTCCACGACGGGCAGTTCCACGGGGTCGCCGGGCTCGCCGGCGGTGCCCCCTTTCCCGGCGCTCACCTCGGCCACGTCGATGGTCTCCTGCGACATTCTTGCGCGCTACCTCTCACCCGGCCCTCATAAACTGTCGGGGCCTCGGCGCGGGGCGGCGTCCGGAGCGGGGCGGGCGGGCGCGGGCGAGTCGCGCCGGGGGTCACCCGAAGTCGCCGAGGGAGACCTGTCCCTCGGGGTCCGAGTCGTCGCTCTCGGACGTCTCGCCGTCGTCCGTGGAGTTCTCGCCCTCACGGTCGCTCACGGCCAATTGGTCGGACGCGCCGTCCGCGCCCTCCCACTCGCGGGCGAGCGAGAGCTGTCCGTCGGGGTCGTCTCGCGCCGTCTCGTCGCCCCCGTCGTCGCGTCCGTCGCCCGATTCGGGAGAATCGGGCGACTCGGAATCGCCGTCCCGCCGCCGACCGAGCGAGACCTGTCCGTCGTCGGTGTCCGGGTCCGAGCCGTCGCCTTCGGCGTCGCCGTCCCGCTCGTCCGCGCTCGACTCCCACCCGTCGCCGAGACTCGCCTGCTCGCCGTCGGCGAACGAGAGGTTCGAGACCCGGACGCCGACCTTCCGGACCTCGACGCCGGCGAACTCGGCGAAGAGGTCGAGAGCGACCTCCTCGACCAGTTCCGGGTCGTCCACCGGGCCGGGGAGCGACTTCGCGCGAGTGTTCACGTCGTAGGGCGGCGTCACGGCCTTGATGCCGATGGTCCGGTACATCGCGCCCTTCCGGCGGGCGCGGTCGGCCACCGCCTCCGCGAGGGTGCGAATCTGGTCGCGCTTCCGCTCGTCGTCGTCGGTCGCCTCGGTGAACGCCGACTCCCGCGAGAGGCTCTTGGGCCGGCCCGTGGGCGTGACCTCGCGCTGGTCCTCGCCGCGCGCCCGGCGGTGCATCTCCGCCCCGCGCTCGCCGAACCGGTCTTCCAGCGCGGCGCGGTCGGCGTCCGTGAGGTCCGCCGCCGTCTCGACGCCCATCTCGCGCAACTCGCGGGCCGTGACCGGACCGACGCCGTGCAACTCGGCCACGTCGAGCGGTGCCAGAAACTCCCGGACCTCGCCGGGTTCGACCACCACGAGACCGTCGGGCTTGTCGTGGTCGCTGGCGATTTTGGCGGCGGACATGTTCGGCGCGACGCCGACGCTCGCGGTGACGCCCACCTCGCGGTCGATGCGGTGTTTGACGTGGCGGGCGAACCCCTCGGCGACCTCCCACGCGGTTCGGTCGGTCACGTCGAGGTACGCCTCGTCGATGCTGACTTCCCGCACGACGTCGGCCGATTCGTGGAGGATCTCCTTGACCTCCGAACTGACCGCCTCGTAGTAGTCCATGTCCACCGGCCGGTAGTAGCCCGCGTCGTCGGGGTCCGCGTCGCTGTCGGGGTCCTCGGCGTCGGCCATCCGCGGGAGGCGTTCGAGCGCGGTCGAGATGGCTTGGGCGCTGTCCACGCCGTACTCGCGGGCCTCGTAGCTCGCGGTGGCGACCGCGCCGTGGGTCTCGCCGCCCTCGTAGCCCATCCCGACCACGACGGGTTCGCCCTCCAGTCGCGGTTCGCGCCGCCGCTCGCACGCCGCGTAGAAGCAATCCATGTCGACGTGGAGGACGATGGGGTCTCCCTCCTCGTCGTCGGGCATCCCCGGCAAGCGCGACCCGCCTGTCATCTGTCGGGGATGGACGGCGAGGTGGGTTAAAACTTCAGTTCGACCGACCGCCGGCCGCTCGAACTCAGGCCACCTCCGCGTCCCGGAGCAGGTCGGCGACGACGTGGACGTAGAGGACGCCGGCGGTGAACAGCGCGTAGACCGGCCGGACCAGCGCGAGGACGCCGACCCACGCGCCGCCCAACAGCAGGTGACTCAGCAGGCGAAGCGTTTCGAGGGTCTGAGTGTCCACGCCGTCGAAGACCGACTCCTGTTCGGTGAACGCGAACTTGGGGTCACCGACGCACCGCCGGAGGTGCGACCAGTCGCCCGCGAGGTAGCGCGCGACGACGAAGTGGTCGAGGTCCACGAAGACCGACAGCAGGACGCCGTACGCGACCAGTAGTCCGGCCTCGACGGGCACCGGGACGGGGAGCGCCGCGACGAGCAGGACCGACGCCGCGGTGCCGAGCGCGGCGTGTTCGGGCGACTTCATCGGCGCAGTGCGTCGCCGGTCGGTGGTCGTTCGGGGGAGTCGGCGGTCGCCGGTCGTTCGGGGGAATCGACGGTCGTCGGTCGGTCGAAACGGCCGACAGGCTCGTCGCGCGAGGGAGTCATCGTCCCGAGGATGGCGTCTCCGGGACTTAGTTCCCCCGTTCGACCGCGCTCGGGGAATCGGCTCACGGCCGATTCCCCGAGCGTAGCTCTCCGGTCGGGTGGAAAACGAAAAATAGCGCTTCGACGGCGACGTCGCTGTTCCAGCGACCGACTCGTCACTTCTCGTCCACGACGGGAATCTCGACGCTCTCGCTCTCGGACTCGGAGTCCGAGTCGGTCTCTCCGTCGGACCCGAACTCGGTTCGCAGGTCGGCCAAGCGGTCGCGCTGGTCGGCGACCGCACCCGTCGCACCGCCGACGACGCCCGACAGGTCAACGTCCGGCAGGCGCTTGTCGGACAAATCCACGTCGGGTAGCGCGTCCTCCGGCAGATTCGCGTCGGGCAGGTCCGTGTTGGGGAGTCGTGCCGCGGGCGCGAGACTCGGGGTGTCGCGGTCTATCGTCCGGAGTTGTCGGTAGAACTCCGCGAACGTGACCGCCTCCTCCTCGCTCCCCTCGAAGGCCTCGTCCAGCGCCGCCACGTTCTCGCCGAGGTGCCGGGTCAGCGCGTGGTCCTCGCCGTAGCGCTCGACCGCGCGGCGGTGCAGGAACTCGCCGACCTTGACGCCGCCCCGGTCGGCGTACTTGACGATGGCACCCTGATTCTCGTAGACGATCTGGCCCGCGAACAGCGCCGCGCCGAGGTAGTTGGTCGAGACGCCGAGTTTGGTGGCGACTGGCTTGACGACGGTGAGCGGGATGTCGCTGTGTTTCACGAGCCACGAGGCGAGGTGGTGGGTGGTCATTCCGTGTTTGATAGTGGACTCGGACGGGTTACTGTTGTGGCTGATTTCGAGGGAAGGCTCGGTCCTCCCGCGAAGGGGTCGACCCGGTCGAGTCGCCCCTCTCGTCACCGCGTTCCGGCCGCAGTCCGGTCGCGTTCCGGCCGCTGTCCGGCCGCGTTCCGACCCGGAGTTCGTCGGCTATCGCCGTCTCGTGACGCCCGGCGGAGCTGTCAGTCGAAAAACTGATATCGACTCGCCGGACACGCTCGACGTGGCTCGTCATACGCGCCGGAGCGCGATTCGGGGAATCGCCGTCGCGGGCGCGACGCTCACCGCCGGGTGCCTCGGTTCGCTCTCCGACCTTTCGGAGCGAAGCGTGACCTACGCGCTGGACGACGTGTTCGTCGAGAACGCCGCCAGCGTGCCCGTCGAGTTCGAGGTGAAGGTAATCGACGGAGAGACCGTGAAATCCGGCGATACGATTCGGCTCGCGGCGTTACGCGACGGTCAGGCGGACTACGAATTCATCGAGAAACCGTGGATGAGCGAACCGTCGAGATACGGCGTCGAGGTCGTGCCCGCGGAGGGCGAACCGATGTCGGTCACGCTGTCCGACGTTCTGGACCGGTGGGACGACTCGATACACGACTATCGGTTCATCGAGTACGCGATTCTCTATCGGTCCGACGAGACGTTCGGCATCTCCCCGGATTTCTACGACGAACCGAGGTCGGCGTAGCGCCAATCGGGCGCGACGGCCGAGCGCGACGACGATGCTACTCGAAAGGAGTCGTCTCAGTGAACGCGGCGCTCGTCGCGGACCCGCGACTGGCGAGGTTCGACTGCCGCGCGAAAAATGAAGCTCGATTCCTGTATCGACCGTTTAGAAGGTCGAGAACGGACTGCACGTGAAGCCACAGCCGTCGCGGTGGCCAACTTCCTGCTCCGGCACGTCCTCGGTGGACGTCTCGACGGTGAACTCGCTGTCGTACTGTTCCTTGCTACCAGCGTCGGCTTCGATTGCAACTGACATTGCAAGCTATTCGTGCCTCCGGAAAATATTAAATCTTTTCGTGTATTTTAATATATTAAGCTTGTTCCCGACTCTAAATATTTTGGAAGGATGGGAGAAATACTACACTATCTCACGTCATCACCGCAGTTACAGTAAGTAATATTATACCTCGTGGTTGCGCGTCGGTTTTCGTCGGACGGAAAACGACACCCACAGGCGGCGTCGAGGAACGGCGGTCTCGGATCGAGCGCGAGTCACTCCAGCAGGAGGACGCAGGGAAGCGCGTCCGGGTTCAGGAGGCGCGAGAGAGCGTAGGACGGCCCGGCAACGCCGTCGAAGAGCGTCGGATTCGCGAACGACGAGTCGTGTGCCGGAAGCGAGAGGACGCCCTCGCGCTCCCGGCGGGCGAGACACCGCGCCGCGAGTTCGCCGGCGAGCGCGTCGTCGCATCCGGCGCGGCGCGCGCCGACCAGCAGGGCTTCGACCCGGCCGAAGTTGCCACAGCAGAGGTTGTCGAGGTTCGACGCTTCGCCGGTCCCGGTTGCGGCCAGCGCGTCGCCGGCGTCGGCCACGAGCGCGTCGTCGCCGAGTCGCTCGCCGATGCCGATTCGAGCGAGCGCCATCCCCGTCCGGCCGTGACACCAGCGGTCCTGATACGACTCGCGGGTCGCGGCCTGTCGCCAGTTGGTCCGCGACGGCGAGTACAGCGACGACTCGAACTCCAGCGCTTCCCGCGTCGCCTCGGCGTATCGGTCGTCGTCGGTCGCGGCCGCGAGGCGAGCGAGCGCGTACGCGATGCCGCTCGACCCGTGTGCGAACCCGGTGTAGGGCACCTCGTCGCCCGTCGTCTCCCAGACGCGGTAGCCGTCCACGTCGGTCCGCGCGTCGAGCAGTCGGTCGCCGCAGTCGGCCGCGCGCGCCAGCACCTCGTCGCCGCCTTCACCGCCGTCTTCGCCGCCGCCCTTGCCGCCATCGCCGCCGTCCTCGGCATCACCGTACCGCTCGTAGTACGCCAGCAGGCCGAGTAGCGTCCCCGCAACGCCGTCCACCACGTCGAACGTGTCGGCGTCGGCGACGCGCTCTCCCGTCACGGTCTCGGTCGCCGCCAACGCGGCCTCCCGATAGCGGTCCTCGCCGAGCAGTTCGGCGGCGACCGAGAGGACGTAAACCACCGAGCCGATTCCCTGCATCCCGCCGTGGGCGAACTCGACGCTCCCGTCGAAGACGCGCTCGACGACCGGAGCCAGCGCCTCCGCGGCGAACTCTCGGTAGCGCTCTCGACCCGTCATCTCGGCCAGCGCCGCCGCGGTCAGCGCGACGCCGCCCCGGCCCCAGAACAGCGAGTCGTCCGCCGGATAGAGGTTGATACCCGACTCCGGGACGATGGACACCCAACCGGGGTCGTCGCCCACTTCGACCCGCGCGTCCATCGCCCCCTCGAAGCAGTCGATGGCCGCCCGTCGGAAGCGGTCCGCCTGCTGGGGTTTTTCCCCGGCCGCCTCGCCACCGGACGCTTCGCTACCCGACGGCGGCGGCCCCTCCGCCGTCGTGACCTCGCCGACCGCTTGCCGAATCAGCCACGTCTGGCGTCGCCGGTCCTCGTCGCTCATCGCGTCGAGTCGCCGGCGGACGAACTCGTAGCCCGTCACGTCTACCGTCCCGTCGAGTCGCTCGCCGCGGTGCAACAGCGTCCGCTCGTCGGCGCGCGACGCGAACCGCGGCACGTCGAGTCTCCGGAGCGAGCGTCGCTCGGCGGCGTACAGTTCCCAGAGCCGGTCGGACTCGACGGTCCCGTCGAAGAACGGCACCGCCAACTCCTCGAACTCGACGGTCAGTCGCGCGCCGTCCCGGAGCGGATTCCGAGCCGCCGCCGACCGGAGGACTTCGGCGTAGCGCCCCGTCGAGCGGTAGAGCAGTCGCGTCTCGACGCCCGCGACCAGTTCGGGGTCGGCGATTTCCGACAGGAATCGGCTCGCCTCGCGTAGGTCCCGGACCGTCTCGTAGGTCTCCTCGAACCCGCGAATCAGGGCCTCGACGTACTCCTCGGGCGGTCGGTCCGAACCCTCGGCGGACGGGGTGTTGGTATTCGGGTCCACCGTCACGGGGTCCATCTCGACCGACATCACGTCCGTATTGACCGCCTCGATGGTCGGTTCGGACTTTCCGGGGAGGGCCGTCTCCTCGCCGTCGCTCCCGAGTCCGGCGACCTTGTCGGCGAACCGGCCGCCGCGGTCCGCGCGCGGGTCGCCGACCGAGAACGGCAACAGCACCGACAGCAGGACCGACCGGTCCACCGCGGCGCTGGCTTCGGTCTCGAAGGGCTTGGCCTCGGACTCGACGTGCGGGTGGAAGACCGTCTCGCCGTCGAGAATCGTCGGCAGGTCCCCCTCCGCGACGACGTTCTCGTAGTGACAGTCGGTGAAGTTGAGGACGTACGCGAGACACAGCAGGGTCCCCGCCCGCTCGTAGTAGTCGTCGGCCGCCTCGGCGTCCGGGAGGTCGCGGTACTCGCACAGTTCCATCCAGCCGTACGAGTCGCGCGCGAGCAGCGACGGCGTCTCGAAGTCGGGCGTCGAGAGGTGGTCGTCCAAGCGGTCGAGGACCTCGTAGACCGCGATTTCGCCGCCCACCGGCCGCGGCTTGTAGACGACCGCGCCCTCTTCGAAGGCGACGCGGACCGGGACCCGGCCGCCGGCGTGGGCGTCCTCGGTGAGCGCTTCTAAGCCGGTCACGTCTCCGCGAACGTCGAACCGCTCGCGCAGGGCGTCGCGGTCGGCCGCCACGCGCCGGCAGAGTTCTTCGACGGCGTTCCGCCAGTCGTCCACGAGCGAGACCAACTGGCGCGCCAGCACCGGGTACTCCAGACACAGGTTATCGAAACCGCCGTCGAACATCGCCGCGACGAACCGCTCGTAGTAGTCGGTGGGCGGTTCGGCCACGTCGTCGGGACTCGTCGCCGCCAGTTCGGGGTCGTGGTACTCCACGAAGCTCTTGAACTCGACGTACAGCGCCCGGACGCACAGCGATTCGAGTCGCCCCGCGAGTTGGCGCTCCAGCGACGAGAGCGTCTCCGTCGGGACCGCCTCGACGGACACCCGCTCGCGGGCGAAGCTCACGACGGCCGCGAGCAACTCCCGAAACGGCGTTTCGTCGGGTATCGCCCCGGCGTCCCGGTCGTCCGCGGTACTCGCCTCGACGCGTCGGACGAGCGCCGAGAGTCGGTCCACCCAGTCGGGCAGAGGTTCGTCGGCGGGCCAGCGCGTCGCCGCCGCCTGCTCGCGGACGGCCGCCTCGGTGAGGTCGTCGCGCGCGAGTCGCGCCCGAAACGCCTCCTCGTCGGGGAACGTCGCTCTCCACTCGTCGAGGACGCGTTCGGGGTCGATGGGCGGCGACGACTCGGCGACGTTGGCCGGGCCGTCGAGACGTTCCGCGAGCGTCCGCGCACGCCCGGCGAGTTCGCGGCGGTCTTCGTCGGTGAAGACGGCAGTCATTCTATCCACGATGGCGTACGACGAGAGGTTAAGGGTTGTTATCCTCTGTTGAGGGGTTTAGATAAGATAGATAAAATCGAATTTTACCGGCTCACCATTCACTCGTCACGTCCACCACTCGCTCCGACGCTCGTCGTAATCCGCGTCCACGAACGGTGACGGAAGTTCGGCCTCGGTCAGGCCCATCGCGTCCGAGAGCCAGTAGCCGACGTGCCAGCCGATAGCGTCGGTGTCGATGCCCCGGACGCGGACGTCGTAGCTGGCGAAGTACTCCGGCGCGTCGTCGGTGTCGGTGTCGTAGACCCACGATTCGCCACACGAGCCTTCCCGCAGGCGCTCGCCGCCGCAGTCGAACGCCTCGTCCGGAATTTGAATCCGCACGTCCGCGGCCGACCGGTTCGACGTGCGCACGAACGAGACGTTGCTCGGTACGGTACCGTCGGCACCCGACTCGTAGTAGTCGAGCGCGTGTCGAATCTGCTCGCGCGCCGCCTCGCGCTCGTGGCCGGGGAGCGCCGACACGTCCACGTGGACCGCGAGCGTGCTGTTGTGCCACGGCACCGCCCGGTCGCGCAGGTCCGGCTGCGACAGGTGCGTGACCGCCGACATCGCCTGCATCGTCGGCATCGGCTCCTCGCCGTGTTCGACGCCGACGACGTGCCCGAACTCGTGTTTCAGAATCTCGACGGTCGATTGGTTGGAGTAACCCGCGACGACTTGGACCCGCGCGGGGTCGCTCGGCACGGCCCGACCGTCGAGCAGCGGCGCGCACCCGACCGTGGAGTTGGTGTCGGTCCCGTTGCAGGACTCGATTCGCTTGACGAACTCCACGACGACGTCGGCCTCGATGACCTCCGAAGTCGGCACGAAGGTCACGTCGTAGTGGGCGTACTCGCTTCCCTCACCGTTCCAGTAGGCCAGCGTCCGCTCGACCAACGGCGCGACGTTCCGCGACCGATTGGCCGTGTTCCGGACCGCGACCGTCACGTTCCGCCTGCCCCACGGGTTCTCGACGTCGGTCCGTTCGTCGGTGGCCGTCGGCATCCCAGTAGATGCCGTCGTCGGCGTCTCTGTGGAGGCCGTCGTCGATGTAGCCGGGGCGGTCGTCGCTTCGGTGGTGGTGGTCGTGGCGGTGGTCTCGGTCAGCGAAGCGGTCGCGTTCGGTGTCGTGGTAGTCTCCGTCGGTGCGGTCGAGGTCGTCGCGTCGGGGGTCGTCGTTCCTCCGAGTCCGCCGCTACACCCCGCGAGGAGGACGAGCGCGACGAGGGCGACCGTCCGCAGGTCGAGCATGAGTTACGACAGGGTGTGTAGAGGAGGTATTTCAAGATGGTGGCGCGAACCGAAGGCGGCCTGCGGGAGTGGGGAACCTACCTCCTCTACCGCGACGATTTCCCCGAACGTCTCGGCGACGTGCTGGAGAACGAGGACGACTGGAATCACACTGACCGCGGTCGAGGCGCGGTGATGCTCTCCAGCAGAACGGACCGCTACCGAGTTCGACACTTCTTCCAAAAAACGAAATTCGAACCGGGGAGTCCGGTAGTTAGCGAACTGTTCAGGCGCTGCGGCGAACGACGAGGAGCGCACCAGCGACGAGCGCGACGCCGATGCCGAAGCCGGGGATGCCGCCATCGCCACCTTCGGTCGTGGTCGTAGATTCAGTCGAGGCCGGCTCGTCGGTCGTCGTGTCTACCGCCGTCTCCTCGGTGGGTTCGACGGTTGCCGTCTTCGTCTCGCTCGATTCGTCGTCGTTTTTCGCGCCTTCGGTCGTGCTGTCCAGGTCCTCGTCTACGGTGTCCTGCGTCTCGCTGCTGTCGTTTTGGTCGTTCTGGTTGCCGCCGCTTCCGGCGCCCGGACTCCCGCTGGAACCGTCGTTGTCCGAGTCGTGGTTATTCGAGTCGTCGTTATCCGAGTCGTCGTCTGAGCCGTCGTCCGGTGTACTGGTGCCGCCAGTGTCCGTCTCGACGGTGAAGTCGACTCGGCTCGATTCGGGGGACGACCACGTCACCTGCTTGCCCGTGTCGTCACCGTCGACGACGAACGACAGCGTTTCGCCCGATTTATCGTCGTTCGGGTCCGGCACCTTGAACTCGTAGTAGCCGTCGCTGTCGGTCGTCGTCTGGTTGATGACCGTCCCGTCGTAGACGATCTCGACGGAGACACCGCTTACCGCGTCTCCGTTCTGGTCGGTGATCGTCCCGGACACTTGATGCGGGGGCATCGGTGGCGTTCCAGCGACGGCACCTACAGCCCCGAGTGCTACCGCGACAGCGAGGCAGACCGCCAGGAACCGCAGACCGGTACGCTTCTGTTTCGTACGTGTTGTCATTTCGTATTACTTACCTCCAAATACTGCGTAGAGATGGAGTTGGGTTGCGGTTAGCTGGCGTATCCGGCCTCGGTGTAGACCTCGTCGTCCTTGACGAAGATCCAGTACGCTTCACCGGGCGACAGCTTGTCCGTCGTCGAGCTGCTGAAGTCGACCGACGTGTAGCTGAAGCCGTTCGAGCCGTCGCTCTGCTCGTACATCTGGTGGACCGTGTCACCGATGGTGCCGGAGTTCAGCGACGAGAGAGCCGTGTTCGCGTTCTGGCTCCCTTCCTGCCAGTGACCGATCAAGTTCCACCCTTCTTCGAGGGATTCCTCGCCGGGTGCCACCGACGCGGGCACGTTCTGGACGTTCACGTCGACCGTGTCGTCGGAACTCATCACGAAGATGTACCCCTGACCGCCTTCGAGGTAGTCGAAGTCGTCGTTCTTCGAGTTTCCGTCGAAGCTGTGGAACTGCCAGTTACTGCCATCTGCCGACTTCTCGTACGTGATTATCTGCTCGATGTTCGAGGAGTCGAGGTTGCTGACGTCGAGCGCGCCCGCCGCGGCGGGTACCGACACGAAGTTCTCGCCCTGACTCAGGTCGAGCCGAGCCGTGTGAACGACCGTGTCACCGCTGACCTTCGTGTCGCCGGTCGTCTCAGTGTAGCCGCCACTGATTGCGACCTTTGGCTTCGTAGCTGTCTGAAGTTCGCTGTTCACCTTGACCGTGAGCGACGTCGAGCCGCCAGCGTTTCCGGCAACGATGCTATCGACAGTGCTACCGGCGATTTGGACGTCCGAGGCGCTGATGGTGGAGATGTCGACCTGCTCGTTGAACGTGATTTTCACCTCGGTACCGGAGCTATCGGCCTTCGTAATCCAAGCGTTCTTCAGCGTCGGGTCTTCGTTGTCGACGGTGACCGACTTCTGGGCATTACCGGTGTTACCCGCTGCGTCACTGGAACTTGCTTTCAGGACGACCGTCGTCTCGTCGAGGGTCGTCGTGTCGAACGACTCGGCGGGCTAACCGTCGACCACGAGGAACCGCCGTCGGTGCTGTACTCGTAGACGATTTCGTTCCCGTCGTTGTTCTGAACCGTAAACTTGCTCGTCAGGTCGACCGTACCCGAGAGCGCCTGCCCCGCGGTCAACGAGGTCGAAACGCTCAACTTCTGGTTGTTGATCTGGACGGTCTCGTCCACCGCACCGAGGTCTCCACCGTCGTCGGTGGTTTTGACGCCGAGGATGAACGAACCATGAGTGATTAATGCGTTTTGGCTGCCGTCTTTCCCCACTGTCTACTTTACTTCGGCCTCAACTGAAAGCTCCGTTGTATCCCGCATCTCAGCGATCTCTTCGGACGTCACCGACTCCTGTTCGACGGTAATTCTCGCTAACGGATTTAACTCGGATTAGTGGCAGTAAAAGCCTGCGAAAGAGTTATTTACGGAGTGGGGTCGGAGGGATTTGAACCCCCGATCGACTGATATCTCCGGTGTGTGCGCCTCGGAACTCCAGAGGGTCGTCGTCGCGGACCGATGATCAGTCGGCCGCTCGGTATATCAGCTGGAGTTTCGTCCCAGGCGCGTTGCCTCTGGAGTCAGTCGCCATCCCTGACTTGGCCACGACCCCGCAGGAATCCGTTGGTCCAGTCACTGTAAAGGGGTTTCGATTTTTCTCAGTCGCGGTCGGTGTCGGCCCAGTCGCAGTCTTGGCATTTCCACCCGGTGACGAACTCCGTCACGCTCGGCATGTACCCGACTTCGAGTACGTCCCCGCCGCAGTCGGGACACTCGCGGTCGGTCTCCGAGATAGCTTCGGCGTCCATCACGTCCTCGCCTTCGATGAGTTCCGCGAGGGCCTCGGGCGTCACCATGCGACCCTGCACGACGCGGTTGTCGGCCATGTCCGACCAAAGCGGGTCCGAGCGGGTAAGCCTTCTCGTCGCCAGCGCTCGAGCGCGAGAGAAATAGGTATCGAGCCACGTCGAAACGAGAACGGCTCGCAAAACCTGCGATACTACTCGCGTCCTACAGCCACGGTTCGCGTTCGTCGTCGTCTTCCTCGCCGGGGTAGCCGTAGCCCGCGTCGGAGTCCGGCCCGCCCGAGCCGTCGGTGGCGACGGCCTGCGCGGGGTCGGGGTCGGTGCCGGGGGTCGTCGCGGAACCGGTCGCGTCCGTCGCCTCGCTCTGCATCGCCTCGGCGGCCGCGGTCGGGTCGTCGCCCTCGGATTGGTCGTTCGAGTCCGCGTCGGGCGCGTCCGCGTTGGGGTCGAATGCTAGCAGGCTGGTGACCGCCAGCACGGCCAGCGGGGCGTTGCCGGGCGCGAGATTGAGAAGGCTCAGCGGCAGGACGCCCAGCGCGACCGCACTCCCGAAGCGGAAGCGGTCGATATCCACGACGCCGCGCAGCCACGGCGAGGTCAGCGCGACGAGGAGCGCGAACGTGACGCCCGTCGCCGCCGCGGCGGTGGCCCGCAGGACGAGTTCGTAGTCCACGATTTCCACGTTGAACCCCGCGGGCTGGAAGGTGGCTATCAGCCCGAGACCGACGATGACGCCCGGGCCGGGGAGGTACTCGCCGAGGCGGGAACTCGCGGTCTTCGCGGCGATGGCCAGCATGACCAACGCGGCGAAGCGCTTGAACGTCTCGGTGTCGAGGACGCTCTCGATGGTCGGTGCGAACGCGGCTTCGACCGCCGCGAGCGCGATGATACCGACGCCGACCGTCAGCACGGTTCCGGCCTGTTCGCGGGGCGTGCCGTCCATTTCGGCGAGGATGACCGCGACGGTGGCGCTCCCGCCGAAGACCAGCAGACCGACCTGTAGGATGCCCGCGACGCTGTTCACGCCACCCGCGAGGACGAGCGCGGGGAAGATACCGTCTAACAGGGG
Source organism: Halorussus gelatinilyticus (assembly GCF_023238445.1). GTDB lineage: Archaea > Halobacteriota > Halobacteria > Halobacteriales > Haladaptataceae > Halorussus > Halorussus gelatinilyticus. The sequence continues at coordinate 3,180,315 of NZ_CP096658.1, read as the reverse complement.
AAGCCCCATAACGGTCGCCAGTAGCTTCGTCGCGCCACCTACCTGTCGCTCCAAGCGAAGGGCGACTGGATGTTGTGAACTACTCATCGGAACTCAGCTGGCGTGGCCGTGTCCATCGGCCGAGCGGTGGTGATAGTCGCGGTACCTGCGATGGCCGTCGAGTTGGAGTTCCCATCGCCGTCCCACGAATAGGTTGTCTACCAGTGTAAGGAATCCCATCGCAAAAATCGGTTTGCAGGTGCTGCCGGAGACAGCGGTCGTCTGGCCTGCAGTGCGTGCTGCGATGGGACTGGTAGAGTCCATATTCGTAACAAAACGAGTTTCGAGCATAAACGTTGCGTGAGAGAGAACCACATTCAAAATAAGATTATAGATTCGACCTATAAATGAAATCCGATTACGCCGATTTAGACGGCTATATTTCTACTATTCGTTTTTGGTTGTTCTCGATTCGTTGACGGAACGGAACTCCGATGCCGTTACACGTCCTTGTATACCGGCGACACCTGTGGCGGGTAAACGTGCAGTATCTCGCAACGTTTTTCACGGGGGGCTACCTTCGCCTTACATGGAGAGTAATTCTGAGCGAACGGGGCAGTTCACGGACAAACTCCGCGTACCGGAGGCGCTGACCTTCGACGACGTGCTTCTGCGACCGAAAGAGAGCCGCGTCGAACCCGACGAGGCAGACGTCTCGACCCGCGTCTCGCGTAACGTCGAGGTGAACGTCCCCATCCTGTCGGCCGCGATGGACACCGTGACCGAGAGCCAGATGGCCATCGCCATGGCCCGACAGGGCGGTCTGGGCGTCCTCCACCGGAATCTGGACGTCGAAGAGGCCGTCGCCGAGGTCGAGCGCGTCAAACGCGCCGACGAGTTGGTCATCCGCGACGTGGTGACCGCCGACCCCGACCAGACCGTCCGCGAGGTGGACGCGATGATGGACCGCGAGGGCGTCTCGGGCGCGCCCGTCACCGACGACGAGGGCGAGGTGCTGGGCATCATCTCGGGTACCGACATCCGACCCTACCTCGAAGTCGGCGACCGCGACGAGGTCCGCGAGGCGATGACCGACGAGGTCGTCACCGCCAGCGAGGAGGTCACGGCCCGCGAGGCGCTCGAACTGATGTACGAACACAAGATAGAGCGCGTCCCCATCGTTGACGAGAACGACCGCCTCACGGGTCTGGTCACGATGCAGGGCATCCTCCAGCGCCGCGAGTACGGCAACGCCGCGCGCGACGAGGGTGGCCACCTGCGCGTCGGCGTCGCGGTCGGTCCCTTCGAGACCGACCGCGCTGTCGCGGTGGACGAGGCCGGAGCGGACGTCCTCTTCATCGACTGCGCGCACGCGCACAACCTCAACGTCATCGACGGCGCACGCGAGATACGGGAGTCCGTCGAAGCCGACGTGGTGGTCGGCAACGTCGGGACCCGTGAGGCCGCCGAAGACGTGGTGGACTTCGCCGACGGCATCAAGGTGGGTATCGGTCCCGGTTCCATCTGTACGACGCGCGTCGTCTCCGGCGCGGGCATGCCCCAGATTACGGCCGTCGCGGAGGTCGCGGACGTGGCCGCCGAGCAGGACGTGCCGGTCATCGCCGACGGTGGCATCCGCTACTCCGGCGACGCCATCAAGGCCATCGCGGCGGGCGCGGACGCGGTGATGCTCGGGTCGTACTTCGCGGGCACCGACGAAGCGCCCGGCCGCGTCATCACCGTGGACGGCAAGAAGTACAAGCAGTACCGCGGCATGGGGTCGGTCGGAGCGATGCAGTCGGGCGACGGCGACCGCTACCTCAAGGACGAACCCGAGGAGGACGAGGAGTACGTCCCCGAGGGCGTCGAGGCCGCCGAACCGTACAAGGGGAGCCTCGAAAGCGAGCTCCACCAACTCGTCGGCGGGATGCAGTCGGGCATGGGCTACGTCGGCGCGGCGACGATTCCGGAGTTCAAGGAACGCAGCGAGTTCGTCCGGGTCTCCTCGGCCGGCCAGACCGAGGGCCACCCCCACGACGTGATGATCACTGACGAGGCACCGAACTACAGCCCCTCCGAATAAAAATCGAAACGAGCGGCGGTTCCGCTTACGCCGCCGTCTGGCACTTCGGACTACAGTACGATTCTTCCGCGGCGTTCGCGCTCTCGTGCGCTTCGAACTCGTCACCGCAGTTTTCGCAGGTGTAGGTCTCGAAGCCCGACATCGCAGGCGACAGTTGCGTCCTCGCGCCGGAAAGTTCCACGTTCCGAACCGTTCGGGGCGTTCCGAAACCCTCAGGGCGGTCCGACTGGAAGCCCGACCGATGACCGTCGAAGTCCGACGCGCCGAGACCGACGCCGAGCGGGCGGACGCCCTCGAAGTCCGCCGGTCGGTCTTCGTCGAGGAGCAGGGGGTTCCGGAGGACCTCGAAGTGGACGGGAAGGACGACGAATCGATTCACTTCGTCGCGTACGCGGAGGGCGAGGGCGAATCCGAGCGCCGCGACGCCGCCGACACCGACGGCCTCCGACCGGTCGGCGCGGGCCGACTGCGCGAGGTCGGCGAGGGCGTCGGCAAAGTCGAACGTATCGCGGTCCTGAAGCCCCACCGCGGCGAGGGCGTGGGCGGGGAGATCATGCGAACGCTCGAAGCGACCGCCGCCGAGCGCGGCCTCTCGGAACTCGTCATGCACGCCCAGACACCCGTCGAGGGGTTCTACCGCGACCTCGGCTACGACACCACCAGCGACGAGTTCGAGGAAGCCGGCATCCCGCACGTCGAGATGACGAAGTCGCTGGAGTAGCGCTTTTCACCTTCCTCGGCGTCGATTCGCCAGTGAAGCTCCTGCTCTGCGGGCCGCCGGGCGTCGGCAAGACCACCGTCGCCGAGCGACTGCTCGACCGCCTCCGCAGGGTGGGCAACGACTTCCGGGTCCTCCACTCCGACGACTTCTCGCGGGACACCTACGGGAAACTGTACGAGCGCGTGACGGCGGCCGGCCCGGAGACGAACTGGCTCGTAGACGGGACCTTCTACCGGCGCGAGTGGCAGGACCGCTTTCGCAGTCTTCCCGACGCATACCTCGTCTATCTGACGGCGAGTCTGGACACCGCGCTGGAGCGAAACCGGGAGCGAGAGGATGCCATCCCCGAGCGGGGAGTTCGTGCGATGCACGGCAAGTTCGAGGGGCCGAGACAGTCGGACCTGAGGCTGGACACGGAGGAACTGTCGGTGACGGAGTCGGTCGATGCGTTAGAGCGGTACGTACTGACGTGGTTCGAGAGATGACTATCCGTCGAGGAGCGACTCGGCGTCCGACTGGAGCGGTTCGCCGAGGCCACCGTCGGCGGCGAGCGTCCGGAGCAGGTCCCCACAGCCAGCGTCGGCCATGCCGTTCAGGGCGCGACGCCTGAGCGCTCCGTCGAGTCCGCCCATCTGAACGAGGATGGCGAGTTTGTCGCACGCTCCGCTGGCGGTGAGACTATCGATGGCGTCCTCGCGCTCGTCTCGACTCGGCCCCTTGTCGACGGCCGTCTGGAAGTCTTGTTTCGGGGAACTCACGGGTCCGGGCTACGGTACCGTCGGGGATAAGTCTGTTCGGGGTTTCGGACGTGTCGAACTGCTCGCCTCCGTGGGAACGTCGAGTCCTTCCTGCGGGCCGATTCCCACTGACGGAGATACGTGCGGCGGAACCGCCGCTCGCCGATTTGCTCGCGGAAAGAATACGGGCCGGAAGGGATTTGAACCCCTGACCGTCTGATTAAGAGTCAGACGCTCTCCCTAACTGAGCTACCGGCCCAACGCATTCCATTCTTACCGGGTGTGACGTAAATACGTTTCCGTTTACCCGAACTGGTATCCCTTTCGATTTCGCTCGAAATCGGCCGAGGGCGGGCCGGCCCTCGGCATTTTATTTCCGGTTTCGGTTGCCCGAATAACGGCTCCGGGAACGTTAAGTGTGGTCCGAAGCAACGCCACAGTATCATGAGCGCCGGGATTACCATCTCCTCGATGTCCGACTACGCTATCTTGGGCTGTGGTAGCGTCGGGCACGCGGTCGCCGAGGAACTGGTGGAGCAGGGCAAGGACGTACTCATCATCGACCGGGACGCCGACCGCGTCGAGGCCCTGCGCGACCAAGACCTCAACGCCCAGACCGCCGACATCCGCGAGGACGACCTCTACGATACTATCGCGGACAACGAAGTCGTTCTCATCATGTCCTCGGACGTGGAGGCCAACAAGCAGGCCGTCAGGACGATTCGGGAGAACGACGGCGAGCAGTTCGTCGTCGTGCGCGCGAGCGACCCCGTCTCCGAGGACGAGTTGACGGAGTTGGGCGCGGACGTGGTCATCAACCCCTCGGAGGTCATCGCGGACTCGGCGCTCCGGGCGCTCGAAACCGGCGAACTGGAGTACAAGGCCCAACAGCTCGCGGAGGTCATCGAAGCGACCGACGACCGACTCGCCATCGTCACCCACGACAACCCCGACCCCGACTCCATCGCCAGCGCGGTCGCGCTCCAAGCCGTCGCCGACACGCTCGGCGTCGAGGCCGATATCCTCTACATCGGCGACATCGGCCATCAGGAGAACCGCGCGTTCGTCAATCTGCTGGGCATCGAACTGCTCCCGTACGCGGACGCCGACGTGGACGACTACGACACCATCGCGCTGGTGGACCACGCGAAGGCGACCGAGACCACCTTCGACGAGCCGGTGGACATCTTCATCGACCACTTCGAACCGGACGAGGAGTACGAGGCCGAGTTCGTGGACATCCGGCCCTCGGTGAGTTCGACCTCCACCATCATGACGAAGTACATCCAGGAGTTCGACCTCAACGTCAGCGAGGAGGTCGCCACCGCGCTCCTCTACGGCATCCGGGCCGAGACCTTGGACTTCAAGCGCGACACGACGCCCGCGGACCTGACTGCGGCCGCCTACCTCTACCCCTTCGCCAACCACGACACGCTCGAACAGGTCGAGTCGCCGAGCATGTCGCCCGAGACGCTGGACGTGCTGGCCGAGGCCATCACCAACCGCGAGGTGCAGGGGAGCCACCTCGTGAGCAACGCGGGGTTCATCCGCGACCGCGACGCGCTGACTCAGGCCGCCTCCCACCTGCTGAATCTGGAGGGCATCACGACCACTGCCGTCTTCGGCATCGCCGAGGAGACCATCTATCTCGCCGCGCGCTCGAAGGACATCCGGATGAACATCGGCAAGGTGCTACAGGACGCCTTCGCGGACATCGGCGAGGCCGCGGGCCACTCGACGCAGGCCAGCGTCGAGATTCCGCTCGGCATCTTCACCGGCATCGAGACGACCGACGACAACCGCGACACCCTGCTCTCGCTGACCGAGGAAGCGGTCAAGCGCAAGCTCTTCGACGCGATGGGCGTCGAGAGCGGCGAAGGCAGTAACGGTAGCTGACGCTACGATTTCGACGTTCCTGGCGCTCTCGGTCTGATTTTCGCACTCTGCTCGCGCTCGATTGGATTCCGGACTGGCGCGTGCGGGCGTGTCGTCTCGCGGACCGCGAGACGACGCGCCGACCGCGCGAGGGATGACTGAGCGAAGCGAAGGAAGCGGTTGGGGAGGTGTGAGGCCCGCGATTGCAGTGCTGTGCAGTTGCGGTGGCGATGTTGTGCAGTCGCGGTGGCGATGTTGTGCGGGCGCGGTGGCGATGCTGGCAGTTGCGGTGCGGTTGGCGGTATGATAGGCTCAAGCCTGAAGCTAGCTTCTCGTAGATTTCGACCATCGCTTCTCTGTCTCGGGGAAATTGCCAATACCGACCTCGGCTATCCCAACCGTTCTCCAATCCCGGCCACACCACCGAAAAGAGGCTCGAAAACGGCGGTCAGACCGCGACTTCTTCGTCTTCGGCCTCGGGTTGCTGGAGTCGCTCGATGGTGTCGTTGATGAGAACCACGTCGCCGACCGCGCGTACCCAGCGGTACGGAATCATCACGCCGTTCTCGTTGCCGACCACGTCGGCGAACAGGTCGCGGTTGAGTTCGCCGAGGGCGATTCCCGTCACGGTACACGCCTCTACGTTCAGGCGCACGTCTTCGACTTCCCCGACGAAGACGCCGTTGTTGGAGTACACCTCCCGTCCGACGAGGTTCGTAATCTCCTGCGGAGTGCCGTCCATATCGACAACGAATGTGAGGGCGGGTCTTAACTTTTGGCAGAGGTGAGCGAAAACATCCACGAGGTGAACTGTCCGACTCGCGGGGTCGGGTCGCTCCGCGGACGGTCGAATCCGGCGGCGTCACTCCGCGAGCGAGTCCAGCACCCCGCCGAGGCGGTCCAGCCCGGCCCGGACGCGCTCGGGGTCCTGACACGCGCCGACGCGGAAGCGCTCGGCGTCGTCGAAGAAGCGCCCCGGCACGACCAGCACGCCCGCCGCGCTCGCGGCCGCGGCCACGTCGTCGCCGTCGGCCGCGTCGTGGGCGAGGAACGCGTAGGGCGACCCCGGTTCGACGCGGCCCGAGAGGTCCGCGCGCGAGGCGACGAACTCCGCCAGCGCCGCGCGGTTTGTCCGGACGCGCTCGCGGGACCCCTCGGCGAGGCGGTCGGCGGCCGCGAGCGCCCGGCCAGCGAGTCGGCGGCTCGGCTCCGCGACCGCCGGGACGTGGTGGGCGACCGAACGCGCGCGCTCGACGAACGCGGCGTCGGCGACGAGCCAGCCGATTCGGACGTCGCCGAAGCCGAAGAACTTGGTCAGCGAGTTCGTGACGACCGTGTTCGGGAGTCCGGCCGCCGTCGGACCGCCGAAGGGACCCTCGCCCGGTTCGGCGCGGAAGGGGGCGTACACCTCGTCCACGAGGAGTCGCGCGTCGCCGTCGCCGACGACGCGGGCGGTCTCGGCCAGCGTCTCGCGGTCGGTCAGCCGACCGCTCGGGTTGTGGCGGTTCGTCACCGTGACGAGCGCGGTGTCCGCCACGAGCGCGGCGTCCACGCGGCCGGGGTCCAGCGGGTAGCCGTCGTCGGGCGTCCGGAGGAACCGATCTACGGTCGCGCCGACCGCGTCCGGGGTCGCGCGCAGTGGTTCGTAGCCGGGTTTCTCGACCAATACGCGTGGGGTCGCAGTGGATTCGCCGTCGCTCACGCCGCCGTTCCCGCCGTCGCCGGACTCCTCGGCCGCTCGCGCGGCGGCCTCCGCGTCGGTGACGGCCGCCGCGGCCGCGAGGAAGTTGGCGTGGGTCCCGCCTGCGGTCACGAGGACGTTCTCGGATTCGACGCCGTAGATTTCGGCGAGACGGTCCCGCAGGGTCGCTTCGCCGGCCACGACGCCCGTGAGCGCCGGCGGCACCACCCCGTCGGGTCCGGCGGGCGCGCGCCGGAGGTCCGACGACCCGAGGTCGTACTCGGCGGTCTCGGGTCGCCCGGTGATCCAGTCGAGATACGCGATGTCGGGAAACACGTCCCGGTGTAGGACCACCGAGAAATTAACGTTCGGGGAAACGAATCCGACGTTGACAGTCCAAGCAATCCGTTTATGCTTGGCTCCGGCGTAGTGAGACTCATGCTAACGTTGCAACGTGCCGACTGGCCGCGACGGTCCGTCCAGGCGGGACGGACGACTCGGGGGCGGAGTTGAACGTGCCGGACGACCGGAGCGACGGCGGAGCGACGCCGCCCTCGGAGGAGGGTCCGAACACCTCCGGGACCCCGCGGGTCCCGACAGCCGACCTGCGGACGGGCGAGGAATCGTCCGAGAAACTGGACGCCGCGTTCGCGCTGCTGGCCGACCCGCTGCGCAGAGACGCGCTCGTCCGCCTCGCCGAGAGCGACGAAACCGTCCTCTCGCTCGACTCGCTCGCCGCGGCGGTCGCGTCGAAGCGGTGGGACGCCGCGGGCGACCGGACCTTCGAGGACGTGACCGAAGCGCGCTCGCTAGCGGTCGAACTCCACCACGCCCACCTGCCGAAACTGGAGTCTCACGGCGTCGTGCGGTACGACCCGACCGAGCGCTCGGTCGAGTATCTCGGCCGCGAGTGGCTGGACGAGTGGCTCGACCACGTTCGACAGGCAGAGGTCCGCTGAGCGCTCGGTTTCCCGTCAGGACCGACAGGACGCACAGAAGTTCTCGACCAGTCGCTTCCCCGCGTCGGTCAGGATGCTCTCGGGGTGGAACTGTACGCCGACGTGGGGACGCTCGCGGTGGCGGACCGCCATGACGACGCTCGCCTCTTCGCCTCCTCCTCCTTCTTCTGCGGACTCGGTATCGACGGTCCGCGCCGCGACGTCGAGCGTGTCGGGAATCTCGGCGCGTTCGACCGCCAGCGAGTGGTATCGCCCGACCTCGAAGGGGTCGGGAAGACCCGCGAAGACGCCCGCGCCGTCGTGGGTCACCGGCGACGGCTTGCCGTGGACCACCTCGGGCGCGTGGCCCACCGTCGCGCCTTCGGCGGCGCAGAGCGCCTGATGGCCGAGACAGACGCCGAGAATCGGGTAGTCGGTCTCCTCGAACAGCGGAATCGAGACGCCGGCGTCCGCGGGGGTGCCCGGACCGGGCGAGACGACGATGCCGTCCGGGTCGAGGTCCCGGACTTCCGGCAGGGTCACGGCGTCGTTGCGCCGGACCGTGACCTCGGGGTCGAACTCGCCGACGTACTGGACGAGGTTGTGGACGAACGAGTCGTAGTTGTCGATGACGAGGATGGACATGTTCGGCGAGTAGCGGTTCGCGTCTCGCGTCGATTGGCGGGCGGGCGATTAATGGGCTTCGGTCGGTCCGTCGGGTCGGTCGCCGCGTAGCGACGACGGAAACGTGCGGGGGACTTCGCTCGCCGGAACAGCCTCCTTTTTATTTCTCCCGGCCTCGGCTTCCGACATGCAGAACGTCACCGCCGCGGGCTTGGGCATCGGCGACGACTACCCGCCCCGAATCATGGGCGTGCTGAACGTCAGCGAGGAGTCGCCCTACGACCCGAGCGTCTACGACGACCCCGGCGAGGCCGCCAGGTACGTCGATTCCGAACTCATCGACGAGGGCGCGGACATCGTGGACGTGGGGCTGGAATCCGCGAACAAGCGCTTCGAGGTCCTCTCGGCCGAGCAGGAACTCGACCGCCTCGACACCGCGGTCGAGGCCATCGAGAGCGTGTCGGGTGACGCCGTCTTCTCCATCGAAACTCGGTACGCAGTGGTCGCCGACGAGGCACTCTCGCGCGGGTTCGACATGGTGAACGACATCTGCGGCTTCGCCGACCCGCGGATGCCCGACGTGTGTCGAGAGCGCGACGCCGCCGCGGTCAAGATGGCGAGTCCGCCCGACCTCGAACGCCCCGGCGCGATAGAGAAACCGGACGACATCTACGACGCGCTGAAGCGCGAGGGTCTGACCGAGAAGACCATCGTGGACCCCGCGTTCGGCGGCTGGTCGGAGGCCAAGACCCTCCACGACGACCGCGAGACGTTCCGGCGACTCCGGGAGTTCCGCGGTCTCGGCCAGCCGATTCTGGTCTCCATCAACCGGAAGAACTTCCTCCGAGACCTCGCGGGCCGAAGCACCGAGGAGGCCCTGCCGGTCTCGCTCGCGGCGACCTCGATGGCGGTCGAACGCGGCGCGCACGTGATTCGAACCCACGACGTGGCCGAGACCCTCGATGCGGCGAAAATCGGCGACGCCTTCGCCCGCGACCGACTCCGCGACGGCGACCTCGGCGTCGAGGAGTTGGACGTGACCAACGCGGGCGAGGCCGCCCGTCACCTCGACCGAATCGGGGCCGACCCGGAGGCGGCCGCCGAGACCGCGACGCGCGTGTTCGAGTTGTCCGCCCTCTCGGACGCCGAGCGCGAGACGCTCGCCGCGACCGCGGTGGACGCCGGCGTCACCGTCGCGCCCGGTACCGCGGGCGTCCTGCTCGCGGGAACGCCGGCCGCGTTCGGTCGCCTGCGCTCGCGCGTGGCCGACGAATCCGAGGCGGACGGGGCCTCCGACCGACTGGTCGAAGCCCTCGATGCTGTCAACGACGCGGAACAGTAAGAGAAAACTTATGCCGGGGGAGACAGAATCCGGGTTTGGGAAGCCGGAAGGGCGCTCGCGGGTAGGGGTACTTGCTTGCGAACTTCCGGCTCAAGCGATTCTGTCATGAACTACGAAACGTGGAGTCCCGTCTACGAGCGGATTCTGGCCGATTTCGGTTTCGACCGCGAGAGCGACGAACGCGCCCGCGACGTGCTGGCCGACCTGACCGAGCCGTTCGACCTCGGCCAGTTGGACGCGTCGGGCGAGACGGTCGCCATCGCGGGTGCCGGCCCGTCGCTGACCGACCCGGACCACCCCGAGCGCCCGGCCGAACTCGACCGCGCGTGCGACGCCGACGCCGTCTTCGCGGCTTCGACCGCCGCCGACCACCTCCGAGACGCCGGCGTGGGCGTCGATTGCATGGTGACGGACGTGGACAAGAACCCCGAAACTGCCCGCGAGTTGACCCGAGAGGGCACCCCGGTCGCGGTCCACGCCCACGGCGACAACGTGCCCGCGGTCCGGGAGTGGGTCCCCCGATTCGACGACGAGTGGGTCCTGCCGACGACCCAGTCCCGGCCGGTCGCGCACGTCCGGAACGTCGGCGGGTTCACCGACGGCGACCGGGCGGCGTTCCTCGCGGACCACCTCGGCGCGGCCGAACTCCGGTTCGTCGGGTGGGACTTCGACGACCCCGACGTGGACCCCGTGAAGGCGAAGAAGCTGGCGTGGGCCGAGCGCCTGCTCCGGTGGTTGGAACTCCGACGCGACGAGCGGTTCGACGTGTTGGACGGCCGACGAGAGCGAATCGAGGCGGCGTTCGACGCGACCGACGTCGCCGACGAGCGTTTATAGCAGGCGGTCGTTAGCCGATTCGAGTTTCCATGAGCGTCATGGCCGAGATGACCGTTCCCGCGAGCGAGTTCGTACTGGCGGACACCCTGACGAAGGCTCCCGGCATGCGAATCGAGATCAAGCGCGTCGTCGCGGGCACCGAACACGTGACGCCGTACTTCTGGGCGGCCAACGGCGACTTCGAGGGGTTCGAGGACGCGCTCCGCGAGGACAGCACGATTCGGGACATCCTGACGCTGGAGGAGCAGGAGGGCGACGAGCGGTTCTATCGAGTGACGTGGCAGGCCGACGTGGAGACCCTCATGTCGGGCATTTCGGACGCGAAGGCGACGATTCTGGAGGCCGTGAGCGATGGCGGCGAACAGTGGGAACTCAAGGTGCTGTTCCCGGATCGGGACGCGCTCTCGGCGTTCCACGACTACTGTCTCGAACGGGAGTTTTCGTTTCGACTCGACCGGGTGTACCAACCGGAGAATCCCGAGGAGAGCGGGTCCTACGGCGTGACCGAGGAGCAACGCGAGGCGCTAATCGCCGCCTACGACGCGGGCTACTTCGACGTGCCGCGGGGCGCGAAACTGGCCGGACTGGCCGAGGACCTCGGTATCTCCCGGAACGCGCTCTCCGCGCGATTGCGTCGGGGAAACCGGAACCTCCTGGCGAACACGCTCGTCCACGACGAGTGACCGAACGTCCCCGGCCGACCCGCGTCCGAGGACTCGCTACCTGCGAGCCCGGCTTAAAAGAATGGTAGTATTCACACACCGGGACTTAGGGGCCCGGTTCACAAGTGTTGCTGTCGGTTTTAACGATGTACGGCGACGAGTCTACTTCACTTCACAGCGAGACAGCACAGGACCCCGTCGTGACTTCCGAAGTCCGTGACGGCGAGTCAGTCGCAGAAGCCATCGTAACCGCCGTGAGTTCGGCGTCCGACGCGGACGAGAGCGACCTACGACCGCTCTACGACGCCATCGACCCCGACGCACTCGACGCGCTCTTCAGACCCGTCCGGAGCGACACGTCCCGCCAGCGCGAGGGTCGCGTCGTCTTCGAGTACGGCGACCGCAAGGTGTGCGTCGAGAGCGGCGGAACGGTCCGAGTCTACTGACCGCGACCCGACGAGCGACCGACGGCGTCTCGTGACCGGTCGTCGGCGCGTCCAGTCGTCGATGCGTCCGGGGCACGTACCGGCGAGTCGGGCGGGAGTTGCGAAGGGGGTTCGGAATGGGAGGTGAGGCGTGGTTCCGGGTCAGGGGTTCAGGACGACCTTCCCGGTCGTCTCGCGGTTCTCGATTGCCTCGTGGGCCGCGGCGGCGTCTTCGAGCGGGAACCGCTCGCCGACTACGACCTCCAACTCGCCCGCCGCGAGCAACTGCTGGAGTTCGGGCACTGCCTCGAGCACGCGCTGTGGGTCCCGCTGGAGCGCGTTCCCGAGGTGGAACCCCTCGACGGACTTGTTCTCGAAGAGGAGCCGCGTCGTCTCGACCTCGCCGGGTTCGCCGCTAGCCGCGCCGTAGGCGACGACGCGCCCGAAGTGCGAGAGGGCGTCGAGGCTCCGGGCGAACGTCTCGCCGCCCACGCCGTCCAGTACGAGGTCCACGCCCTCGCCGTCGGTTTCCGCGTCCACGACATCGCGGAAGTCCTCCTCCTCGTAGTTGATGGGGTGGTCACAGCCCAACCGTTCGGCGAGTCGGAGTTTCTCGTCGGTGCTGGCGGTGCCGAACACCTCCGCGCCCGCCGCGCTGGCCAACTGGACCGCCGCAGTTCCGACCCCGCCCGCCGCGGCGTGGACGAGGACGCGTTCGCCCTCCTCCAACTCGCCCCATTCGTGGAGGACCGCGTGGGCGGTCATGAACTGGACCGGGAAGCCCGCCGCCTCGTCGAACGACATCTCTTCGGGCATCGCGAAAAGTGACTGTGCGTCGGCGAGGACGTACTCGGCGTACGCGTTCTGGCCCGTCATGGCGACGACGCGCTCGCCCTCGTCGCGCTCGACGCCGTCGCCCACCGCGTCGATAGTTCCGGCGGCCTCCATTCCGGGCACGTACGTCGGTTCCGGACCGCCGACGTAGTGGCCGCGGCGTTGCATGATGTCCGCGAAGTTGATGCCCGCGGCCTCGACCGCGATTCGGACCTCGCCCTCGCCGGGTTCCGGTTTCTCCGCGTCGGTGACTTCCAGTGCGTCGCTTCCGCCGAACTCCGTGACTTCGACTCGCTTCATGGACGTCGCTTCGACCCGCGGCCGGATAAACTCTCATGCCGTGGTCAGTTCTTCCGGGTCTCGGGAGAAACAGTTTTGAGCTGTTGGCGAGGTTACGATTCCATGAACGGTCTCAAAGCGATGCTCATGGGCATCGCACTCATCTGCTTCAGCGGCTTCTTCCTCGTCGGACAGGCGCTCGGTATCGTCTCCGAGAGCATTCTGACGTGGGGCATGATTTTCGGGCTTCTGCTCTGCTTTCTCGGTCTGCTGGCGAGCGACGATTCCCGAGACGACGGCGGGCGACGCCGGGCGGCGAACGCCGGGACGGCCGGACGCCGAATGGCGGGACTCACGGAGGAACCGACCGAAGCCGAGACGACCGGTGACGCCGCCGACGAGAGCGACGACGACACCCCCGACCCGGACCGCTACTCCGCCAATCGCTTCCCGCCGATGTAGAGTCGGTCGGGGTCGGGCCGTTCGTCGGCGAACGACTCGCGGTACTCCATCAGTTGCCAGAGGACGCCCGTGGGATTGCGCGGCGAGACGAACGCCTCGCGCCACTCGTCGTAGTCGGTCCGGTCCACGACCCGAACGCCCTCGGCTTCCAGCGCCGCGATTGCGGCGTCCATCTCGGCGACTTCGAGCGTGACGTGGTGCATCCCCGGCCCGTTCTCGTCGAGGAACTCGGTCAGGAACGAGTCTTCGCCCTCGATGGGTTCGACGAGTTCGATTCGGGAGGCGTCGCCCAGCAGGTAGTAGGCCCACCGGAACGCGCCGGTCGGGTCCTCCTCGTGGACCAACTTCTCCGCGCCGAGGAGTTCGAGGAGTGGTTCGGCGTCGTCTACGGAGTGGACGGCGATGCCGACGTGGTCCACGCGGATTTCTGGCAGTTCGGGGTCGGTCGAGTCGGAATCGTCGGTCATCGGTCCCGAGTGCGGGTCCGACCCGAATAGGTCTTGGGTGCGAACGAGAGTCGTCGCGTGGAGACGACGGAGTGGACGAGACGGCGGTTCCCGAAGTCCCCGTCCACGGCGGCCGGTCGGTTGGCGTGCTACTGTCGGCCGGTCGGTCGAGCGCGTCCCGGTGGACCGTTCCACCGAGCGCGTCGCTCAGTTCTCGGGAGCCAGCGCGTCGATGGTCGCCTCCAGCTCGTCCTGTTCGGCACCGCGGGGGAACGACACCGCCACGCGGTCCACGCCCTCGATGTTCTCGAACTTACGGACCTGCTCGCGGGCCCGCTCGGGGGTCCCGACCGCGCCGAGGTCGTCCAGCAGGTCGTCGCCGATGGCCTCGATTGCACCCTCTTGGTCACCGTTGCCCCACGCGGTCGCGACCGCCTCGGCGGTGTCCTCGTAGCCCTGCCGCGAGAGGGCTTCCCGGTAGAAGGTGCCCATCGCGCCGACGTAGAACGCGAGGTGCTGGCGCGCGAGTCGGCGGGCGCGCTCGCCGTCCTCGGAGACCGCGCAGGTCGTCGAGAGCGTGACTCGAACGTCGTCGGGGTCGCGGTCGCCCAACTCCGCACCTCTGCGGAGGTCTTCGAGGCGGTCCCGAATCCCGTCGGGCGTGAGCATCAGGGCGTGCCAGCCGTCGGCGAAGCGTCCGGCGAGTTCGACCGACTTCGGTCCCATCCCGGCCGCGTCGATGGACACCGGTTCCTCGGGCGGGTCGCTCCGCAGTCGGAACCCGCCGACGGTGAAGACGTCCCCGGAGTAGTTGACCGTCTCGCCCGAGAGGACCTGCCGGACGATTTCGACGTACTCGCGGGTCCGACGGAGCGGTCGCTCGAAGCTCTGGCCGTGCCACCCTTCGATGACCGCGGGACCGGAGGGACCGATGCCGAGACGCAGACGCCCGTCCGAGAGTTCCTGCAACGACGCGGCGGTCTGGCCGACGAGCGCGGGCGACCGCGAGTAAACGTTCAGAATCGAGGGACCGATGCCGATGTCGTCGGTGCGCTCGGCGATGGCCGAGAGGACGGTCGCGGCGTCCCGGCCCCACGTCTCGGGGAGCCACGCGCGGCGGTAGCCGCGTTCTTCGGCCAGTTGTGCGAGCGAGACGATGTCGGCGATGCTCGGTCGCGCGGCGACCGGCAGGTGGATGGTGCGCGCTGTCATGGGCGAGACGACGGAAGCGTCCCCCATAGTTCCCCCGTCAACCGTCGAGGCGAGAAACGCCGTTTATCCGAGGATTCGTTTCCCGACTCCGAGCGCCGCTTCTTCCGCCCAGTTAGATAAATACCACTAAAGATAAGGAGAAAATATACGCGCCAGTCGCAATCGTGCGGTGATTCTACCGATCGGTAGGGAAATCACGCTAAACCTCTAACTGATTTTTGGGTTCGTAATAAGTAGAGAAAACCCGTCCAGCCGACGACAGTTCCTGAAGAGCGCAGGTCTCGTCACCGCGGGTCTCGCCGCGACGGTTCCGGCGAGCGCGCGGCAGGTAGACGAATCGTCCGGAGACGTGACCACCCAACTCCACGAGGGCCAGCGCGTCACCGACGGTACCGACGACGGCATGGTCGCGGTGTTCAACACGCCCGACGCCGACGGCTTCGACCAGATGGTGGACGGCGGGGCCAATCCGCCGTACGGAACCACCCAGTCCGACGAGGTGTACGACTCGGAGTCCGGCGAGTACTTCATCGAAGTCACGTGGGACGCCAGCGGGGTGACCGGTTGGTCGCCGCGGCCCGGTCTGGCCCCGGTCAACGTCGTGATGTAGCGACCGACGACTCCACTTTTTTGGGCGTTCGGCCGACCAACTGCCTCGCCTCGCGCGGACTCAGCAGAAGATTGATACGACTGCCGGGAGACCGCCGACTCGATGAGCGACGACACGCCGCCGGATCCGTCTTCCGACGCCTCCCGCGAGTCTCCCGACCCGTCACTCGCTTCCTCCCCCGACTCGTCTCCCGAGGGAATCCGCGAGTGGCTGACGTGGCTCCGCCGCACCGACCACGGCGCGGTCGTTTTCGCCCGCGAGGTAGCGAGCAGCGCGCTCATGGTCGCGGTCGTCGGTCTCGTCCTGTTCGGAGCGAGCGGCGTCTGGCCGCCGATGGTCGCCGTCGAGAGCGGAAGCATGGAACCCCACATGGAGCGCGGGGACCTCGTGTTCCTGATGGACGAAGGTCGCCTCGCGCCGGCGTACGCGACCGGCGAGACCGGCGTCGTCACCTACCGCGTCGGGAAGGAGCGGGGCTTCCGGAAGTCGGGGAGCTACGGCGACGTCATCGTCTATCGACCCGACGGGAGGGAGGAAACGACGCCCATCATCCACCGCGCCAGATTCTGGGTGAACGACTCGGAGAACTGGTATCGGAAGGCGAATCCGAAGTACCTCGCGGGCGACAACTGCGCCGAGGTCACGCACTGCCCGGCCCCGAACGCGGGGTTCGTCACGCTGGGCGACAACAACGAACTCTACGACCAGGCCGTCGGGCGCAGTCGCCCGGTCCGGCCCTCGTGGGTCCGCGGCACCGCCGAGCTGACGATTCCGGAACTCGGCCACGTCCGCCTCGCCGTCTCCGGGAACTGACCCAACCGAAGTTCTGAGCGCCCGGTAAGTAACCACTTTCGGTTACATGGTGCGTCGTCGTCCGCGCTTTCAGTTTCTCAGTAAATCTAAGTCGGTTACGCCCGACGTGCCGACGATGGAGTTCTCGACCGCCGCGCTCCGGGACCGGACGCTCGCCGTCGAGTGGGGCGACGCGACCGGCGCGGTCGGCGACTCGGTGACGGTCCTGCCGGTCGTGGTCGCCGTCTCGGCGCTGACGGAGCTACGGCTCCCCGTTCTACTGCTCTGGTTCGGCGCGTTTCAGGTGGTCTGGGGGCTCCGCTACGGCGCGCCGGTCTCCGTGGAACCGATGAAGGCGCTCGCCGCGCTGGTCATCGCGGGGTCGCTGTCGGTGCCGGAGTTGGCGGTCGCCGGCACGCTCGCGGGCGCGGTCCTCCTCGGTCTCGGGTCGGTCGGCGCGCTCGGTGCGCTCGCCGACCGCATCGACCTCGCGGTGATTCGGGGCGTCCAGTTGGCGGTGGCGCTCGTCCTCGCGCGGACCGGTCTCGAACTCGGCGCTGGCGCACCGACGACGGCCCTCGCGGCCGCGGCCGTGGGCGGTGCGGTGGTCGCGCTCGGCTACCGACGCGCGGCCGCGCTGTCCGTCCTCGCGGTCGGTCTCGGTCTCGCGGCGGCCGAGACCGGCGCGCCGAGCGTAGCGGTCCCGGCGTTCGAGACGCTTCCGAAAAGCGGCGTCGCGGTCGCCGCCGGAGCGGCGACCGGCGACGCCTTCGCGCTCACCGGCGACGCGCTCGCGGCGACCGGCGCGCAACTGGCGATGACGGTGGGAAACGCCGCGGTCGCGACCTCGCTCCTGCTCGGGGACCTGTTCGACGCCGAGGTCTCGCCCGACGAACTGGCGACGAGCATGGGCGCGATGAACCTGCTGGCGGTTCCGCTCGGCGCGCTCCCGATGTGCCACGGGAGCGGCGGCGTCGCGGGCAAGCACGCCTTCGGCGCGCGGACCGCCGGCGCGAACCTGATTCTGGGCGGCCTCTACGTCGTCGCGGCGCTCGGCGCGGCCGAGTTGGTCGCGGCGTTCCCGATGTCCGCGCTCGGGGTCGTCCTCGCGCTCGTCGCCGTCGAGTTGGGGAAAGCCAGCCTCGACACCGACTCGCTCGCGCTGACCGCGGGCGTCGGCGTGCTGGGCGTGGCGACGAACGTCGGCGCGGCGTTCGTCGCCGGCGTCGCGGCGTCGGCGGTGCTGGCGCGCGTCCGCGGGGCGGAGACGGAGTAGTCGGCAGCAGACGAATCTACGGGGTAGAAACGCCGACGACTGGCACGTCAACTTATAACACCCCGCCGGACGACGGACCGCGCATGGACGACCCTTCGGAAGCCTACGGCCCGAATCGCCAGCGCGAGGTGTACGCCGGCGGGATGCTCGCCGACCAGCGCCCAGAGATGCCCGTCTCGCCCGACGAGTTGGAGGAAGCCGCGATGGCGGCCCTCTCCGAGGAGGCCCGCGCCTACGTCGTCGGGAGCGCGGGCGGCGAGGACACCGCCGACCGGAACCGTGAGGCGTTCCGGCGGTGGCGCATCGTGCCGCGGATGTTGCGGGACGTGGCCGAGCGCGACCTCTCGGTCGAGGTCTGCGGGCGAGGGTTAGCGGTGCCGGTCCTACTCGCGCCCGTCGGCGTCCAGTCCATCATCCACGAGGGCGGCGAACTCGCCAGCGCGCGGGCCGCCGAATCGCTCGGCGTGCCCTTCGTTTCCAGTTCCGCGGCGTCGGCGACGATGGAGGAGGTCGCGGAGGAACTCGGCGACTCGCCGGGGTGGTTCCAACTCTACCCGAACGCGGACCCCGACGTGACCGAGAGCTTCGTCCGGCGGGCCGAGGACGCGGGCTACGAGGCCATCGTGATAACGCTCGACACGCCGACGATGGGGTGGCGCGAGCGCGACGTGGCCAACGCCTACCTCCCCTTCCTCGACGGCGAGGGCGTGGCGAACTACCTCTCGGACCCCGCGTTCCGCGACACGCTCGACGCGCCGCCGGAGGAGGACGAGCAGTCCGCCCTCTGGCGGTTCGTCGAGCAGTTCGGCGACCTCTCGATGGACTGGGAGACCGTCGAGCGCGTGCGGAACGCCACCGACCTGCCCGTGGTTCTGAAGGGCATCCTCCACTCCGAGGACGCCCGCGAGGCGGTCCGCAGGGACGTGGACGGCGTGGTCGTCTCGAACCACGGCGGGCGACAGGTGGACGGCGCGATTTCGGCCGTCGAGGCGCTACCGGGCGTCGTGGAGGCGGTGGAAGACGAGCGCGCGCCGGGCGCTGACGACGACGAGTTCGCGGTGCTGTTCGACAGCGGGATTCGCCGCGGCGCTGACGCCATCAAGGCGCTGGCGCTCGGCGCTGACGCGGTGCTGTTGGGCCGACCCTACGTCTACGGACTGGCGATAGACGGCGAGGACGGCGTCCGCGAAGTCGTCCGGAACTTCCTCGCGGACTTCGACCTGACGATGGCGTTGAGCGGCCGGGACGCGGCGGCCGAACTCGACTCGTCGGTACTCACGCGACCCGGCGAGTGAGAACCGGTCGAGGAGCTCCGTTACTCGGAAATCCGCGATAGGTCTCGCGACCGTCGTCGGTACCGTTCGTACGTCCGTTCGGCCCAGTCGAGTGCGAGTCGATGACGAGCGGTCAGCAAGGCGGTGACGCCGTCGTCGCTCTGCAACAGCACGGCTACCCGTGACCGGTTGTTCCGGCGGACCAGCAACAGGGCGAACGGTATCTCGGCCGAAGCCTCGCGGACTGAGACGTCCCGTTGGGCGACTATCTCCGCTAACTGCTCCCGGTAGGACGACACCAGACGCTCTACGCAGGGCGACGTGAGGACGAACGTCGCGGACAGGTCGTCGTCACCGCTTCGTGGTAGAAGCGAACCGATTGGTCGAGGAGCAACGGCGACATGATTTCGAGGGCGTCCGCGCCGCGGACGCAGTCGCAGAGACGGCGAAGCGGTGCGTCGGGTTCGCTCCGCGTCGGTCTGACGACGGTCGCGTCTCGGAACAACGCCGTCGAGAACTCATCGGTGTTGTTTCCCGACCGGAGCGCGTCCTCGCAGTCGATGATGCCGTCAAACTCCCGTCGCGTCTGGACGAGTTCGCGGTACGCGAGTCGTCCGAGTGCCGTCGCGCCGTACCCCGCCGCGGTCCGTTCGACCGCGCCGACCGATTCCAACTCTCGTATCGTTCGGTCTACCGTCGAGCACGCCGACTCTGTTCCGTCTATCAGTTCCGACTTCGACTTCGGGTCGCCGAGGAGATACCGGAGGTAGCGTCGCCGCTTGAACAGCGTGAGGAGGACGTCGTCTGTCAGCGTCGGGACCATGCGATAACATAATTTGTTAATAATAATTAATTCTTCCTATATAGGAAGAATAAAGAAATTAGTACGGTAACTCGACTTCGGATAGATTTATCCTCTCGATTAGTAGAAATATAACCGGCGGCAATGGACGGGTATCCGAACCCATGAGCGACGAGAACAAAAGCACTCGACGACGACTCCTTCGTACCGTCGGTATCGCTACGGCCGGACTCGCCGCGACCGTTCCCGCGAGCGCCGAGAAAGTCGCCACCTCCGACGGACCGACCGTCTCCCCCGACTTCTACGACGGCCAGCGGGTCACGGACGGCAACGACGACGGGTACGTCTCCATCTACAACCAACCCGACACGGACACGTTCGACCAGACCTACGACGGAGGCGTCAACCCCCCGTACGGAAACGCCCTCGGCAGTGCAGTGGAAGACCCCGATTCCGGCGTCGACTTCGTCGAAGTGGACTGGGACGGCGGTCCCACCGGTTGGAGTCCCACGAACGGGGTCCCTCCGGTAAACACCTACTGAGCGAGAGACTAGTTCGCTTTTATTTTTCCAGTAAAGTACGTCGTTTATCAGATAGTTCTGCATCGAAGCCGCCGAAGAGCTTCGTATCATAATTCATTACCGATAGAGGGTTTAGCAACTGTTTTATGGTACGAATAGAAACCTAAATCGTATGCAAAAGCGCACTACTGCGCTGTACGTGGCGTTCTTTTTCCTCGTAGCGACGGCAGCGTTCACGGTTCTTACGGTCACAGAGCAACCGACCGCGTCCGTCGAGAACCCCGAGTACGAACTCTCGGCGGGCGAGAACTTCACGGTCGATGGGCGAACCTACAACGTCAGCGACCTGTCCGCCCAGATGTCCGAGGGGAGCGTCGTCCGCTCGGCGTCGGCGACGTGGGTGAACGAGTCGGCGCGCTACACCGCGACGTGGGCGAACAACTCGACGGTCACGTACCGGAACGACACGTACCGCGTCCTGATACCCAACGTCTCGAACCCCTCCGAGGCGACGCTCCGGGAGGTCCGACCGCTCGGGAACAACACCACGACGATTCAGCAGGGCGGCCAGAGCTACGTCGTCGTCAACGAGAGCGACGGTAATCGCTCGCTCGTCCCGGTCTCGGAGTACAAGCGCCAGCAGTTCGGCGAAGCCCAGACCCGACGGCTGACCGTCGGTAGCACGTTCCAGTACGCGAACAACAGCACGTCAGTCGAAAACATCACCGCGAGCGCGGTGAAACTGGCGTGGGACGCACCCCGGACGAACACCCTCGAGTTCGGGAAGACCACGGCGATGCGGACCACGCTCATCCGCAGCGGGACCCCGACGAAGATGGCGTTCCCGGCCGGCGGGAACAACGTGACGCTGAACGGGCAGACGTACACGACTCACTACCCCGACAACAGTACGCTCGTCCTCTCCAACCAGGCCGCGGAGTACCACGCGCAACTCGACACCGTGCGCCACAAGCACGAACGCTTCGCCGGTCTCTGGGGCGTCCTCATCCTCAGCGTCCTCGCCGCGTTCACGATGATCGCGCTGGCGTTCCTGCCGAACAAGTAACGCCGTCGTCTACTCCCCTCGAACCCTTCGTTTGACGGTCCGTCGGTCCGACGGTCCGCGTATGAACGTTCACTGGCACCGACGGGACCTCCGCGCGTCGGACAACCGCGCGCTCGCCGAGGCCGCTCGCGGCGACGGGTCGGTCCTCCCGGTGTTCGTCTTCGACCCGGAGATTCTCGCGCACGCCTCGCCGCCCCGCGTGGCCGTCATGCTCGACGCGCTCGAATCGCTCCGCGCCGACTACCGGGAACTGGGCGGGGACCTGCTGGTCGTCCGCGGCGACCCCCGCGAGGAGGTGCCCCGAATCGCCGAGTCGTACGACGCCGACGCGGTGTACTGGAACCGCGACTACTCCGGACTGGCCCGCGAACGGGATAACGAGGTCCGCCTCGCGCTGGACGACGCCGGCGTCTCGCGGGCGGCCTACCACGACGCGCTCCACCACGAACCGGGGTCGATTCGGACGAACAAGGGCGAACACTACTCCGTCTACACCTACTTCTGGAAGAAGTGGCGCGACCGGGAGAAAGACGCTCCGTACGACGCGCCCGAGGAGGGCGAGATAGCGACCCCCGCCGATGCCCCGGACCTGCCCGGTACGACCGCTCTCCCGTCCCTCGCGGACCTCGGCTTCGACGAGCCGGAGGCGGACGTGCCGCCGGCCGGAACCGGGGTCGCGCGCGGCCGCCTCGCCGACTTCCGCGAGGAGGCCATCTTCCGGTACGCCGAGGACCGCGACTACCCCGCGAGAGACGCGACCTCGCGGCTCTCTCCCCACCTCAAGTGGGGCACTATCGGGATTCGAGAGGTCTGGTGGGCGACCGAGGAAGCGATGGACCGCGCCGACGGCGACCCCGACGAGGAGGGGACCGAGGCCGCCTCCGTCCGGGAGTTCCAGAGTCAGCTCGCGTGGCGGGAGTTCTACGCCCACGTCCTCTCGGCGCGGCCCGACGTGGTGACTCGCAACTACAAGTCCTACGAGAACGACATCGACTGGCGCGAGGACGAGGAGGCCCTGCGAGCGTGGAGGCAGGGGAAGACCGGCTACCCCATCGTGGACGCCGCGATGCGGCAACTCCGCGAGGAGGCCTACATGCACAACCGCCTCCGGATGGTCGTCGCCTCCTTCCTCACGAAGGACCTCCTGCTCGACTGGCGCGAGGGGTACGACTGGTTCCGCGAGAAACTGGCGGACCACGACACCGGAAACGACACCGGCGGGTGGCAGTGGGCCGCCTCGACCGGCACCGACGCTCAGCCGTACTTCCGCGTCTTCAACCCGATGACACAGGGCGAGCGCTACGACCCGGACTGCGAGTTCGTCGAGGAGTACGTGCCGGAACTCGAAGCCGCCTCCCCCGACGATATTCACGGCTGGCACGAACTGAGCGACGCCGAGCGCGAGCGCATCGCGCCCGACTACCCCGCGCCCATCGTGGACCACTCCGAGCGCCGCGAGGAAGCGATAGCGATGTTCGAGGCCGCCCGCGGCGACGACTGAAGTCCTCGCCCCGGACGGAAGCGGTCGCTACTCGTCCAAGGGGTCCTCGAAGTCGTTGCGGAGGAAGTACCGAATCCAGTTGCCGTAGGTGCGGTCGGTCAAATCGTCGGCGACCTGCTCGTATCGGACGACGCCGTCGGTGTCCACGACGTAGGTTCCGGCGATACCGGTCAGACCGTGGCTGGTCTGCTCGGTGCCGCTGTACTGCTCGGCGACCTCGCCGTCCGGGTCCGCGAGCAGTTGGAAGTCGTAGTCGAAGCGGTCGCGCATCTCGACCAGTTTGGGGACCTCGCTGGTTACGACGGGTAGAACGTCCACGCCCTCGTTGAAGTGGAGGTCCTCGTAGACCCTGCTGAAGGTCGCCAACTGCTCGGCGCAGAAGCTACACCAGTGACCGCGGTTTACCAAGACTATCGTCGGGCCGGATTCGAGCGTCTCTTCGAGCGATACTTCGCCGCCGGACGTGCTTTCGAGGCTGAACTCGGGTGCCTCCGAACCTTCGAGCGTCACGGTTCGTCCGTGGTGGCCTACGTCAAAGCCGGTTGTGGCGGCGGCCGAACTGACCGCGGTCTCGGTCGCCGAGGATTTCGGCATGTCGGCGCGCTCACGCCCGACGATGTCAGCGCGTTCACTCGCCCGAAGACAAGACGAGTCGAAGCCCGACCGAGGCGAAGACGACGGCGGCTTTGAGCAAGAGGAGAGCGACGAGGACGGACGCGACTACCGAGAGGGCGGACTCGACGCGGTGCCACGCCGGCCCGCCAGCGACGGCGACGAACGAGAGACCGAGCAGGCAAACCACGAGCATCGTCAAACCGGCGCGGACCGCGGCGCGACGGTTTCGGAGGATGCCGTTCATGGGAGACGGTTCGCCACCGGCCGTAAAAGTTGTTGCGTAGTTTACGTCTCGTCGGAGCGACCCCACGCGAGCTCCGTCCCCGAACTCCGGCGCGCCTGTCCGTGAGCCTGCATATCGCCGATTCGACCACTGGCTTAACACTTAACCGCGTGGCCGTTGGCCCGGACGACGGGGGAGAGACTAATGGCTACTTACGAACTACCGGAACTGCCGTACGACTACGACGCGCTCGAACCGGCCATCGACCAGCGCATCATGGAACTTCACCACGACAAGCACCACCAGGGCTACGTAGACGGCGCGAACGCCGCCCTCGACAAACTGGAGGAGATGCGCGGGAGCGGCGACTTCGGCGACGTGCGCTCTGTCAAGCGGAGCCTCGCGTTCAACCTCTCGGGCCACGTCAACCACACCGTCTTCTGGAGCAACATGCACCCCGACGGCGGCGGCGAGCCCGAGGGCGAACTCTCCGACGCGTTCGACGACCACTTCGGCGGCTACGACCAGTTCAAGCAGGACTTCTCGGCGGCCGCGAAGGGCGTCGAAGGCTCCGGGTGGGGCATGCTCGTCTACGACCACATCGCCGACAAGCCCATCGTCGCGGCCGCGGAGAACCACCAGAACCAGCACCCGCAGGGCGCGACGCCGCTGCTCGTCTGTGACGTCTGGGAACACGCCTACTATCTCCAGTACGAGAACAACCGCGGCGAGTACGTGGACAACTTCTGGGACGTCGTGAACTGGGACGACGTGGAGGAACGCTTCCAGCAGGCGAAGCAGGCCGACACGATTCCGAAGCACACCGGCTCCCACTGAGCCGAACAAGTCGGTAGCGACGAGCCTGTCGGCCGCACCTGGTCGTTCGACTACGCCGGGTCGGTCGGACGCCTAGATTGCTCGGATGCGACGGACAGCGGGTCGGTTCGAGACCTACATATAATTTTATTTACTGTAACTCGGTTCAGGACGGGGGAGAGAAACGGCGCCGAGAGCGCTCGAGAAGCTGAAACAGCTCGAACCGAGGGGCGTGTTACCAATCGACTTCTCAAAGTTTAAGACCGAAAAGCGACTATATAGGGTCGAGGTTCAATTATGTCCGAGCGATCCAACCCCGAACTACCACCGCTTCCGTACGACTACGACGCGCTCGAGCCGCACATCAGTGAACAGGTGCTCACCTGGCACCACGACACCCACCATCAGGGCTACGTCAACGGGCTCGACAGCGCCGAGGAGACGCTGGCCGAGAACCGCGAGAGCGGGGACTACGGCGGCACCGCGGGCGCGCTCGGCGACGTGACCCACAACGGCTCGGGTCAC
Organism: Halorussus gelatinilyticus; assembly: GCF_023238445.1. Taxonomy (GTDB): domain Archaea; phylum Halobacteriota; class Halobacteria; order Halobacteriales; family Haladaptataceae; genus Halorussus; species Halorussus gelatinilyticus. Next base: position 3,155,157 of record NZ_CP096658.1, on the reverse strand, counting down.
TACCTGCACACGCTGTTCTGGGAGAACATGGACCCGAACGGCGGCGGCGAACCCGAGGGCGACCTGCTCGACCGCATCGAGGAGGACTTCGGTTCCTACGAGGGCTGGAAGGGCGAGTTCGAGGCCGCAGCGAGCGCCGCCGGTGGCTGGGCGCTGCTGGTCTACGACCCGGTCGCCAAGCAGCTCCGTAACATCGCCGTCGACAAGCACGACCAGGGCGCGCTCTGGGGCGCACACCCCATCCTCGCCCTCGACGTGTGGGAGCACTCGTACTACTACGACTACGGTCCGGACCGCGGCGACTTCGTGGAGAACTTCTTCGAGGTCGTCGACTGGGATCACGTCGCCGACCAGTACGAGAAGACCGTGGGCAACCACGAGTAACCCGAACCGCTAGTATTCTTTCGGCCGCTACCTCCGACCAGCGACGCGTCTCCTCGACAGGAGTTTCCCATTCGACATCTCCGACTCTCGATAGCTATGCATGCGAATGGTTCTCGAACCGTTGCATTCCATCGTGAAACGGTGGCAATGGAGAGCAATATATAGTTATCGAGAAAATATATATCTTCTTCGGAGAGTTTATCCGATAGTCTCGTCTTCCCTCACACGATGACAGGGAAATCGACTCGTCGCAAGTTCTTGACCGCCGCGGGAGCGTCCGGTGCGCTGGCGCTCGCGGGATGCGTCGGCGGCACGGGCGGTGCCACGAACGCGAGCGGGAACCAGAACGACTCCGGTTCCGGGAGTCAGTCGTCGGAGCCGACGCAGTTGAAGGCCGGCGGCTCTTCGACCGTTTATCCAATCACGAGCACCGCCGGGTCGGTCTGGTCGTCGAACCCGGCCGCCAGCGACGAGGAGTACTGGGGACCGAGCCAGTACGGCATCGACACCGAGAAGCGCCTCGCCGACTACTGGGCGGGTCTCTACGGGTTCGAGGCGACCGGGAGCGCCGCGCCGCCGTTCGACGTGTCGGTCGGGTTGAGCCACTCCGGGACCGGACTGGAGAAACTCAAGAACCGTCTCGTGGACATCGGCGACTCCAGCGCGCCGGTCTCGGCCGAACTCCCCGACGCCAGCGAGGAGGAGCTGAACAAGTACACGGACCACGTGGTCGGCGTGGACGCCCAACCCATCGTCGTCAGTAGCGAGGTTTACGAGGCGGGCGTGAAGCAGTTGACCGCCGAGCAGGTCCGGAACATCTACACCGGCGAAATCACGAACTGGTCGGAGATAGACGCCTACGACGGCCCGGACAAGAAGATTCAGGCGATCGGTCGCGCGGAAGGCTCGGGCACCGACACCGCCTTCCGAGCGAACATGCTCGGCGGCCCGAACGCGAAGATGCCCGGCGTGGACGTGCGCAAGGGGCAGAACCAGCAGGTCAAGACGGTCGTCTCGAAGTCCGACAACGCCATCGCGTACATGGCGCTGGCGTTCGTCGATTCCGAAGTTCCCGCCGTCTCCCTCTCGTTCGACGGGACGGTCTACAAGCCCGGCGAGAACCTCGCCGACGAGAACTACCCCCTCTCGCGCGACCTCCACTGCTACACCTACGAGGGCACCTCGAAGAAGGAGGCCTCCTTCCTCCGGATGATAATCAGCGACTTCGGACAGCAGAACTACGTCGAGACGCAGGGGTACGCGACGCTCACCGACGAGCGCCGGAAGAAGCAACTCGACAACCTTCCGGACACCGAGAACTGAACCGTCGCCGCGGGTCGGCCGACTTCGCCGGCCGCGTCACTCCGGGGCGAACGCGTCGAGCGGGTAGTCCGCCGTCACTTCGGCGAGCGCGTCGTTCAGCGCCCCGAAGTCGTAGCCGCCCTCCCGTCGGTCGAAACTGCCGAACGTGCCGATTCGCCGGTCGCCTTCGCGCAGGAACGTTCGGAACTGCTCGAACCCGTCGAATCCCCGGACGGTGTAGGCGTAGTCGGCGTAGTGGAGGTCGCTGTAGGTGTCGCGCGTGACGTAGCCGTATCGCTCGTTGTCCACGTAGCGGGACACGTCTACGTCGGCGACCTTCTCGTCCACGTCGTCGCGGACGTAGAGTCGCTCGTGGCTCTGCTGGTCGAACAGCCATACGTCTCGGAGGGCGTCGGTCCCGAACGTCGAGAACGCCTCGACGAACGCGCGGTTCGCTTCTCGGCGTTCCGCGTCCTCGTCTCCCATAGACACCGAACCTGCGTCGGCACACGGTATAAAAATTAGCCTCCGTCGGTCGTGACGTTGCAGAAGCGCGGCCGCGGCGTCCGACGACGAGACGAACCATTTACCCCGCGCTCGGTCGTACGCTCGGCCATGCCCCGACCGAAATCGGATTTCGAACAGCTCCATCCCTGCGACTTCTACACCGCCGAGGAACTGCTGAAGACCGACCAGATGTACACCGTCTACGAAATCGCGCGTCTCCTGCAGGGACTCGACCCGGACGCCGAGTTGGAAGCCGAGACCGAGGACATCCTGCTCGACTGGGCCATCCCGTGGGTGATGAACAACGCCGACGACTTGGTCATCGCCGAACCCGAGGCCGACGACGAACCGGGCTACTACGGCCTGAAGTCCGACGACCGATGAGGTTCCTCGTCGCCGGCGGCGACCGCGTGGACGCCGGGAAGACGACGTTCACCACCGGTCTCCTCGACCGACTCAGCGCGGTCGGGGTCAAGCCTCGCGCGGGCAACGACTACTGGTTCGACCACGACGACTACCGGCGCGCGGTCGAGGACGGTCGCCTCTACGGGAAGGACGCGAAGCGACTCGCCGCCGCGAGTTCCGAAGCCTGCGGGACCGACTTCGACCCCGAGGAGTTGAACCCGGTCCACCGACTCTGGCGGCCCTCGCCCGGCCCGGACACCGGACTCGTCGGCCAGTCCCATCGGGAGTACGTGCTGGACCGCGTGGGCGAGTCGTTCGTCGTGAACGCCCACGCCGACGTGCCGGAGTCGGCCCGCCGGACCCTCCCGCTGGCCGACGCGCCGGTAGTCGAGTCGGTCGAGCGACTGGACGAGATTACCCGACGGCTTCATCTCCCCATGCTGGAGGGGTTCGCCGAGCGCGTCCGCGAACTCCAGCGCGAGACCGGCGGGACCGCGGTCGTCGAATCGTACGGCGACGTCGCGCTCCCGATTCGCGGCCTCGACTTCGACGCGGTGGCCGTGGTCGAACCCGGCCGCGTGCGGGCCTACGACGGCGACCGGTTCGTGAAAGCCTGCGAAGTCGCCGGCGGGAGCGCCCGCGAGGGCCGACTGGAGGTCCACACCGGCGACGCGACCGAACTCGCGGACCCGAAGGCGACCGCCGCGCTCCCGGCACTCTCCGGCGACGACCGCCGGGACCCCGCCGCCGTCGCGCGGGCCTACGACGAGGCGTTCGACGAACTGCTCGCCGTCGCCGAGTCGTAGGCCGACCCGCGAGGGGAGTCGCCTCAGAAGCCGATGTGAGAAGTCGAACTCGGCATGTCGTCATCGTCGTCCTGCGATTCGTCCCCGTCTCCCGCCTCCTCACCGCCGCCTTCGATGCTGCCCTCGTGGACGAACTCGTAGCCGTCGTCGGCCAGGTAGACCGCGCCGTCCTCGACCGCGACTTCGACCGACGGGAGCGTCGTGTCCGCGGCATCGCCGTTGTCGCAGTAGCCCGAGCAGGCGTCGAACATCGACCCGTGCTTCGGGCAGATTATCTGACCGTCGCGCATCGCCGCGCCGAACCCCCGGTCGAGTCGCTGGGCCTCGTGCGTACATCGGTTAATCCACGCCTCGACGCCGGGGTCGTCGGGGTCGGCGTCGGCGGCGGAGTCGTCCGACTCGGCGGTCGCTCCGCCGTCCGTTCGCTCCTCCTCGCAGGGAACCAGAATCACCTCGTCCAGTTCGTCGTACTGGTCGCGGACCGTGAACAGCCACGACCGCTCGTCGCGGACCGTCTCGGTCGTCGTCAGTCGCGTTCTTCCGGTCACGGTGCGAGGAACGAACTCGCAGAAAATAAAACTGGCCGAGGGTCGCCCTCTCGCCGGAACTTATTCCATCCGGGCCGCTCGACCGGCCAGTTCCACGTCCTGGTACGGGTTCGTCGTGACGCTCGGGCCGTGGCCGACGTGCATCTCCGCGAGGTGTTCGTCCGCGCGCTCGCGGACTCGGTCGATGCTCTCGATTAGCCGCTTCCGGTCGCCCTCTTCGAGGTCTGTCCGGCCGAAGCTCCCGTTCTGGAATATCAGGTCGCCCGCGAACAGGACGCTCGCGGCCGACGAGTAGAAGCAGAGGTGGTCGTTCTTGTGCCCCGGCGTGTGGAGCGCGGTGTAGGCGTGGTCGCCCATCCGGACCGACTCCTCGTCGCCGATGGGGTTGTCCACCGCCGGTTGGTCGGTGTCGAAGCCCCACGTCTCGACGCCGAAGGCCTCGCTGACGGCTTCGAGGTTCCCGACGTGGTCGTGGTGGGTGTGGGTGAGAATTACGGCATCGAGGTCCGCGCCGCGGTCTTCGATTCGCGCGACCGCGTCGAAGTTCGACCCGGTATCGACCAGCACGGTCCGGTCGCCCTCCACGAGGAAGGCGTTGCTCGTGAACGCCTGCACGCCGCGCGCGAGGTTCGTAATCATGCCTCGGGGTACGAGCGGGGAGGGTTTGTGGGTGTCGTTGTCCATTAGAGAGAAAGTCGATGGGTCGATTTATGTGTCCAGACTGTACTCGTCACACCCATGGAAGTCCAACTACTGGAGGCCACGGACGATCCGGAGGAGCTGATTTGTTCGGCGGCACGCAACGATTATATGGAGGATTTCGTCGGCGACAAGTCGTTTGAGGAGGTCATGACGACGGTCGAGGGCGAGACCATCGAGGAGAAGAAGGAGACGCTCATCGGTCATCTGCTGAAGCAGGGCCACTTCGGACCCTTCGAACACCCGCAAATCACCTTCGCTGTGAAAGGCATCAGTCGGTCCTGCATGGCTCAGATCACCCGCCACCGTCACGCCTCGTTCGACGTGCGAAGCATGCGCTACGTCTCGTTCGACGACGTGGACCCTGAGGACGTTGCCGAGGGCGAACTCGTCGTCACACCACCGTCTGCGACTGACCCCGACTGGATCGGCCGGAATCAAGAGGGCGGCGCGGTGGACGACGAGACCGTCGAGAAGCGCGAGGCCGTCTTCCGAGAGTCGGTCAAGCGCTCTGTCGAGGAGTATCAGGAGTTGCTCGATCTGGGCATGCCTCCCGAGGACGCCCGGTTCGTCTTGCCCATCGGGACGGAGGTGAATATGGTGTTCTCCGTCAACGCACGAATGCTCATGCACATCGCAGATTTGCGTGCGGCGGCGGACAGCCAGTGGGAGATTCGAGATATGACCGAGCGCGTTCTCGACTTGGCAAAAGAGTGGTGTCCCATCACCTTCGAGTACTACGAGGAGAACATGAAGAATCGCAAGAATCGCATCGCTCCGTGACGCCCCGGTAGCTATTTTAGACGATAGTGACTACGACGGGTTATGACAGCGACGTGTCCCCGTTGTAATCGTGACTTCGAGCGTCTTGGCAGTCACTGGGCACGGTCAAACTGTGAACGACCCCGTATCACGGAGTATCAATTCGAACTGCTCGTCGGGATTCTCATGGGTGACGGTGATGTACACGGTCGGTCAGACCGAAATCCCCACTTCCGCGTTCGGATGACGAATCGAGAGTTTCGCTATTTGGGCGACTGTTTGGGTGTCCTCTCTACAGGCGTCTTTCTGGACCGAACCGCCGAGTATCAGTACGAACAAGCGAAAAATTCGAGCCACGACAAGTTCGATGTCGCAAACAGCGAAGAGTACAACGACTTCTACGGTCTACGGACGCGCTCTCATCCTCAGATTCACGACTTGAAACGGTGGTACGGTACCGGCGAGAAGCGATTTCCGAGCGACCTCACGCTCACTCCAACGATAGCGAAGATGTGGTACGTCTGTGACGGGTGGCTAGCCGAGGAAAAGAATCACCGACCGAGAGCGATGATAAAGGCCACTAACGAAGCCGATCGACCTAGATACCTCAAACGGCTTTTCACCAAACAGGGACTCGACCCGCATTTTACTCGCACGGAACTTCAGTTCACGACAGACGAAACGAAGCGGTTTCTCGAATGGGTCGGTTCACCGCCACCGGGATTTGCGTACAAATGGCCGTAGCTGTCGGATTGACAGCTTTTATTGATCGCTTCTACTCGTCGGCCAGTTCCTCGACCAGCGTCTCTAAACTGTAGCTCTCCAGCGGATTGTCCGTATCCCGGAGCGACGAGATGACGAACGTCGAGTTCGTGCGCTCGACCCCGTCGATGCTCTCGAAGTCGCTGATGAGGCGTTCGACCGCGTCACTGTTGGGGAGGCGCGCGACGATGATGAAGTCGGTCTCGCCCATGGCGAAGTACGCCTGCGTGACGCCCTCGACGGCGAGTAGCTTCTCGCCGAACTCCTCGTAGGAGTCGCTGTAGTCGGCCAGCACCTCCACGACGACGGTGACCCCGAGGCCCGCGGCTTCGAGGTCGATGTCGTAGAGGTCGTTCTCGATGACGCCCTCCTCGCGCAGGTTGTTCAGTCGGTAGTGGATGGTCGAGACCGGGATGTCGGTCTCCTCGCTCAACTTCTCGGGACTGCCGGTTCCGAGGTCCGCGATAGCCTTGAGAATGGTCACGTCACGCTCGTCCATTTTCCTCCACCTTGCGTCGCCGACTACTTAACGTCGGGTCTGTCGGTTCGGCCGGGTCGGATGCAGCTACGCCGGATAAATTATCTGCTAGAATTGAATTGCTCTGAACGAGCGATTATTCGTTAAGAATCCATTGTTCTCCCCCTATTTTCGTCTTCAGTTCTACTCTACTCCAATCTGTTGTAGAAGCGTTTAAGGACGACGAGCAAAGACAGTTGAAACAGAATCATGATTTCGGACAAGATTGGGAGTCGAGTTTCACTTACTCCCGTTCTATTCGTTTTGCTCGCCACGGTCTGGGGCGGTTCGTTCGTCGCCATCGAAATCGGCCTGCACTACTTCCCGCCGCTGGTCTTCGCCGGACTCCGGTACGCGGTGGCCGGCTCGGTGGTCCTCGGTTACGCCGCGGTGGCGACCGACCGCTGGCGGCCCCGAGAGCGCGACGAGTACCTCGCGGTGGGCGTCGTCGGCGCGTTCGTCATCGCCGGCTACCACGGCCTGCTGTATCTGGGGGAACTGCGCGTCTCGGGCGCGGTCGCGTCGGTCGTCGTCAGCCTCTCGCCGGTCCTGACCGCGGGGTTCGCGGCCGTCCTGCTGGACGAACGCCTGACCGTGCCGAAGGGCGTCGGCTTCGCGCTCGGCATCGTCGGCGTGGGCGTCGTCGCGGGCCTGAACCCGACGAGCGCGCTCTCGGCGAGCGTCCTCGGCGTCGGTCTGGTCCTGCTGGGCATCGCGTGCTTCGCGCTCGGCGGGGTCCTGACCCGGCCGCTCCGGACCGACTTCCCGATAGCGACGATGGAGGGGTGGGCGATGCTCGGCGGGTCGGGACTGCTGTTCGTCGCCGGCAGGATTCGCGGCGAGTCGCTGGCCGCGATTCGGCTCACCCCGACCGCGCTGGCCTCGTTCGCGTACCTGACGCTCTTCTCGGGCGTCGTGGCGTACCTGCTGTACTTCCACCTGCTGGACGAACTCGGTCCGACGCGGCTCAACCTCGTGGGCTACCTCGAACCCGTCGTGGCGACGCTGGCGAGTTGGGCCGTGCTGGACGAGTTGGTCGGTCCCTCGACGCTCGTCGGCTTCGCGGCCATCTTCGCCGGGTTCGCGGTGCTGAACCGCCACGTCGTTCGGGAGGTCGCGGTGTCCGTGCGGGGGTCGTCCGCGCGCGGCGACGAGTCGGTGTCCGAGGACGCCGCCACCGGGGACGGAACTGCGTGGTCCAGTTCGGCGGGTCCCGCCGACGACTGACGGTGCCCCCGTCGCTCGCCGGGAGCGAGTTCGTCTCGCTCTGAATCGGCGGGCGCGTTCTTCTCTCCGTTATCGTTCTTCCGTCGTCCGTTCTCCGGTCGCTCGTTCTCCGCCGGTCCGCGCTCGCTCAGAACCCGCTGAACTTGTCGCGCCGGTAGATGTCAAGTTCGCTCACGGTCGAGTTCTCCTGTTTCGCCGCGAACGCGATGGCGTCGGCGACCTCCTCGGGTTCGGTGACTTCGCCCTCACCGAACCGCTCGGCGAACGACTCGCCGTAGGCCGACCCGAACTCTGTCCGGACCTCGGAGGGGTTGACCACCGTGACGGCGACGCCCTCCTCACCGACGTTGCCCTCGATGCTGTGGGCGAACCCGCGGACCCACCACTTCGTCGCGGCGTAGATGGGGTTAAACGGCCGGGGATACTGGCCCGCGAAACTCCCGACGAAGACGAGGTTGCCCTCGGTCTCTTCGAGATGCGGAACCGCGGCCCGCGTCGCGTAGAACACGCCGTCCACGTTGGTCTCCATCATCGTCTCGTACTCGTCGGTACCCAGCGATTCGACCGACTCGCCGCGGGCCAGTCCGGCGTTGTTGACCAGCACGTCGAGACCGTCGAACTCGGCGACTGTCGTCTCGATCATCTCCTCGACCGAGTCCTCGTTTCGCACGTTGGTCTGGACGACGAGCGTCTCGGCGTCCCACTCGCTCTCTATCGTCTCCGCGATGTCGTTCAGCACCTTCCGGCGGCGGGCCGCGAGCGCGACGCGCGCGCCGTCGCGGGCGAGTGCGTGGGCCGTCGCTTCGCCGATGCCGGAACTGGCACCGGTGACCAGCGCCGTCTTCCCGTCGAGCGGGTCGTCTGCCATGCGGAGCAGTGAGACGACGAGCGGATTGGTTCTTTCGGTGGTCGGGGACCGACGCGTCCGTTCGGGGACGCCTCGTCCGTCCGGAGACACTTCGTCCCTCTCGTCCGGCGACGCTCCGTCGCGACCGCACGGGAAGACCGTGCCGCAACCCCGGAATTTAGGACGGTGCGTGGTAACAAGGAGATATGTTCGTCATTCGAGGCGGGACGGTCGTGGACGCCGACGGGACCCGAGAAGCCGACGTCGCGGTCGAAGACGGGCGAATCGCCGCTGTCGGCGACGTACCCGACGACCCCGACGACGAGATAGACGCGACCGGCCGGTTCGTCGCGCCCGGACTCGTGGACGCCCACGTCCACGTGATGATGGACGGCCGGGCCGACCCGGGCGAGATAGACGGCGACAGCGACGCGACGCTGGCCTACCGGGCGACGGCCAACCTCCGGAACGCGCTCGACGCGGGCGTGACGACGGTCCGAGACCTCGGTTCGGCGGGCACGCTCGCGCTCGACGCCCGCGACGCGGTCGCGGCGGGTACCCTCGACGGGCCGCAGGTCGTCGCGTGCGGCCAGGGCGTCGTGATGACCGGCGGCCACGGCCACTGGTTCGGTCGGGAGGCCGACGGCGTGCCGGAAGTCAAGAAGGCGGTCCGCAAGCAACTCAAGCGCGGCGCGGACGTGGTGAAGTGCATGGCGACCGGCGGCGTCCTCACCGAGGGAGCGCTGACGGGGATGCCGGAACTCGACGAGGAGGAACTCGAAACCGTCGTCGAGACCGCCGGAGCCAAGCGCGTGCCGACCGCGGCCCACGCTCACGGGACCGAAGGCATCAAGAACGCGGTCCGGGCCGGCATCTCCAGCGTCGAACACGGAACCTTCATGGACCGCGAGGCGACCGAACTGATGGCCGACCGGGGCACCTACTGGGTGCCGACCGCGAAGGCGCTCTACGGCATCGTGGAGGCGGGGACCGAGGCCGGAATCCCCGAATTCGCCGTCGAGAAGGCCGAAGAAGCCAAGGAGGCGTGGGAAGACGCCTTCGAGTACGCGCTCGATGCCGGCGTCCCCATCGCCATGGGGACCGATGCCGGGACGCCGTTCAACTTCTTCGCCGACATCCCCGAGGAGTTGGAACTCATGGTGAACCACGGTCTCTCGGAGCGACAAGCACTGGAAGCCGCGACGGTCAACGCCGCCGACCTGCTCGGTCTGGACGACGTAGGCACGGTTTCGGAGGGCGCTCGCGCGGACCTCGTGGTGTTGGACGAGAATCCGCTGGACGACGTGACGACGTGGCAATCGCCAACGCGTGTCGTGTGCCGTGGAACCACGGTCCGGTGACAAGCCTACGTCAAAAGGTCTTTTATATTTAGTAATACTTCCTATAAATAACAAGATTGAAAATTGGAGGCCGTGTGGTGTGTTCCACTTTATCAGAAGCTCGGCGCTGACAAAAGGTCTTTTATACCGGGCAATGGAGAATTACACTACATGAGACGGCTGCTGGCTGTCGGCCTCGTAGTCGTGCTACTCGTCGGGACGGTGCCCGTAGCGCCGGTGCTGGGCGTCCTTCCTGCGCGTGACGCGACGTCAGTCTCGACGATGCCCTCCACGGAGGTCCGCGACGGGCCCTCGACGGAACTCTCCCGAACGCCCCAGACGCTCGGCGTCGCGGAGAACTTCGACACCGTGGAGTTCCACATCACGGTCCACGAGAACGGGACCGCCGAGTGGACGTTCACCTACCAGCGCACGCTGAACAACGACACCGAGCGTCGCCAGTTCCAGCAGTTCGCCAGCGAGTTCAACAACAACTCGACGCGGCTCTACGAGAACTTCAAACGGCAGGCCCGCCAACTCGCCAGCGCCGGGCAGAACGCGACCGGCCGCGCGATGAAGGCCCAGCACTTCCACAAGGAGGCCTACGTCGGCGGTCTCGTCAACGAGAACCGCGGCATCGTCAAGATGTCGTTCCAGTGGACGAGCTTCGCCACCGCCGAGGGCGAGACGGTCATCATCGGCGACGTGTTCGAGGGCGGTCTCTACATCGGCCCGAACCAGTCGCTGGTCGTCCACACCGGGACCGGTCTCCAGTTCCAGTCGGCACAGCCCTCGGCCTCCGCCCAGCCGTCCGGCGACTCGCTGGTCGCCAGCGAGTCGGTGACGTGGCAGGGCGAGCACGATTTCATCGACCAGCGCCCGCGCGTCAAGTTCGAACCGGTAGAGGGGACGACGACCACGACGACCGCCGAGACGACCAACTCCGGCGGCGGGAACGCGACAGTCACGACGCGACCGGCCGGACAACCGCCGTCTGACGGGGGAGGCGGCTGGTCGCTGTTGATGATGTTCATCGGTGCCGTCGTCGTCCTCCTCGGTCTCGCGGCCGCGTTCGCCTACCGGCAGGGCGACTTCGGGTCGTTCGCCGGGAGTACAGACAGGCCCGACGGTGGCGACGGCGGTGGCGGGGCGGCCGCGGCGGGCAACGGCGGAACGACCGCCTCGGAACCGTCCGTCAGCGACGAGGAGTTACTCACCGACGAGGCTCGCGTGAAGAAACTGCTCGACGAGAACGGCGGCCGGATGAAGCAGGTCAACATCGTCGAGGAGACCGGCTGGTCGAAGTCGAAGGTCAGCATGCTCCTCTCGGAGATGGAGGAGGAAGGCGACATCAGCAAACTCCGGGTCGGCCGCGAGAACATCATCAGCCTCGAAGGCCACGAACCCGACGCTGCCGGCTCGCCGCTCGAAGGCGAGTAATCGTTCACGTCCGTTCATTCTGACCGAGAGTCGAGACTGTTCGTAGCGCGGCGGCTGGAAAGCCGTGATTTCGCTCACGTGAACGGTTTCCAATAGTTTCGCTGATATGGGGGACAGGACCACGGTGCCGTGAAAACGCAACTGTTAAACGGTCCGTGCCACTACGAAAAAGTGCCGACGCGCTCCGTTGGTGTAGTCCGGCCAATCATCTTGCCCTCTCACGGCAAGGACCAGGGTTCAAATCCCTGACGGAGCACTCCCATCCTTCTCCCGTCATGCAGTTTTCGTCCGTGAACAACGGTGAAACCAACGCATGTTCACGGGCAATTACCTTCGATGGACCGGTCGAACCCGCCGCCGTCTTGCGATTAGCGATATAGCGGCGGCAAGCACCTTAGATGTACTGAACCCCACGCCGTCTGGCGATTGGGTGAAATCGACGGGCAAGCACCTGGGTTCCCCGCGAGGTGGCAGGCAATGAAGAACGCCGACGAGGCAACGACCCCTCTAGAGGGGATTACAGTCGTCCCCGAACCCTCCGCGGAACTCCTCAACGAACGCCAACAGATCGACTACCGCAACCAGCGCGAGCAGTGCCTCGAATGGCTGCTCGTATTCGGGAAAGACCCCAAGAAGGCCGAGGGTTACGCACGCACTACCGTCAAGAACCGCGCCCACCGAATGGACCAGTTCTACCGGTGGGTGTGGGACCAAGACGGGTATACGACGAACGTCACGCACGACCACGCCGACGCGTACCTGACCTGGCTCGCCAAGCAGGACCACAGCAACGCCCACAAGGACAACTGCCGGAAGGCGCTGCTGATGCTGTACAAGTGGCGCGAACACGAACACGGGTTAGACGAGTGGGACCCGGAGCTGTCCTTCAGTACCGGCCACAAGACGACCACGCCGCGCGACTACCTGACACGTGAGGAACGCGGCCAGATTCGGGAAGCCGCGCTCGAATACGGAAGCGTCCCGTCGTACAAGGGCCTCGATTCCGAGGAGCGCGACCGGTGGAAGGCTTACCTCGCCCAGCGCTTCGAGAAGCCGAAATCCGAAGTGACGCCGGAGGACTGGGACGAGGCGAACGGCTGGAAGATCCCGAGCCTCGTCTCGGTGAGTCTCGACGCAGGACTGCGTCCCATCGAAGTGGAGCGTGCCGTGACGGGCTGGGTCGATATCGAGAACGCCGTGTTGCGCATCCCGAAGGAGCAGTCCTCGAAGAACACCGGCCACTGGATCGTCGGTCTTCAGGACCGGACGGCCGAGACGCTCGACCGCTGGCTTGAGCAGCGCGAGAACGACCCGACGTACGACGACACTGACAAGCTCTGGCTGACTCGGTTCGGCAACACCTACGGGTCAGCTTCACTGCGAAAGGTCCTTCGCCGGCTCTGCGATCAGGCCGACATCCCATACGAAAACCGGCAGATGAGTTGGTACTCTATACGTCATTCCACTGGTACTTACATGACCAGGGAGGAAGACCTCGCTGCAGCTCAAGCTCAACTCCGACATAAAAGCCCTGAAACAACTATGAAGTACGACCAAGCGCCCGTAGAGGACCGTCAGAACGCCCTAGACCGGATGGGCTGAGAAACGGACGCCGAGCAGGCCCGGTCAGATTTCTTCGGACAGTATTTTCTGAGCGAGGTCGGCGCGGTCCTCCTGAGTGTCGTCGATGACCGCGTCGATGTGCGTAGGAGGAGTCTCTGCTGCGGGGGCCGATGTCTCGTTTTGGGTCTTCCGAGCGGGTTCCTGTGGCGTGTCCTCCCGAGTCGGTTGCTGTGTCTCGTCCGCGTACGGGTTGAACTCCGGGTCTTCTACTGCCCGTCGTGCGGTCTCGTTCACTTTTTCGAGCGTGTGGCGGCGACTCTCGATGGTGGACTCGCCGTAGGTTTTCTTCGTGGTCTCGATGTGCTCGTGGCGGAGCTGGTCGCGGGCCTGTGAGACGCCTTCCGTCTCTTCGATGGATTGCCCGAGGTTGTGTCGGAGGCTGTACCACACGATGTTGCGGTGCTCGTGGTCGATACCCGCCTCGTCGCAGAGCCGCCGGAGCAGGTAGCAGAGGTTCTTCGAACTGTACGGGTTCCCGTCGCGGTTGAGCCAGAGGCGATTCGTCCCGTCGTACTTCTCGTAGTGACGGCGCTCCTGCAACCACTTGCCCATCAGTTCGCCGGTTTCATCCGTGAGCGGGAGTTCCGTCGTCGGCCGGTCCTTCCCGGCGTCCTCCTTCGTGATTTTGAGGATGTTCCGCTTCGCGTCGTACCAGTCCGTACGCGCCCGCTCGACCTCAACCGGGATGATCCCCGTTTCCAGGGCCACGGCGATGAGCGAAGCAACTTTGTTGCTGGTGTCCGCGCGCTCCCAGTCTTTCCTCGTGACTTCGGCTTTCGGTTTCCCAAGTCGCTGCGCGACGAGGCTATCGATCTTGTCGCGCTCCTCCTCGGACGTCTCGTAGTACGACGGCAGCGACCCGTACTCCTTCGCCGCTTGGAGAACCTGCCAGCGCTCTTCGAAATTTAGTTTGTCGGCGTGTTCGTGCTCACCGTCAGTGAAGTTGATCCGCGGCCGCCATTTCTCTGCCCCGTACTGGTCGTGCTTCCACGCGAAGTACTTCTGGAGCGCATCAGCGAACTTCCGCTTGCTCGTCTCCGAGTACGGATCGCCACTCTGGGTACGGATTTCGTCGCGGTCCAACCACTTGACGATCAGATCCGCCTGGTCGTGCGTGAGTTCCGTCTTGTCCGATGGGTCAAAGCGGTCGATGACGAACCTGAAGACTTGGTCAACACGTGCGTGGTAGTTCTCCGACAGCGACGATGACAGCGGCTGTCGTCGATTCGGGTTCTTCCCCTTCGTCAGCATCCAGTTGTAGAACTCGTCGAGATCGCTCTGTACTCTGCTCGCGTCATCACCGAGCGACTCCGCAAGCGCGTCCGTGATCGATTTTGGTTGGTGGTCTGGCATCGAAGCACACCGGGAAATGGACCGGTTACCTAAATACCCTCGTAATCAACCACTTTCGGTGCTTCCATCGAATGTATCCTTCCCCGGATAATCGCCCTATCCAGGGTCTGTAAGTTCTGTTTGGGGAATACGGTAACCGATCCTACGCCACTACCGGTCTCTACAATGGAATGTTTGTAATCCCGTGAAGTGATCCGTTTCCCGGAAGGAGATACCCTCGTCTGGCCGTTAACGAAATATCGATACCGGCCTAAAAGTGATACTAGAAAACCACATCTCCTTCTGGCGGTACCGATAGCGGGCTATCTGGCGGAATCCCATCAGGAATTGCCGGGAATATTGTGACAGCAGAGACTGCCTGAAACGACCGTCGAAACAATGCCCTCGACAAACAATCGCCCTCCAAAAATCCCATCGTCGATGTCATGTACACGGCTAAGTACGTACTCAGGTACATACACAGGTACCTCAGTACCCACTGGCGAACACCAATGAGTAGGCAGATATGTACTCGTCTCAGTATGTACGAACTGGTATGCGGAACTACGGAAGACGATAGATTAGATCTAACGGAGGTTCCGTCATTCCACTCGACTTTGGCAACCGCTTCTCAGGAGATTCGCGTAGATTAGCCAGCAGCAGGGCTAAGAAACCGAGAATTTAGTCATTAAATAGCGAATACAGCATCTCAAGATTATCCGTATCCGAGTAGTCCGTAGTCCTGTAGGATTTCGCCAGTCGTAACGTAGCATCACGTTGTTTCCGAATCTGTTCCTCAGACACATTCGGAGGCTCGTACTCGTCACCGCGTAATTCAGCGACCAACTCCTCGGCCTCCGGTTCGGGAACGAACACGTCGAGTGCCATCGCTAGCAGGTCTTCATCTGCGTCTTCGTAGCCAGCGAGTGCATCAGCCAACATCAGCAACGACTCCAGTTTCGTCTCTCCCTGCGTCGTCACTCCGGTCTCTTCGTCCGTAATCACGAACCAGTCGTCTTCTCGCTCAATCGTAATCGTCGGCATGATTTTCTCAACAGCGAGGAGTGGTAAGTGTCTCCGGGTACGGATAGAGTGCACCACCCTATCACTCTGTGGCAGGGGTTTATTCGTGTTAGGTGAATTCCTCCTTTATGAACGAACTGAGAGCGAATATCTCGTTCGACAGGTTCGCCGATATGCCGGAGTTCTACGGATCGGGTGCTGCGAAGTACCGCCTGGCGATGGTGAAAGAACGAGACGACTTCCTCGACCTGTTCGAAGGCGCTCGTCACGTGGATGCGGTGACGTACGCGGAGACGCCCGAGCTGATGGTGAAGATGCTGACCGAGTACGACATCGGGTCGCTGGACGTACTCATCGGGAACGCCGAAGACTACGCAGACCAAGTGAGCGAAGTCTCGACGGCCAGGTCTCTCGTCCGACTTCGGCAAGACGACCGGCTCACCGTTCGACTGAAGAATCGGAAGACCGTCCACTCGAAGATCTACCGGATCGTCATGCCGGACGACACGGTGAAGCTCGTACAGGGGTCGGCGAACCTCTCGCGGAACTCGTGGGAGTACCACACGAACCAAATCTCGGTCTTCACGACTGAGGTCGGGACTGAGCTGGACGAGGAGTTCGAGCGGTTCATCGACGAGTACCGCGAGGGGTACAGCGACCAGACGCTCCTCGAAGGGCTCGTCGAAGCGCTGGAGGAAGCCGATTCGCCGGAGGAGCGGGAGAACCGCATCGAGTACTGGGTCGGTGCGGGCGACCTCGACGTGAGCGACACGGCCGCACTGAATCAA
This sequence comes from Halorussus gelatinilyticus, assembly GCF_023238445.1. GTDB lineage: Archaea > Halobacteriota > Halobacteria > Halobacteriales > Haladaptataceae > Halorussus > Halorussus gelatinilyticus. The sequence goes on along the minus strand of NZ_CP096658.1, from coordinate 3,138,845 downwards.
GACGCCGTCGAGGACCTGAAAGACGTCGCCGACCAGGTCACCGCCGTCGTCGACGACCCCGAGGAGGCTGACGAGACGGTCGCGTTCGTCGAAGAACCCGAGAACGCCGACCGCAACGTCGTCGAACCGGACGCTCAGACAGGTGAGAAAGAGTCTGGCGAGGACGAGAACAGTGACGAGTCGCCGGATGTCGGCCTCGTGGAGTCGGATCACGAAACGGGGTTGACGGATACGCTCGACCGGCCACGGGTTCGCGCCCCCGACGAGAAGATCCGGATGGGAACCAGCAAGGTGGACAAGGATACCGCAGACGAGTTCGGAGCCGGTCTCCGTGACCGCGGTGCGACCGTCGAAGATCACAGCATCACCGCGCCGCTGAGCGCGTACAACAACCAGGTCAAGGAATCGACGGCCATCCCGACGATGTCCGTCCTTCCGGAGGCCGAGCAGGTCGTGATCGGCGAAGACGACGAGATGATTCTCGTCGCCACCGACGAGCCGACGCCCGAAGTCCTGGATCACTGCCTCGAAACCATCGAGCACTACATCGAGACCGTCGAGAACCACGGCCACACGCAGTCCGAGACCGCAGTAATGGCGCAGATGTACGAGGCGTTCCTCTACGGGTTCTGGGCTCCGTTCGCCAACCAGTACGCTGAAGCCCTCTCGTCACCGTCGCGGACGCTGGATAACGTCCTCCAACATCTCTACATCGAAGGAAAGAGCGACGCAGGGAAGGACAAGCTCACCGAGTACATTCTTCGCCTCGTCTCCGACAACACGGTCATCTCCGGTGTCGACGCGGACGAGGTCGGTGTCAAGGAGGTCCGTGGCGTCCGCGAGTGGGACACGTGCTTCCCGTACGCAATCATCGACGCGGAGAAAGAGAAGATTCAACGGTGGAGCCCGATTCGGAACTACTGGGGCGACTGGACGCCGACCAGCGTCGATCAGCCGTGCCTCATCTTCACGACGAACGACGCGCTTCCGAAATCCGAGTTCCGGAACCGGATGAAAATCCTGAGCATGGACGTCTCCTTCCCCTCCAACCCGGAGGACCCGGGCTTCCGCGAAGCGCAAGAAGACCTTTCGGACGTGCTGGAACGGCAGAACCCGATCTTCAGTTACGTGGCCCGCCGGATGCTCACCGAGCGACCGTGGACTGACGGGAACGGCACTATCGAAGACGTCCGCCGCATCGTCCGCGAGTTCTACGACGAAGCTGGTCGAGAGCAACCCGAGTACTTCCCCGCTGACGAGCCGGCCGAGAAGACGTACGACACGGGGCGGCTGAAGTGGCAGCGCGACATTCAGGGCGGTCGCGTCACGTTCGAGCCGGAACCGAATGCCATCACGGCTGACTTCGACCGCGAAGAGTACGAGGTGTACGACTACGAGAAGCGTCTCCCCAAGCGCTTCATGTCCGAGAAGTCGTCCACGAGCGTCTACATCGGTGCACCCGAGGAGTTCGCCGAGTGGATCGGGTACTCCGTCGACGAACTCCTGAACGGGACAGCAGAAACCGGCACAGATACCGAGCAGTCAGCTAAGATGGAAGACGCGTCTGATACAGACAACTCCGGTGGATTCCTTTCTCGGCTGTTCGGCTAGTCTTCTCAGTCTACTGTATGACTTTCGTGGAATACTACTGTACAGCAACGCATCAACATATAGAAGTCTGTGAGCTCGTCTGATCGGGGGCGTGAGTGAGCACGACTGCATCGAGGTCTACAATCGGGGTTGCCTCTGGGATTTGCAAGTACGGAACTTCACCCTCAGCTCCCGGCTTATCACCACAATCGATGAGAACGCGTGACTCCGAAGTGCTCGAAATGAAATTCGCCCAGACAGCTTGTTGTCCGCAGTCGTGACACTCGGCCTCATCCCGAGCATTAGTGGATTTGGAGGCGGAGGTCAGTTCACCCTGTTCTCGACAATGGAATGTTTGTAATCCGGTGAAGCGACCCAGGTACATCGGAAAGAACTAATCGTGATGAACTCGCCAACGGATCGCCGATCCAGAAACACATCCTTGACTGCATAGAACCGCGGTCACTGTCGGTAGGCCGACGTGAGCCTATCCGGAACTAACGCGTGTGTTGATACCACCGAGACCGTCCTGAGGACCGACAGCCGGAGCATCATCGTCGACAAAGAGACAGCCCTTCAAAATCCCAGTGTCGAGGTCATGTACACGGCAATGTACGTACTCATGTACATGCGTATGTACCTCAATACGTACCTGCGTACCGTTGCGAGTAAGTAGCTGCGTGCAAGTTCCAGGGTGTACAAACTGATCTACAGAACCACCGAAACAGATGAGATGATACCCACGGAACTACGCTTCTAATCACGTTACTCATTCCTTCAATCTCGATGTGAGTACTGACGTCCTCAATTGCGCAGACCAGTATTCTCGAATATCACTGTAGGCGTCGGACCACCGTATCAATTCGTTCGATCACCGCCGTTTCATCTTGATTGCATCGCGCCGCTTCCCGGAGTTCATCGAAACACTCTGCAAGCGTAGCGACGACATCGTCTGGCTGCTCTCGTGGGTCAATGACTGGAATCTCTCCGACGTCTCCTGGTTCGAACTTCTGTAACCCGCCTACGAGTTGCCGTCGGTACTGAGAAACCCCGTTATCAGCGAAGACGTAGTTCAAATACGCCAGTAATGCCCTCTGACCTTGCCGGCTCATTGTAGCGTCCGGGTAGACCCCGTAGTAATTGTTCAGGTGCCGCGCGTTGGTTTCGTTGAGTATGGCGCGAAATTCTGACCGGCTCATCGGAGTCACGAGAATCGGTGCGGTATCACCGCGCTCAACCCGGTACCATGGATCCCGGCCGTGAACGCTTGACCTCGTCGGGAGTTTGTCATGGTTAGTGAGGCCGTGACGTAGATATCCGACAATGGAGGGTGCTTGGTCAGTGTTCATCGAGTCTTCTGACCAGTAGGCGCGCTCGTCTTCGTCGTCGTAGGTCGTTTCGGGAACCCCGGGCAACCGGTCGAGGTGATAGAGTAGCCACGTTGGCCGTCCCTGTTCATCGAAATTAGCCCAATCGTCTGCGCGGACGTCATATCCATCGAAATAACGCCGCTTTGGAACGATGCGTGACAAGTACTGCGGGTCGATTCCCCAAGACTCGACCTGTTCCTGCGAGAGGCAGAAGAAATCGTTCTCACCGGTCTGCAATCCGCGGTGGACTTCCGCTATGTCCGAAAGTGGCCGCAGATCGGGCAGTTCGTCAGGATTGAGATCAAATAGATTGTCCCATCTTTCCTCCGGGTTCAGCTCTGACTGCTCGATGCAGTTGATGGCTCCCCAATCTGTCTCTCCGTGGATGCCGTTCTGAACTGCCTCCAATTTAGTCTCGACCCCAGGATTCTCGTCGACACGAATGAACCGCGTGACTCCTGTGTCCGGCTCATCAGTCGCTTCCAAAAACACGACCATGTCTGTCGTCTGCGCCGTGTCGAATTTCGACTCGTTCTCTGGATTGTCCAAGAGGAGTGCCCGGATGTCAAATTCCCGGAGAAGGAACCGTTTGAGGGACTCTCCGTAATCTCGCTCCAAGAAGTGGTGTGGCGTGAGGACTGCCGCTCGATCCCCAACGTCGAGGAACTGCCTGAGGTGGTAATAGAAGTACGAGTACAGCGGTGACGTTTTCGGAATGTCTAATCCGGTCAGTTCCTCGGCTTGTGCGTTGAGTTCGTCTTTGTACGCCGAGGGGAGTGAGTCGTGACGGGTGTAAGGCGGGTTGCACAGGACCGCATCTACGTCTCGATCTAAGTCCGTGGGTTCCACGTCGAAGAAATCAGACCGGCGGGCCTCGTGTTGTTGGCCGGCAATCGTCTGTGCTGTCCGGCCTGCGAGCGCTGCGAGCGGACTGCGATCAATCCCGTGGACGTGGTCCGGGTCAGTACTTATCTCCCAATCTGGATGGAACGGTCCCGACAGTTCGCCAGCACCCATTCCGGGGTCAAGTACGACATCACCACCACTGGTTGCCCACGTTCGCATCACCTGCCCGAGTGACTGTGGGGTTCGGTATTGCCCGAGCACCCGACGATGATCTCCTAAAATCAGCGTCTCGTACAGGCGGCCGATGTCCGTTGCTGGCTGCGTTGACTTCAGAAGCCGATCTCGCGCTTCGGTGACGGCTGTCGTATCGGCCTCTTCAACGCTCCAGAGAATTTCGTCTAATGTACACGGCGTGAACGCTGGGTCACCGGTTTCCTCGCTAGCGAGTTGGAAGTTCTCACGTGCATCGCCCGTGAACTCTGGGAGGTCACCGCGTTGATGGTGCCATTCGTAGAGCGTGCCCTTCAATAGAAGTGCGAACACCGCTTGGTGAGCGATAATTGAAGGCGTCTCGTCATCGTCAGGAGCGTACCCGTGTAACTCACACCACGACTCGACCAATTCTTGAATCGCGGGTGATGCGTCAGTGATTCCTGGTTCTACGACCGCAGCAGTCGTTTCGAGTAGCTTGACGAGGGTATCGCTGAAGACCGAGTGTTTCCTCAATTCTGGAACTGTTGTCTCGCTATTCGGCGGCTCTGGTCGTCGCCGTGCATCCGGTGGTGTAGCTGCAATACCGGTTACCGGTATTGCTGGTTCCCTATCGATACTTGGGTATGTGCTGTGGAGATTCGCCATCCGGCGAAGTCTGTGCCGTTGATTCGTCATCGGAGGTGCTTCGGCTTGATGAACCACCCCGGTTTAAAGCTCTGCCCTCGAAACCCCGAAGACTCCTATTATCGCCGGTAGATAGAGTGTAATAAACACAGAGCAACGCCACACTCTCGACGTAGGGTCTGTCCGACGTTGGATCGCAATGGATTATCCAGAATCACCCGACAGAATGGAGAATTGCCATAATATATAAACTAAATTATTTGTTTTCTGGACATCCCCCGTGTGGACGTTTGGATTACGTTTAGATGATTCTGGACATCTCCTGTTCCACTCAGGATACAGCATCACCCAAACAGTATTCTTGTTCTGTGTTTGGTGTTTGTTCGCAAAGAATCCATAGAGGGGGTGTGTCCAGAACGTCCAGAACGTCAATAACTAGTCCCTCACTTAAGACCCCGGGGAGGGGGGTTGTCCAGAACTTCCCACCACTTGTTAGGCCACATTACTTCGCTAAAGTAGACCCATATCACTTCAGTCGAACTGGGGGTCTTCCAGGGACTAACTGAGTACTATCACCTGTTACTCTCAGATGAGGGCGGTGTACGAGGAGGTGTACCCAGAATTTTGAGGAATCCTGACCTTTACGGCCAACCTCAGCGGATATTCCCGAGGCCGTAATCAGCTTTATCGGCTAGAAGAATATGAATACAATACAGAGTGGACATCAGCAAAAGATTGGCGACAAGATCACCTAACCGACCCCAGGTTTCCCCTGGAAGTAGCCGTTCATCTACACTTGATATAATATTATAATTCTTTTGTTGTAGGTAGTATATTCCCCTAATTGGAATAGATGGCGAACGTGCGGTATACGCTAGAAAAACATGTGATCCGCCTCTTTAGGCGTTTCTCTTCCTTCACGGATCCCTTGTCTTCCCCGACCATATTATATGTGTATCCCGGCTATTCGACTGAGCCGCCTTGACATTAAAGTCGGAGGTACTCACCATGGTCATCTGTCGATGGAAACAGTAGCCCGCTACTCAGAAAAACACCCCATATGGGGCAGGAGGTTCTGGACAACCCCCCTCCCCCCGGATTTATAGGGAAAACGTCTTCTCGACATCCTGGACATTCTGGACAGGGGGTTCAACCTCGATGGAGAGTGACGATTGGGGCCTGGGGCAATCGGATAAAACTAATAGCTACTGACCGCAGCACCCGGCCCGGTTCTCCATGGGTCCGGGGTCAACAGTGATGGACTCCAGCGTGCAAAGGGGTTGGTTGTGTCACAGTACGCTATACCTGTATTCACACTCCACCATTACATGCGTGGGAAGTACAGAAAGTGAAGCGAACGAGGGTGAGTAGTTCGTTCCCGACTTATGCGTTCGAGTACGGTGATTCTCGCGGGAATAACCGGTAATGCGCAAGCGGTGGGACCTCGACGATGTCGTCGGGGATCTTCGACGGCGCACGTAGCAGATCCAGTACGCCAGTGAGATGCTGGACGCCGACAGCCGCGACGACTGTGTCGATGTCGTCGTGGTTAGTGAGTGCGGTGAGGTGACCCGCCATCACTGCGTCACGATCTGAGATAACAGTTTGGAAGGCGTCAGGGGCTCGCTGCTTCGTCAGGTCGCGCCACTGCCGGATCGTCTGGAGGTCTAACTCGTAGTACGTCGTCCGCCTCAACTGGTCTTCTGAGTCGATCTGCCCGAGTGCAGTGAAGATCTCCCGATCCAGCTGTTCGAAGTCCACTGCCGTCTCGTAGTCCTGCGTATCGATGCCGGCGATTAACAGATCGTAGAGGTGATCCGTTGCGAACGCGGCGGCTTCGAGTTCGTCTCGCGGCGGCCACCGCGCGTCTCGAACGTCTGGGTGGTACTGACTGATCCCCTCCGCAGACGTTTCAATAGCGACAACGTCCGGGTCGTATCGCGTGATCGCGCCAGTCACTCGGGCAGTCGCAAGCGGTTGTCCGTGGAGCACACCGAGAACGTGCACCCCGCCGACGCGACCGGCTGTATCGCACGTTGTGATTCCGGTGGGTTCGATAGAACGGCTTCGCTTGTTCATCGATGCCTCCCCACCGTACTCACCTCACCGTTCTCGCTCGCTCGCCGTTCAATCCCGAATCCCTCTACAGCGAAGGAACTTCCAGTGGTTCTATGCTTCATACAAGCGATAGTCAAGAATCCACTTAAACAGTTGGAAAGTGATCCTACCCCTTCGGGTACTACACCTTGCTACAGCACTCCGACGCTAACTAGGAGGCTGACGACGAGGAGCAGCGTCACGACGACCGCACCGACAGTGAGCGGCGTGTTCTCCATGGCCTTCTCGTGGAACGGCATTGCTTCGTACTGTTCTCGGAACGCATCCCGGTTTTCCTCGTCGTAGAAGTACTTGGTCTTGAACACAAAGCGCTCGGTTACAGCGCACCCGGTACAGACCGGTGTTCCCTCCAGTCGCTCGGTCTTGATGTGTGAATCACAGTTGATGCTTCCGCAGTTCGCACAGTACGTATAGGCGTTGTTGGCACCGTTCGTGCCGCAGTGGACGCATTGATGGATGCCGTCTTCGCTCGTCACGCGTGACGGCCCCGCGGCGAAATACTCGTACGGATACGAGTACTCCTGCAGGTCAGTCGTGTGACGAACGAGTGGAAGATACACCGGTTCGATTGACTGCACCGAGATGTCGGAACGGTTCGGTTCGCACGTCTTCGTGTACGTGACGTTATTGTCTCCTGTATAGGAGACGGTCGTCGTGTGATAGTCTTGGAGTCGTTCGACTGCCCATTCCTTGTACTCGGTCTGGGTTTGCCCGAATCGTCGCTCCTCAACCGCATCAAACACGTTCTCGAATTGATCCACATCGAGGTCAACTGCCGCATGCAGGTTCTCCGACACGAGGTTCGAGACTTCACTCGATGCAGTTCGGGGGTGACCGCGTTCAGCGTGGACGACGAACTGGGACCGGTCGTTGATCCGGTGAATCACGCCAACCGACGTCTCGAAGACTGCGTTCGTGTCCGCCGTCACAGCGACAACTGGGCGGAATGCAACTTGTGAATTCGGCTGCGGAAGGTCCGATGAATCGATGTTTTCGATGTCTTGGAACGCCTCTTTGACGGGCGCAGTCACTGACGTCGCTGGGTCGTACGGCCGAAGTGTTTCGTCGCACAGGATTTCGATCCGACCGTTGTAGAGGTCAAGCCCGATCTCGTCAGCAATCTCACGGAGGTCAACACCGTCGAGAAGCTCGATTGGATACGGATCATCGTTCCGCTGAAGCCGCTCGGCGTACTCCACAGCCGGATCTGTGAATCGGCCAGTCGTCACCACCATTCCGCGTTTCGGCCCATCGAACTCGAAAGTCGCAATCGCCGAGTGAAGTTTCTGCACGACCGGCCGTCCGACAGACCCCGTGTGCTTACACTCAACGACGATCCCTCGACGGGTTCCGTCAACGACCTCTTCCATGAGGATGTCGCGCCCCTCGTCAGCCGTCCGTTCTGCTTGCCGAACGTTCTCGTAACCGAGGTTCCGGAAGACGTCCTCCATCACGTCCTCAAACTCGAAACCGGAGAGATCATCCAGAACTGGCATTTTGATGTGTTCTATTTCTTGGTTGTTTGTCTCGTATATACGTTCCCTTGGATCAGTATCGAAGCACTCAGGACGGCATGAGTAGGTCGTCGAGGTCCGCTACGCTGAAAAGGGACCACGAGTCGTCGAGTTGTGCTTCGAGTCCGTCGACGAACCCGCTTTTCGAGAAGAGGGCGAACCGCTCGTTTCGATCCGGCGGCCCCCATCGGACGTTCTCTGCCTTTGCTCGCAGACTCTGGACGAGGTCTTCCCCAACCGGCTCCGTCGTCCATTTACATTCGGCGAGGAGGACTCGGTCGTCGTTCGGTGCCAGTCCGACGATGTCGATCTCTTCTTCGCCGTACCACCAGCGACCGACCTCCGAGTACGGGTCGAACGTGCCGCGTCGAATCCCTTCCCAGACGGCTTCTTGGCACACGTCTTCGAACGTGGTTGCGACGTGGATTGGGAGATCCGGCTCAATCGTCCCGTCGTACACGATCTCCGGTGCTTCCTCGATACTGGATCGATTCGGCTCGACGTATCGAAACCAGAACCGAAGGAACTCATCAGCCACCCGGTACCGTGACCGCTTGGATTTCTTCCCCGAGGCCGTGACTGGGACATCTCGTTTGACGAGCCGAAGTCGACGAAGTGTCTGTAAGTACTTCGAGAGCGGTCCCGAATCGATCCCAGTTGCGCCGGAGATCTCGTTCGGGGTCGTATGGCCCAGTGCGACCGCTTCGAGGATGCTCATGTACCGAGCTGGGCTTCGAAGTTCGGTGCGCAGGAGGAACTCGGGTTCGTTATACAGCACTGCAGACGGTGACAGTACGTGCGACTGAATATTCGCCGCGAGCGACTGTGTGTAGTCGAACAGCGTGAGGTACATCGGGGTGCCACCCGTGACGGCATACGAGCGAATCGCATCCTGGATGTCGTACGAGATGACCGCTCGGGCCTGTTGAAACGAAAACGGCGTCACGTCGAGTTGCGCCGTTCGTCGCCCGTATAGTGGGCTCTCGTGACCCAATATCTCTGATTCCATCGTACTCACGCTCGACCCACAGAGTACGAGCATCGAATCCGTCCCATCGAGTTCCTGGTCGACGAACGCTTGTACGTACGACGGGAGCGAGTCGTTCTCTGCGACGAGATATGGGAACTCGTCGATGACGACGACGAGATCCTCACGCTGGAGTTGCTCCCCGAGGTATTCGAACGCCTCGTCCCACCCGTCGATTCGCGGGACGCGCTCGTCGAAGTGGTCTGCGATCTGGTCGAGGAACTTCTCTCGCTGTCTATGTTCGGCCTCCTGCGCGGCGAGGAAGTATATGTGGGGACGGTTGGCACAGAATTCTTTGAGGAGTTCCGTCTTCCCGACTCGACGTCGCCCGTAAACAACGATAAAGTCCGCACCAGGGGTCTCCACCGCGGCGGTGAGGGTGTCGAGTTCCGCCTCCCGGTCGTAGAAGGTCATACTCTGGGTAATGATTACTGCGATAATGACTTAAACATTCGGTCAACCAGGCCCAACCGAGAGTTGCTCGGACTGCGAACAGAGTACCGAACCAAGCCCGGCGAAAGATTCAGGCGAAACAGGGCTGGAGAGACGGGAATATTGTCCGTCCAATTGCGCGGGTTCGACTGGTCACTCCTCAAATCCTGGGCCGACGGTGAACGAATCCGGCGCGCAGGCCAGTTGATTGTGTTGACACCACTGACAGTGCTCGCCACCACTATACTAATTAAACAAGAACTCTTACTGACAGTCTACCAAAGAGCCTCGTAGAGAGCGAGTCACTGGTTATTCAGACGAACGAAGCACCAATTTGCTATCTCCGATACTAGTGTTTCTCTTGGTTTGCTAACGGGTACCCCAGTTGTCTTGATTTAAACCCCGAATTGGAATATTCTTGATAGTATTTCTGGACACCCCCCGTGAGGCTACCGAGGAACACTACTAACGGTCCGCTGAAGCCGGCGAATAATTCTGGACACCTCCGTTCTCGCTATCCATAGAATACGTGATAGGTATTCAGCGTGATTCGGTTGGCATCAATCCAGACTCTGGACACCGGTCGAATCGCCTTCACCAAAGTCGGCTGCTTCGGACTGTGTCGGTTCACGCTGCCGCTGATCGTAGGCGTCACGCCATTCCTCAATAACGGGACGGCTCCCTGCCCCGTGGGACGTCCGGCGCTGCCGAACTTGTATCAGCGCCGGCGTATTCATCGCATCGCCAGAGACGACCGCTTGCCCAGGCGTCAGACCAGGTAACTCACGGAGAACGTCTTCACCGGCAGCCTCAACAGAGTTCTTGATCGCGTCCTGGTCATTCGGGTTCTTGATTTGCATCGAGATCTGCGTCCCGCACTGTGACAGCACGTCTTGGTCGATCTTCGACGGACGTTGACTGATGATTCCCAGCCCGAAGCCGAACTTGCGGCCCTCGGACGTGATCGTTCGCATGATTCCAAGTGACGGCGCATCACCAGACGCTGGTGCGAACCGGTGCCCCTCTTCGAACAGCGCGAAGAGCGGATGTTCAATCTGAGAGTCTCGGTCTCGGACGGCATCGAGCCGCTCTCGATACATCCGTCGCAAGAGAACGGTCGTGATGAGTTGCTGATTCCACCGATCCAACGTATCCATCTGCAACACTGTACACTGACCTGGATCCACGATCTCGTTCAGCGGAACGTTGTCTTCGGGGTGGAACAGATCGTTCCGCTCAATCGACTGGCGAAGTCGCCACTCTAACGCACCGACACTCGCGTCATCCTCCCCGTATCTCGCTTCCATTTCACCGATAAGCTCATCGATACCCCACGTCCGACTCTCCTGTCGCTGCATCGCACGCCATGCCGTCGACAAACGCTCTTGCATCCGGTTGCTCGGATTGTCTAAGACGGCCATGACGTCGCCTATCTCCAGTTCCGAGATACGAACCCGAAGTCGTTCAGGGTCGTAGTATACGACCTCCGGCTCGTACCCGTCCTCGCCTCGGAATGCCTCGTTCCCCTGCATCTCCGCGAGGGTATCGTATTCCCCGTGCGGGTCGAACACGAGTAGTGAGGCACGGGAATCAGCCCCCATCATTTCCTCGATCAACACAGAGGCTGTGTACGATTTCCCGCTCCCAGTGGATGCGAGGATTGCCAGGTGCGTCGAAGCGAACTCCTCAATTGGAATGTGGATATTCGTCGCCTTCGGTGACCGATTCAGTAACCATCCCAGGTGCGCAGTCCCTTCTAGCTCCGTGACGTCAGTACTGTCCGTCTCGCAGCCGAGGTTCGGGAGAACTGTTTCGAGCTGTTGGTCGGGAGCAATCGATAGTGGTGTCCCTGGGGCCGGGAGCTGTCGCGGATTAGCGAACGTGGTCATCTCAGTGTCATAGTACCCGATGACCGTCGCCGTCAGCCGGTACAATTCGGTGTCGTCGGTCGGGACGCCGAGGGTTGCCGCGACCGTATCTGGACCAACCTCGGGATCTGCGAGAAAGCCCTCGGGTAGCCCGCGAATCAACTCACGGTTCGTTACCCTGGCGAGCACAGACCGGTTCCCTCCATCGACGGAGACAGTGTAGGTGATGAACTCCCCGGTCTTTATCGACTTGTCCGCAGGGGTGACGAAGACGAACTCGTTCGGGTCATCACCTGGTCCGGCAACAGTACCGACAACGGAGGACTTCCCGGACATTAGACCACCCCCCGGCGCTCGTGCGCCTGCCACTCGATGTTTTGCTCCACCACATCGAGTACCCGCTGGTTCGAATCGTCCTCGGGGAGCATCCGTCGGAGCCGGTCGATCAGTGCGACGATGACCTCAGCACCGAGGTCACCTGCAATGTCGATGAGTCGGTCGAGGTAGGCCAGCTGGATCTGCCCGTCGACGGTGTGGAAGGAGACGGTCACCTCATCCGGACAGTGGTAGACCGTATCATCGACCTCTAACGTCCACCGCGGCATCCGATGCGTCGGATCGGTAATCGACCGGTCGTCGGTCACGACAGCTGTCCCGAGGAGCGCCACGCCAGCGAGCGTGGTTCGCTCCTCGATGTATCCAGGTGTGAACTGCGCTTGGTCGTCTTGGGCTAATCGCGGACCGGTTCGACCTTGGTCAGGATCGACGAGCTTCGTGTCGTAAATCACACCCATGACCGCATGCTCCGTCCCGTCAATGACCTTCTTGATGAAGACGGGTTGCCCGAATTCGCGCTCGTGAAGCTTTGGCGGCCGGTCACAATCTCGCTCTTTGAAGATCTCGACGACGTAGTCGAGGTGGCTGTTTGAAGAAACGATGCTCCCGATCCGGACACACGAGTCGAGGTCCGGGGTATCGAGTTCTGTTACTGACTCTGTCATAGGTTCACCTCTAGGGTGCTTCGGGGTTGTCGGACGAGCGGTGCTCTGATCATCTCTGATATATGTGGGTCTGTCATCGGCGGCGGAGTTCCTTGCTTAGTGCCTTGGCGTTCCATTCCAGTGGCACGTCGTTCGATTCGGCCCAGCGCTGCACGACCCGGTGAAACTCTTGGCGGTCTTGGTGGTCCAGCACAGCATCACTGTCCACCTGCTGGAGGATCTCGGGGTAGCCGCGCCCGATACCGGCCTCTGCGCGGACAATCTCGACGGTGTACTCGTACATCGACTCGCACCCGTCAGGACCGTCACGACGGCACAGCCACCCGGGGAATTCGATACGGTCTAGTCCAGCCCCCGGTGGCACGTTCAGATACGAGAACAGAATGTCATCACGGAACTCGTAGGTCTCACCCTCGTACGTCGCCTGTAACGCGTCGACACTTCCGTCTCGCTTCGAGATAAACGGAACCGTCGTGTCGCCCCAGGGACTCATCAACTCTGCCAGTACGTGAGCGTCCGGAATGACGCGATCATCTTCGAACTCCTCACGCCACAGGAGCCGCGTCATTTTCACCAACTCCGTCGCACTCGAACCCGCGACGTATCCGACCAGCGGAATTTCATGGTGTTGGCTTGCCGCGATCACCCGGCTCAACGTCGAGAGATATCGCTCCCGGGTTTCAGGCTTCAACGGGTTCGCAAACGACGCGATCAACGGCCCGTCGTAGAACACTATTGGCGCGTATTCGATATCTCCCGCGTCACGAGCAGCGGCCAGATCTGACAACTTCTCGATCAGGAGCTGCCCTTCGTGTTCGTAGCGATGATGACCGACGAGCTGCGAATCGACGAACCGGTAATCGCCGTCTTCCGATTCCTGTGTCACCTCGTCAGGCGTCAGTAGTCGTCCTTCGACGCTCCGGTCGAGTCGGCCTTCCGCGTGGTGATGATTCACCGCCCATGCCGACTGCACGTATGCGACCGGGACGTTGAACTGCGTGGTCGGCGGGAGCTGTGACCCGTCGACAGCCATCACGGGCACGTCCCGGACGATGTCGCGTGCCCACTCGTTGACTTCCTCATGGTTTTCCCATCCGTCACTCTCCGGGTGCGGAACGATGACATTGGTCGCGTTGTCGAACGCGTCCGTGGGGTATGCGCCCGGATACGACGTGTCCTGTAACGCCATTCGAATCTCATCGCTCGTCCACTCGTCTGGGAGGCGCTGAAACGCGTCCAAGTAGCGTTCGACGATTCCGGAGTCGTCTTCCAGGTACGACTCAATCGTCTCGACGTTGGCCTCTAACTCGCTGGCGACCCCGCGTTTATCAATCGGCATTAATTGACCGTCACCTCCGACGTCTGCCGGTCTTTCGTCACGGAGATCGTGTAGTCCGTCATCGAGTCGAACGTCTCGTCGTGACTGATGACAGTGAGCTGCTCGAAGCTATCCAGCTGCTTCAGTTGTGACACCAGGTTGCGTTTCTTCTGCCGGTCGAGATTCGCCGTCGGCTCGTCCAGGAACGCGACGCCGACCGACGCCAGCTGTTCGAGGATGGCGAGCCGAACCGCGAGCGCAGCCGCCATCTTCTCACCACCGCTTAGCGTCGAGAACGACTTCTTCACGTCCGCGTCGTGAACGACGATCTCGTAATCACTCGTCCACTCAAGCGTTTCCGCGGACGCACCGCGGATCGTCCGGAACAACTCGTTCGCCCGCGCCCCGATTCGGTCGGTGATGATTTCCCGCATCTTCGGCCCTGCCTCCCGAACATTCTCCCGGACCCACTCCGCGAACTGGTGATCGGCTTTCAGCTCCTTCAACTGCTGGAGCTTCTCCTGCCGTTCCTCCAACGCCGTCTCTAAGCGCTGGGTTTCCTCGCGCGTCTCGGTGAGATTCTCCTTCTTTTCTTCGAGCGAGCCTTTCGCTCGCTCTATCTCACCTTTGAGGTCCTCGATGTTCGACTCAAGCGCCTGAAGTCGCTCCTCGTCGAACGCTGCTTTCGTCTCTTCGAGCTCGGCTTTCGTCTCGTCAAGGGCGTCTTTGAGCTCGGCCAGTTCCTCTTCCGTCTCGTTGACGGCCTGTTGCCGTTCCTCTACCTGGGAGGCCTGTTGCTCGTGCTTGATGTACGTCTGATACGCCGACTCGGTCTCCTCCAGTGTCTCCTTGACCTCGGCCAGTTTCTCGTCCAGCCCTTCGTATTCCGCCAACTCGTCGTTGATCTCCTCCAACTTCGAGTTGGTAGCATCAAGCTCTGCCCGTTTCTCCTCTAATTCGTCAGGGATGTCCGCGTGCTCCTGCACTCGGAACTCCGCAGTCTCGTACTCGTCATACGCTTCCTGCAGTTCATCCCGTTCTGCTTCGAGTTCTGGCAGTTCCGCCAGTTCTTCTTCGAGGTCCTCTAGTGTCTCCTCTGCCTCCGACTTCTCTGCCTGGAGATTCTCGACCTCTCCTTCCAACGATTCGATCTTCTCACGGTGAACCGGGAGCTTATCGGCACGTTGCTTGACGTTTCGGGCCTCCTCCCGACGGTCGCGTAGAACAGAGAGTTCCTCGCTGAGCTCCTTACGTTCTGTGTCGATATCTTCGATCCGTTCTTCGCGCTGGTCGATTGCGTCCGACCGGTGTTCCTCCTTCAGTGGTCGGTCACACGTCGGACACGGCGCATCCACATCCGTATCTCGCAGTCGCTCCAACTGCTCTTCGAGCTGTTCCCGTTCGTTCTTCAGTTGCTTCCGGCGCGCCTTCCGCTCGTTAATCTTCTCGTCGAGTTCCCCCGGACGCGTCGTCGCCTCCCACTCTTCCTCGATGACCTCAACTTTCGCTTCGAGCGACTCCACCTTCTCTTGCTTCTCGCTAATATCTCCGGTGAGATCGTCGATTCGTTCCTGTAGTTCCTCGACCTCGCCCTCACGCTGCTGTAGCGAGTTGATCTTCTCGTCAAGTTCTTCGTACCGCTGTTTCTCGTCCTCACGCTCCTCCAACGTTTCCTGCGCCGACTGCAGCGTCTCTAAGTCATCTTCAAGCTGGTTCACCTCGAATTCGACCGACGAGACCTCCTGTTTCTGCTCGTCTTTCCGCTCAGCAAGCGTGTCCCGCTCGCTCTCTCGTTCCTCCAGCTCGTCCAGCCGCTTACTCGCTTCCTCGTGCCGGCGATACCCCTCACGGTTCTCCTCACATTTCTCCTGTGCCTTCTGAGCGGCGCGAAGTTCCTTCTCTGCAGCTTCTAGCTCTCGCTTGGTAGCCTCGATCTCCTGCTCCTGTGACCGCACCTCCTGTTCGAGGCTGTCGATTTCATTCTGGACGGCTTCTAACTCTTCGTGCTCTGTTTTTTTCTCAGTCAGCTCGTCGGTTTTCCGCTCAATCTCGGCTTCGATTGATGCGACCTCGTCGGCCAGCGATTCCGCTTTCGCCCGCTTGTCCGGCAGGTCCTGTACCGTACTCGTGAGCCCTGCAATCTCCTCACGGAGCTTCTGTTCCTCCTGCTCAATCGCATCCGGAATGTCCTTGAGCCGATTCCAGGACTCTTCGTACGCATCCAGATTCAGCAGCGCATCGAACTTCTCCTTCCGTGGCTTCGGATTGTCCGCAAAGTCAGAGAGGAATCGTGTCTGCGGAACGCCGATACACGACTTCCACAGGCTCTGCAGCTCCTCTTTATCTTCGACGTCGAACCGGGCGCACAACCATTTGATGAGTTGGGATTTGGAATCGATGTCTTGGTTGATCCACTCTTCGTTCTCGGAATCGTACCTGTGGACGCCGTAGTTTGACCGCCCGGCTGACCGCGTCACGCGGAAGCGTTGCTGTCCCTTTGCGGTCTCCTGCTCAAATGTGACCTCAACAGTCCCAGAACTCGCGTCCTCGCGCACGAAGTCCTTATTGTTGAACGGCAGCGAGTCAAATAATGCGAACCCAATCGCTTCCTGAATCGTCGATTTCCCCGCGCCGTTCTCACCGAGGATTGCGGTCACACCGCCTTCAATCGACACGACTGTCCGCCCCTCGTACGACTTGATATCCTCTAACGCTACCTCAGTAATCTTCATTGCTGCACCACCTCCGCTTCATCGCTGACCTCTCGACTGGGTTCTTCATCTCCTGACTCAGTCTCCTCATCGGGATCCGTGTCCGAGAAGGGGTCCTCATCGATGTCAAGCACGATGTTGCCAGTCAATTCAGGGAACAGTTCCTGCCGTGCGGAGCTCACCGAATCGCGGATATCTTCGACTGCCTCTTCCGCTTGCGCCATCTGGTGTGCGTTCCCCAGCACGTCGGCGACGTCTTCCGCGTGGTCATCGTAGATGGACTCCTTCGCTATCGTCTCGAACACCCGGTGTTCCAACGCGTTCGTGTTCAACCGCCCATCCTGGAACACTTCCTCTTCGTCGATTTCGGAGATCAGTTGCTGCACGTCCGCCGTCCGGATCCCTGTGTTCACCTGCACGTACAGAGCATCACACTCGTCTTTCAGCCACTCTGCGAGCTCATCCGTCCGGAAGTCTCCCCGACTGAACTGTAATGTCCCGGTGAACCGCAGATCGATGATCGGCGCGCGGGGATTACCATTCGCTGTGAACGCCTCCTTCTGGCAATACTCGTCAATGTTCGATTGCTCTCCTCGGACATGCTCTTGGAACCCGGTTTTGAGTTCACTCGGCGAGTCGTACGACGTTACATCGAACTCCACCTGGTAGTACGGCCGTCGCTTGGTCGAGTGGTGGTCCACTTCGTACTCAACCGCGTCTTCGGCCTCGTTTCCGTTGGAAGATAGCGCAATTGAACAGTAGCCGTGCTCCCAGTCGTGGCGGCCTTCGCGCGTGTTGTGCGCTTCCGGGGAGCCAGGGTTATAGATCCAGTCAGCAGCCTCGTACCGCTTGTGGATATGTCCGAGTGCCAAATAATCCACGTGCTCTTTCACATCTCGGAGTTCCCCGTGCGTTACCGTCCCGCCGAGCGTCGGGACCTCATCCTCCATTCCGAAATGCGCCAGTAGCACGGTCGCTGCCGGTTCACCGTGCTCGGCGTTCGCTGCTTCAATCCCGTTTGCCACCTGTTGCAACGCTTGCCTCGTTCTTGCGCCTCGCCATTGGAGTCCGAACACCCGAACCGGCCCGTCGCACTCCTCGACCTCGATGTCGTAGAATCCAGCGTAATCCCCCGGGTCACTCGGGTCGTACGGGTCGAACCGAGCGGTTTCCGGATCCGCCTCCAGGTCTGCCTTCAGAAACACGATGTGGCCACGCCGATGCAGATAATTTAGCCACGTCACCTCGCGTGGCGTCAAGTTCTCGTCGTGGTTCCCTCGGGATACTAACACCGGCACGTCGTCCGGTAATCTGCTTAGTTCCTGTTCTGCTTGGTCGAGGACCTTCGGGCGGAGATCCCGCGAGTGGAACAGATCCCCGGGTAGCAGAATCGCGTCCGTCTCGTGCTCCTCGACCATTTCACGGAATGCAGCACGCGTCGTCGACACCATGTCGTCCTCTCGTTGTTTCAACCCGTACTGCCGGTGGCCGAGGTGCGTGTCCGCGATGTGCGTGAGCGTCAACATGTGGCTACCACAGATAGTCAATCAAAGCAATAGGTTTTAATAGTTTTGGATATCTTGGATAGTTTGAGGCGTTGGAACTGATGGAACCGGGCAACGGAGACGAAGACAAGAAAAACCGCTTCCGAGAAGCCTTCGAACGCGGACAACAGGGGCACATCGGAAGCTACGAAGTCTGGTTGTCGGATCACGGGTTCCAAGCAGAACAAGCCAGCCGCAACCGACTCACAGAATACTTCCGAAACTACCCTGAAAAAGCGGTGAATCACGAAGATGCGCTTGACGAAGTCGGTGAGTACGCGGGCTTCGTAACCCAGCAACAGGATGTCTATCACACCCCTGTAATCGGACCGTCAGGGATCGGGAAGACTCAGTTACTCCACACGGTCATCTCGTTTCTCACGGGACTCTCCGAGGACATCGATACGAAGTTCATCGACGCGACGGATCTCGGAAAGAAGGCCGACAAAGGATTCCTTCTCGATGAGTTCGCTCACGGGCTGACCGAACTCGAAACCCCAATCGTCTGTATCGATGATTGTGGCCTAGACAAGCGAATCGAAACCTCACTCACCGAACTCAGACAGGCTGTAGACAGCGGCCTATTCGTGACGACTTGGACGCCTGAACGGTGGGGCATCAACCGAGGGCGAATCCAAGACGCCCTCCCGCCCTCGAAAGAGATCTACCTTGATGCGTTCCCCCGCAAAGACACCGACAAAACGCTACGCATCATCTTCGAGGTGCTCTCCGAGAACGAGTTTACACTCCCGTCGGACACCATGGAGCGCATCCATGAGCTAAGCGAGGGGATCCCGCGCTTGATTCACATCCTCGCGTTAGAGTCGCTCCAAGAGGCCTTCCGGAAAGAACTGGATCCAGGAGACGTAGCAGCCACGAACTCGGCTGCTGACCGACTCCACTTGGCCGATGCGAGTACACGTGTCCAGAACCTCTCAGAGTCAAAGCTTACAGTATTGAAACAGATACTCCAACTTCCAAATGACCGGGGTGTCCAACCAGGCACACTGGTTGAGGAACTCCACCGCGACAAATCGACCATCTCCTACCACCTCCGGGAACTCAGCGACAGAGGATTTGTAGAACGCGACCGAGAGGGACGACGCGCGTTCTATCGAGTGACCGAGACATTGGAACCGTTCATCCAACGACGAATCAACCAGGAGGCCGAGTTCGATGGCTAGTTACAAAATTGTGCCACTGCGAGACGAGAGCATCGACACGGAAGAGATCGAAGCCGGAATCGAGGCTACCTCGGCGTTCGACTCGGACGTCGACCTTCACAGCGGAATGCTTCCGCACACGTTCACCGAGGGAGTAGATGGGCTATGCTGGGCTGAGTATGGTCGTGAGACGTACTACGACCGGACCACGCTCGAAGGCACCGAACAAACGAAACGCGCGAAACGGTATCCGATCCTCTTCCTCCAGAACGGATATGTCGCCATCGAGAAGGCGACAAAGGAGGTTGAACAGGAGATTCTCACGACACTCACGGGAGTTCTCGATGAGGACGTGAGATTTGAGACGGTAGAGTTCGACGAAGATGACCTGCGAACGGTCATCGAGGAATCCAGCCGCGTCCAACGTGTCGACGTCAGTCCGAGCAGGCGCGAAAGACCAGACCACGTTTCGGCTCAAGATAGGGGCGACCTGAGAGACACGGACTGGTGGGAGCAATACTTCGGGGATCCATTCGAACAGGTCCGTGTCGATCTCCCGGACCGAAATATCCAGGTCGAAGTTGGGTTCGACGATACCGGTCGTATCACGCTCTACGGCCGCAAGATCGAGATGGCGATCCAGGCTGAGGCGATGCGACACTTGACCGACGAAATTATCGATCCGTATCGAAGCCCGACCGATTTTCAGGGAACTCTCGGAGGGTACAAATGACAGTTCGACAGACTACTACGCTCCGCTCTCGGGCTACAGTGAGTGCTCACCCGACAATGGTCTCCTGGTCACGGGGAAAACCACGACTATACCTCGCTGATACGGATGGGCCGATAGACCTCGCAGGTCTCGTCGGTGAAGAGATCTGCGTCGATATCCAGCCTGGATTCCGGTGCCAGCACTGCGGAGATCAAGCAGACACATCGCCGTGCCAGGAGTGCCAGTCGAAGCCGCCACACCAGCAGTGCATCTTCACTCCTGGAACGTCTTGTACGTATCAGGACTGCCCGTTCCCGTCGTTCAAACGACGGTCGTGTGCGCACAACTTCGTCGTCTACCTAGTTGCCAAAGACTGTGTGAAGGCTGGCATCACGCAGGCAGATCGGTATGTCAGTCGCTGGGCAGAGCAAGGAGCGACGCACGGTATGGTCGTTGCGAGAACACCGAATCGTCGTGTCGCCGGGATCATCGAAGAAGCTCTGGATGATGTGGTGTCGACGGAATCGACGAAAGAATGGTACGAGCCGCTGGATGACCCGAAACAGGAACTCGTCACGGCTGCAAATTCCTGTCGTGAGGTACTAACTGGGTCTCTAGAACCGTTCTCAGTCCTTCCGGATGACGAGGACGGTTTCGATGATCGGATTATCACGGTCCCGGTTCACTTCTCTGGCGATGACGCGACTGTCCTGAACCTGCCCGAAGTCACTGTTGGTGACGAACTCCAGTCAGAGGTACTTGGGGTCCGGGGACAGATTTTGGCGACGAAGGACGCTGTAGTGAACTTCGATCATTTAAAAGGAGAACAGCTCACGGTCGAAGCACCTGCTGAGTGCATCCCGGCAATGGAGGACGCACAATGAAACCAGTTAATCTTGACAAGAACTCACTCAACGACGTACCGGTTGGAGACACCTACGCCGTTCGATTCACCTTAGACGCGGTCTTCGAGAACGAGGGTCAGTACCCTCGACGCAACCTGAAATTCACAGACGGCGGCGGTGATGACCGGACCGTCACGATCTGGAAAAACTCTGCACCAGAGGAGATCTACGAAGCAGATTACGATAGGGGGGCTACCTACCTCATCACAGCTGTCGAGTACGAAATCGACGAAGGAAACGACGGGGAGAGATACCAGAATCTTACTGTTCAGAGTGATGCTAAGCTTCTCGAAATGTCGGGCCCACCGAGTACAGAGGAAGCTCTCGAAGACGGTCTGGCTGAAACTCCAGACACATCTGCTACTAGTGGCGATCACGGTCTTACGACGTTCCGTGCCACAGAGAATCTTCCAGACTACGACGTCTACGAGTACGAACTCGTTCCGAAGCGAGGGTTCCGACCTTCTGGCGAGAACGCGCTGCGAGCGACGTACCGCGCGCGCCGCAAAGTCCGGCAACAACTTGACGTCACGCCGGTCGTGGTTGGGAGTGCGTTCAAACTGGTTTCCCTCGTGAAACTCGCGCATGAACGAGTGGACCTTCCCCGCTTCGAGATTAACGAGGTTGGTAAGCGACCGGTCGCTTTCGCGGACGAAGATGACCGGGAGATTCTGGGTGAAATGCTCGGTGAAGTTCTGAAGGACTCGAAACGCGACCAGTACGACATCCACGGAATCGATAAAATCCTAGAAATCGAACCCGTTATCGAGAAAGAGGGGTTCCGCCTTCACGAGCGATACAACCTCACCGTTGAGGTCCTCCCCACGCGTGCAGCCTATCTGCACGTCGATTACCGCCATCGGATTCTCTCGGACAAGACGCTCGATCAACTCGATGAAGACGAGATTCATCCTGGGCTCAGGGTGACACCAACGTACCGAGATATGGGATTGTACGTTATCGGCGTGGGGTCAGAAACCGTCACTGACAAGCTCCATATCGAGGGGAACAAAAGCCTCGTCCAGTATCACCGCGAGGAACCCTGGGTCGATCCAGCGAAAGTACAGAAAATCGAGGACGCAGATCGTAAGGTTATCTGGACGGTCCGTCAGCGGGGCGATGGAACAGAGATGGCGTTCCCACCTGAACTCCTGGCACTCCAAGGTCACCCTGAGAATCTCGCTCGATTCGCGCCGGAGTTTGCGGAGAAACAACGGCTCAATACACGTTTGTCAGCCGAGCAATGCATCTCGAAGGCTGAGGACTTCGTCAAACAACTTGACCCACTTCAGTTCGACGGGCACACCGTCGAGTTCGAGTCAGATCCGTTGGTCGGCGATGAGAACGTCTCAATCCGTGGGCTCTTCGACCCAGAGGCAGACGTCTTGCAGTTCAGTGATGGGAAAACCGGAACGCATCCGAGTGACGTCACGAGCCTCGGGGTTTACGAAGCACCGGATTCCTTCCGCGTGTGCCACGTCCGGATGGAGAAACGGGATAAGCGAATCCAGCGGGGATGGTCCACCCTCGAAAGCAAACTAGAACAGATCGGAGCTCCGCCAGACAGCGTCGAAGAGGTCACCTTCGACGCGACGATGTCACCTGACCAGCTGGGCATGGAAATTGCGGCGGAAATCCCGGACGACCACGATTACGACGCCGTGTTCTGCACGCTCCCGCCGAAGAACACCGGGTACTTCGACACGGCGGATCCGGAGCGAGTCTACGACGAGGTGAAAAAGGTTCTCGCTACGAAGGACCTCAACAGCCAGTTCGCCCACGAGGAAACACTCGACGAGCGATTCACGATCATCAACATCGCCCTCGGATTGGTCGCGGCTGCAGGAGGCATTCCGTTCACTATTGAGCGTGCGTTGCCTGGCGAGTCAGAACTCCACCTTGGAATCGACGTCACCCATCAGTACGACGAATCAGCGAACGGTAACCACGTCCATCTCGCCGCCGCAACCACCGCGATTCACGCTGACGGGGCCGTCCTCGGATACACCTCCTCTCGACCGCAGTCTGGAGAGAAGATCCCGCCGAAAGATCTCAAAGAGATCGTCAAACAGGCCGTGATGGGCTTCCGGACCCGATACGACCGGTACCCGAACCACATCACGATCCACCGAGATGGATTCGCAAACGAAGACCTCGGCGAAGTCGAGAAGTTCCTCACGGAACTCGACGTCGCGTACGATGTCGTCGAGATCCGGAAGCAAGCTCCAGCCCGCGTACTGAAATACAGCGGCGCTCACTTCGACACACCGCAGAAAGCGACCGCAGCCATCTACGAGGACCTTCCTAAAGCCATCGTCGCCACCTTTGGGGAACCCGAAACCCTCGCCAGCAGAGAAAGCACCGGACTCCCACAACCCATCACTGTCGAACGCGTCCACGGCGATACCCCCATCGAGACGTTAACTGCGCAAACGTACCTCCTGTCGCAAGCGCACGTCGGCGCATCCAATGCCACCGCTCGCCTTCCAATCACGACAATGTACGCGGACCTGGCAAGCACTGCGGCCGCTCGCCAGCACCTCCCACCGACCAACAAACTCCGAGATAAAATCGGCTTCATCTAACTAACCCCAACAATGACCGGAGACACCGATTCGACCACGGACGGCGAAACACCCCTGGAGTTACTGGCACTTCCCGCGTCTACCCTCGACCGCGTGTCACAGCCTGCGGTCCGTGACGCTGTCCAGTACTTCACGGCTGCGCTCATTACTGTCCCTGGGGCCCGAACCCCGACTGCGTATGCGACCGCCCGTGACGCCGCACCGGACCTCCCAGTTCTCCACCCGCAACGCGGCCACGGTGCTGACCGCGTCCACCACTATCGATACTCCTCTGACGCGGGCGTTCACGGAGCACCTGACACAGCGCCACCCCCCGAGACGATAGACATTCTCGCCGTCCAAAGCGGGGACGTCCTCCCTCGACTTCAGACCCAGCTGTCATCGGGTGAGCGGCAGACAGGCTCCGAGGCGGCGACGTACCTCTTCGTCCCCCAACTCTCCGTTGAGTGGGATACGACGACCCTCTCCACGACCCTCCCTCAGGCTGAGCAGTTGGCGGCGATCACTGCTACCCTGTCCGAACCAGTCACGGTCCTCGCAGGCGGCCAGCCAGCAGAGTACTACCACAAGTGGTCACTCTCGTATAATCACTCATCAGTGCAGGTCCCGATTTCTGGACTCGGAGCGTCTGAGGAACACGGACTGAAGTTCGCACAGTACACCTGCACGCCTCAAGGGACGGTTGCAGCAGAAGCTGTCGACGCCGATCAGTTCGGGCTCAAAGCGCTGAACGGTGTCGCCGAGTCTACTGCGAAGCGGCTCCGCAGACAGGGATGTCAAACAACGGGCGATGTCCAGAACCTCGCCATCAGTACGCTCACGGACCTTTCCGGCATTGGACAGACGACTGCCGAGAAGATACACGCTCACGCAGACGTCATCGACTCAGGCGAACCCATCGTTCTCACAAACAAGACACCAGTCAAGACACGTGACGACCGCCCACCGCTCTGCCTCGACATCGAAACCGACGGGCTCTCCCCTACCATCATCTGGCAGTTCGGCGTCTACGACCCAGCAACTGACACACATCAAGCGTTCATCGAGAAGCAACACCCAAACGACCCGAAGCCAGTACTTGAAGCGTTCATCACGTGGTTCCTCGCCAACCACCAAGACAGAACAGTGCTCACATGGAACGGGTACAACTTCGACTATCCACAGATCACCCAGTTCCTTGAACAGCACCTCCCCGAATACGTCGAGGCCTGGAACGACATTTGGACATATGACCTATACAAATGGGCCGTCCGCGACGGGAATGCCCTCCTCCCCGGTCGAACGAACAAACTCGACCACGTTGCTCGCGCGCTCGGCTACGATCCTGCCGGAACCGGGTTAACTGGCGCGCAAACCGCTGCTGCGTATCAAGAATTTATGCGCAACCCGGACTCTCCAGCGGCTGAACCGGACTGGGAACGCCATAAGGCGTACTGCGAAGACGACTGCCGGGCACTCTGGCACGTCTACCAAGCAATCACGAATGCCACGCGACGTGATATGACCGACAGCGGCACTGGCGGCGCAACCGGACAACAAGCTGGCCTCACCGACTTCTAACCATGAGTGACAACACCACCTCGACCGACGCGAACGCACGAGCCGACGTTGATGCGGACACCATTATAGACACGTTCCCGAGAACCTCTCTCACCCCCGACTCGGAATACCTCGAAACCATCGGCTTACCAGCCGAACCAGCGGACACGGTCCCGACAGCGGAAGTCCTCCGTCCAGAGCTCGCCGAGCCATACCCGCACGACCTGTTCAGCCACCAAGCCGACGCGCTCAATGCACTCGAAACAGGTGACAACGTCGCCGTCACGACATCAACGTCCAGCGGGAAAACTCACATTTACGGCCTCCAAATCGCACGGAATCTCCTCGATGCTGGCGTGCTCAACCCCGACGGAACGAGAGCCGCCGAACACAACGACGCTTCAACCGCGTTGTGCGTGTATCCGATGAAGGCGCTCACCAAAGACCAGCAAGAAGCACTCGACGAACTGTACGACCAACTCGGGTTAGACATCCGCGTCGAAATCTACGACGGCGATACAACAGGCAACCGACGCGCCATCCGCGAGCAAGCCGACGTCATCCTCACGAACTTCGCCGGGCTCAACGTCTACCTCGAACACCACGACAAGTGGAGCCGATTCTACAGCGCCCTTGACCTCGTCGCCATCGACGAGTCGCACACGTACACTGGCATCGAAGGCATGCACGTCGCGTGGATCCTCCGCCGGATGCAACGCGTCGCCGATTACTGGGGCGGTGACCCGCAATACGTCCTCACCTCCGCCACAATCGGGAACCCCCGGGATCACTCCGAGGAACTTATTAACGCCTCCGTGACCGTTATCGATGACGACGGCTCGCCGCACGGCCCCCGCGACGTCATCCTCTGGAACCCGCCGCCGCGGGACAAAACACAGGACCCTACGCCCGAAGAGGAAACCTTCGATATCGACATCGACGATGCGAATGATCCAGAAGAGGAAGGCGAAGAGTTCATCGCCGAGCGCGTCCCGGCCAGCGTCGAAGCGCCGAAAGTCTTCAACCATCTGACCTCGCGCGGCATCCGCACGTTATTGTTCTGCGACAGCCGCAAACTCACCGAGCTTAGCATCCAGCGGGCAGACGAACACCGCCGGAACAACCCCCGCGAATACGACCATCCGACCACCGTCGGGAGAGAAGCGTACAACGCTGGCCTCGGTCGCCACACCCGTCACTCCCGCGAACACCAGTTCAAAACCGGCGTCCTCACCGGCCTCGCAACGACATCCGCACTCGAACTCGGGATCGATATCGGCAATCTCGACGCGACCGTTCTCATGGGCTATCCCGGCCAGCGACAGTCCTTCTGGCAACGCATCGGCCGCGCCGGCCGCGAAGCAAGCCGCAGCCTCGCTGTCCTCGTCGGCGATCACCGCACACTCGATCAGTACATCCTCAACCATCCCGAGTACCTCCTCGAAAACGACGTCGAAGACGCCGTCGTCGACACATCGAACAACTCTGTCTTTGCGACTCACGTCCTCGCCGCCGCCGACGAAATCGCACTCGATGAATCAGATATCGGTACGTTCGCGGATGAAGACCGACTTCGGGCTGCCGTCAAGATGTGGCGCGAAGCTGGCTTCGTCGACGGCTACCTTGACGCCGCCGTTCACTACTCCGGCCCGAGCCGCCCACAGACACGCGTCAACCTGTACGGCACCACCGACACGGACTACCGCCTTCAACTCGCAGCCGATGTCGACCGTGACAAGTGGGGCCTCCCCGACGATCTCGACTTAGAACCAATCGAACAGAACCGCGCCTACCGCGACTACCACGAAGGCGCAGTCCGCCTCCAGAACGGTCAGCAGTTCGAAGTCGTCAACGTCGACGAAGACCGCCCGCAACCCATCATCGAACTCAAACCAGTCGATTGCGAGTACTACACCCGTACCCGAAACAAAGTCAACGTTCTTGACGCCGAGTCCGAAGAATCCCGCGAGGTCAACGGATTCACTCTCCACTTCGGCCGCGGAACCGTGCTCGTCCACCACCACTCCTACGACCAGCTCTACATTGGCAATAGCGACCCGAAACAACAAGCAATCCCGACAGAAACCCCGCCGATCCTGATGGATACGCAGCTTTGCTGGGTGGAAGTCCCGGAAGACGTCGAAACCGCCCTCACCCGCAAGTACCAGGACTACGGCATCGAAACCGGCGTCGACCCCGAAAACACCGGTATCGCCCACCTCGGATACATCGCTGGGCTCCACGCCGCAGAACACGCCACTATCCAAACCGCCCCGCTCGAACTCCGCGTCGACAAAAACGACCTCGGCGGCCTCGCCACGCTCGTCATGGACACCCACTACGCCCACCCCGACTACGACGACATCACCGACTCCATCGGCGACTCCTTCGAAGCCGCCACCCACGCACTCGAACAACGCACTCAGGAGCTCACCGGCCGCACCGCCTCCGGCTGGTTCATCTACGACGGCGTCGACGGAGGCCTCGGCTTCGCTCGCGCCATCTACGAAAACTTCGAAGCGCTCGCCGAACGCGCCCGCGATCAGCTCCGCGACTGCCACTGCGGTCAACCCAACGGCTGCCCTGCCTGCACTTTCGACGAAAACTGCGGCAACGACAACAAACCCCTCCTCCGGGCCTCTGCCGTCGACGTCCTCAACCAACTCCTCGGCGACGACACCCGCGAGGATCTCTCAGAGCACCTTCCTGAGGATGAACATGGTGGCGACCGCCGCCCCGTCGTCTTCTACTCGTAAGTAGTTCAGGGAGAACCAATTTGGGAAGTGAGTTCTAGTCTCGTTAGAATGTTTATTCCAGAATCACAATGGATATTCTGGTTCCCCAAACTGGTAAACCAGAATTCAATATGTATTGATTTGAAAACATTCTTGTAGACTTCCTTGGACAGGGTGGTGTGGAGGTGCTTTCCTAGTATGGGGACGCTGGTACTCGATATCGAAACTGCAAGTCCATTCGAAGAGCCACCCGAGAACTCAAACAAAACGAAGTATTACGAATGGTTTGCCGTCAGCCTCGCATACGTTGACGAGCTTGAAGAAACGCCAGAAACAGAAGTGTTGTTCCGGGCCGGGAACTGGGAAGATTCCTATACTAAGGACCTCTACCAGCGACTGTTTGAGTGGTGCAATCAACGGAATGTCGAAAGACTCCTTACGTACAACGGCACTTGGTTTGACGGTAAGCATCTTCTCAATTGGGCTAAAGATATAGACGCGACTACCGACAACGACTTTCGTAAACGTACTGAAAGGCTATTCGAGAACCATATCGATGTCGCACTCGCCGCGGCTGACGAGTATGCTGACGAACTATGGGAAGACCAGCATATACTCCCCGATTGGAAAGCATACGAGATTGCGGGTATCGACAACGACAGCATCTGGTATGACGATTATGATTTCCCAGGTGGATACCTTTCAGAGATAGATGGTTCTGCTGTACAGGGCAAACACATCGGGAAAGTTCTCGGTGAACAATACGTCGAAAACGTTGAAGCGGGTATCGAAGCAACCAGTGTCCACCAAGAGTTCACTCAATTACTCGAAGATTATTGTACAAGCGATGTCGCGGACCTAATAGAACTCTACACCGTACTCGGTGGTCCTGATCTTGACGATATGTACAGGCGTACTGCAATGGAGATTGTTTGACCAGAGATAAAATTAAATAACACCTTTACGAGGTGGTAGTTGTGGGGTCCAACGATAACCGCGACGCGTTCAACTGGCGACACCGCTCGACTGGAGACCACAGTATTGGCGATTCAATGCCAGGTACTGTCGGTGACGCGCAACGGACACTCCACGACAGATACGAGCAGACGCCGGTGATCAACGAGACCGTGGAAGTACCGTCCGAACACCAAGAACGTCAGACCGAAGAGACGACTGAGGACAACGGTATAGAAGTTGAAGATCTCGTAGCAAAACTACGAAGCTAAGTCGCCACCACGCGTCTGCCCTTCCTCCGCCAAAATCAAACTACGCAGAATGACTACTGAGAGAAATCGAAAAAGGGGTTAGTGTCTCCCCTACCTTTTCGGCTCCCATTCTTCGACATAGGCTCCTTCGCTGAGCATGAGCTGAACCTCCTCTAGCAGAAGTAAATTCTGTATAGAGTAAGATTATTCTGAATAGATAATCGACAAGGCGTATGGAGCTTCCTTATATTCCCGAACCGTCTGATAGCGAGGTTCGAAAGCGAGTAGATTCTGAAGAAGTAGCAAGAATGTATGCAGAAGGTGGTGACCGAATAGTGGATAGCTGGGAAATCCAAAGCGCCGTGAATTCTTACCTTTGGGAGAATTGGAAAGAGACACTACAACAACACAGTATTGGATGGACCGATTTCCAGTCCAAAACCAAATTCGCAAATAACACTATTGAATCCTGGGCTAACGAAAGAAAGGACTGGAAAGCAGTTCTAAACGGTCACGCAGAACTTCTCAATGCCAAACTCCGGTAAGGAAGAGTCCTTGGCTGAAATGCCTCTGATCTATACAATGGGGCACCTACGACCGCATACTCAAGACCCGATCCTGCGAATCCAACAGCTCGTATAGTTCCCCATAGAGATTAGCACAACTATTAGCTGTCGTCCGATGTGGAGCAACGGTTGACAAGGTGTCAAAGTCCCCGACCACAACCAGTCGCTTCCGGGCACGCGTGAGTGCGACGTTCAATCGCCGTGGCCCTTCCTCGGGGAACGTCAGGAACCCACTGTTTCCCTCCGGGTTACTCCGTACGAACGAGACTATGATCGCTTCCCGTTCACCTCCTTGGAAGGAGTCAACCGTATCGACTGATACCTGGTCCACATCGTCAGCATCAAGTCTATGTAGTTGTGACCAAATCTTCCCAATTTGTCCACTATACGCGGAAATGATGCCGATATCTGCCGGTTCAAGCCCAGACATCATGAGGAGTTTGACCTGCTTCGCAACGGCCTCCGCTTCAGCGACGTTATACCGCGAGTTCCCGTGAGTCTCCTGTTTTTCCGTTCCTTCGATATCGATGAGTGCCACCGGTTTTAGATCGTCAATTTGCCAATCTGCGTTTTTGTCCGCGGTTTCCAGATTCCCGTCGTAGAACGCTTGGTTGGGGAACTCGGCGATCTCTTCGTTCATCCGATACTGGCGGCGCAGAAGGACA
This sequence comes from Halorussus gelatinilyticus, assembly GCF_023238445.1. Classification (GTDB taxonomy): domain Archaea; phylum Halobacteriota; class Halobacteria; order Halobacteriales; family Haladaptataceae; genus Halorussus; species Halorussus gelatinilyticus. The sequence continues at coordinate 3,108,594 of NZ_CP096658.1, read as the reverse complement.
GAAACATTGTCTCCGTACTGATCCAAGAGGTGCTCAAAGAGCGAGATATGCATATCCTCAGTCTTCATTGACTCATCAGCACAATACGGCGGGAGCTGCTTGTGATCGCCTGCCAGCACTACCTTCTGCGCACAGTTGACGACAATCGCAGTCGCTGGACGACTCGCCTGCGTCGCCTCATCAACGACTGCAACGTCAAACTCATTCTTATCGAACTGCGCTGCACCACTCGTTGTTGCTGCGACGACATCCGCACTCTTCGGGGAGACATCCATGTAGTGTGATTGAACGACTTTGTTCCGCGAGTTATGCCCGACTCGGGCAATCGTCAGTTCGGCTTCACCTCTTTCCTCATCGCATACAAACGCGTGAAGTGTATCAGATTCGGGGTCATTCACCGTACTGTCTCCCACTAAGAGATTATCGACCGCTTGGTTTGAGTGAGCGGCCACCAGCACAGACTGCCCTTGGGTAACAGCATGCTTGACGTACGCTGTGAGGGTACGCGTCTTCCCAGTGCCAGGTGGCCCGTGGATACAAACCATATCCTCCGCACTGTCAGCCCAGACCAACGCCTGCTTCTGATACGGGTTAAGGTCCACCTCCACACTAGGGACCGCAAACTTGTTCGGCGAGAACCTGACTGGCCGACTCCCGGTAAGCAACTTTCGTTTTCCTGTGTCTGATTTCACCTCGTTGATCGCGTCTAACCGCCGCTCAAACGGAATTGGATTAAGAAGCGGAGTTACCCAGAAGTCGGTCTGTTCGTTTGCCAGTAGCTTTTCGACAACGGGACGATTCTCAACGGTCTCCCAGTCCGGTTGAAGCGTCAACGAGGGGCCACTCACATTCGTTACTTCAGTAGCAATGGGGAACTCATCGGTGTCGCTCACCGTATCTAGGATATAGAGGTTATTCGGGTACACATCTTCGTCCTCGAAGAGGTCGATATCCTCATCATCCTCAGCGGTAATTTGGAAGATGAACTTGGGATTTCCATCGTTCCCTCTACCTTGGGTTACGGGAACGAATGGCCCGACCGCAGACCCACGGTCGACGAGTGTTTCAATCCCGGTCTCACAGTGTTGATCCCAGTTCGTTTCACGTTCGGTGTCTCGTTCCGTTCGGACAAACTCCAAGAGGTCGTTGAAGAATGCATCCTGTTCAGCCGAGGAGGATTCCGACCGCGGATTCACCCGCGTCTCCGGAAAGTCGATGTCTTCGAGCTCACTGTCCTCAACGAGAGTTGCGTCAGGATGCCAGAATTGGAGGCGTTCACAGACGACTGTTCCAAGCAGTGTGTCAGCAGAGGTGAACCGAGTGACACCGTTCACCCCAAATGACGAATCATACCAGCCGATTTGCTCCGAATCAGGGCGCCAAAGAACGTACTGCTGGGTAGGGGTTGGATCGTTTTCCTGGTGTAGGGGAATCGGGTAGCTCTTCTTATTCTGCTGGTCTGGCTTGACAACGGCCTTTGCATGTTCTACAGTGTCTTTGACATCCTCGGCGGTGTTGATCTCCTCTACGCCGTCACCGCTTCCGTTTGAAGGTTTGCCGTGAGATTGATAGAGGGACGCATTTGCCGCTTGCCAGTTCTTAAAGAGACCGGCGAGGGCTTTCTGGTTCGAGACTGTGGAGGACTCGGCCATGCTCTGTAATCTACCGGGATACGGCTTTCCCGCCAATTATAAATCTGCTGATTTGATGATTCGTGGATTCAACCCCTCCGGGATCGGATACCTTCACCCAGAGTTCCTGCTCCAGAAAACTTATCTTGTCAGACATAGGTCCTTCTTTCGTGGCACGCGATAACAAAGACCGGTACGGCTATCGACACCGTTCTGACGATGCCTATCAGATGGGCGAATCCAAACCGGGGGATGTCGGTGATAGTAAGGGGACATTCCACGACCGAGCGATGGCAGATTCCAATGTTATCGTCGATGGCAAGGTACAGTCTCAAGAGTCCTACCAGCGGTCCGTAAAGGAAACCGGTTCCTCCAAGCAATCCGCAAAATCGTCGAAGCCAAAAAAGGAGAACCGGTCCTCCGGGAAGAACAAGTATCAAGGGCCGAAGGTCTCTCAAGACGAAATCGCCGGGAAGACCGTTGAAGTCGAGATTGAGAGCGACGGCGGCACCTTAGACACGATGGCCCAGTACAAGAACCACCAAATACACGTCGAGGGCGGAGTTCCCGGCGAAACCCGGCGTGTAAAACTTGAGAAAGGGAAAGGGTACTTGATTGGTCGGCCGATCCGCCTAAAGGAATAACCCCCCTCTCTATTCACTCCATATTCCTCACCCAACACTCCATTCTCACCGTAGCAGGTGTAGTAATCGGTCGTCTCCTCATTCTCACGTCTTACAGCGTTCTTCTAAAGACGAAGGACGGTGTTAATCAGATGCAGGCTTTAAAATAATAATCGAGACTTCATTTACGACAGTATTGGCAAGTTAGCGCCTATAACGTTGATTCTATTCCGTGCATAGTTGCCAGTTAATGGCTGCTTCGACGATTTCCTCGTGGTTGGTAAAGGTGTTGGACTCATTCCGTACTATGGCGTCTAAGTATTCACGGTGATCATCCATATTGCGGATTTCAACTGCTGAGTCTATGTCGGTGTCAAGAGTGGCTGCAATCCCTTTTGCAAGTATATCCATGGTCGAATCGAGTTCGCCACTATTACGAACAAGGTCCTCAATCGTTTGCTCGACAGTAGGACTACCAGTTAGGTTGACAGCGAACCCCTGTTTCTCACTCCCCGAAGCCTCACCGGCGAGCAATGCTACGACGTACTGTCGCACGGCTTCAGTCACGAAGTCATCTACTGTCTGAACATCTTCCTGGTCAGATGTCGTGACGGACCATTCGGCTAATGCCACTGCCAATGGATCAAGAGAGACAGTTATGCTGTCTCCCTCAGTCGTTTCAGCATTTCCGTTCTCGCGCTCTGATTCGGTATCCGCCTCCTTAGCGGACTTGTCACCCTCAGGAGTAACTGTACTTTCAGTAGTGGGATTGCCTTCGCCTGTCTGGGGGTCTTGGCGTTCTTGACTGGCCTCTTCGACGGGACTGCTCTGTTCAGGGCTAGCCGACTCGCCTTCCGGTTCTTGTTCAGGCTCGTTATCTTCTGCCTCCGTGTTCCCGGTCGTTTGCGCACCCTCCGTCTCCGCTGTAGAATCAATCTCTTGGCCCGTGCCGGGCTCACCGTTGTCATCGTTCACCGAGTTATCAAGGTCGGCTTCGGATTGCGATTCTCTGAGTTGTTTGGCGGCTCGTTGAGAAACCATGTTCTTCGGTGTAAGCGACGAGGTGTCCAGTTGTTCTGTCGCCTCCATAGACGTCTGGTCACCGCGGGTAACACCAGTCGTATCGATTAATCCAGTCTGTCGATGCGTCGCTTTCTCCTCAGCGTCATCGTTCGTCGAATCATCGTCTGCTGTCATGGATTCCGTATCAGACATTGTCGCTTGCGTTTCTTCGGAGTGGTTTGGTGCGTCCAAGCTTGTCGCTGCGTTGGGACCGTGATGAAGTAACGAGGCGATTTCTGCTTGGTTGATCCCTTCAGCTTCGAGGTCGGGGTCGTCATGACGAGTAAGTGACGGTACTGAGAACGAATGGAGGAGTTCCGTACTGGCAAACTGCTGGAGGTTCCGCTCACCATTCGACACGACGGTTCCACCACCTGCTGCCGGAGGTAACCGCCACTGCTCGCCATCAAATAGTGTGTGCTTGTTTGTATCGCCGGTCCCCCAGACGACGCTGTCGAAATCATTGAATTTCCCGCCGGCACCGCCGTGACGGTGAATGATAACGGTCTCCGTCGGATCCACAGCATCGTGGACGGACTTGAGGGTCTGTGGAGTAGGATGGTTCACCAACTCGTACTCGTGAATCGTGCACCGACCTTCTGCCACCGGGTCATTGCCAGAGCCCACTAACTGCACAACACATGCATTCGCGTTCTCACGAAGACAATCGAACAACCGTCCGCTACTACGTTCACGGGGGATCTCCGGGCCGGCAATCGTGATGACACCGTGCCCAAGACACGTTTGCGGGTCCTCGAACACCGGGATTTGCTCTATGCCAGCGCAATCGTAGTCAAGTCGCTCATAGAGTTTAGCGACCTGACCGACAACACGAATCGGCACACCGAGATCATACTCTTCCCGCAACGCATCTAACAGGTAGGCCACTTGGACACCGACCAAACCGCTGGTCGCCACGAGCGTCGGCGCACCGCCATGTGCGTGTTCAAGCGCCGTCCCAAGCGCGTTAGTGAGCGACCTGCTAAACGACTCGTTCGTTGCAGCAGGTAAAAACAGCGCATCAATATCGATGAACTCCTCTGGAGGGAAGCCCGTAAATCCGCCAGCACTCCGACACGTAAAGTCACCGGTGGCCAACAAGTGATAGGTCTCTCCATCATCCACTACCCGCACTAGAAACCCAACAGCTCCCGGAATATGCCCGGTAGGAACAGGATGGATCTCAACTTCGGAGGTGATAGACCTCCAATCTTCAACCGGTGTGATCGCGTTGGTAACCTCGCCACTCGCTCGGACTCCATACTCATCGCTCGCAACATCAAAGACGTCACCGAGAACACTGGCGGTTGCCGGCGAAGTAAAGATAGGAATTCCGTCACGGTGAGCCGCCGAGAGGCTAGAGTAATGATCCAGGTGGGCGTGTGTCAAGCATATCCCAGCCAGCCGATCATTCGATTCCAAGAGCCGATCAACATCTACTCCTTGCCCAGCGTCGATCAGCAGGCAGGGATTCTCCGTGAACCCATCAAACTCGAAACGTAACAGGACGGACTCGTTGCCTGCATCGGGATTCGCATGATGAAATGAGATCTCCACGCCAGACCGTTAATCGATGATATGCATAATCGTTACTGTCTACTAAGGTATAAAACAAGGATACGAAAGGACGACGGTACTTCCATACTTGTTAAAGACACAAGTACGACAACTACCTATCAACCTTGATATGGATTCATGAGAGAGTCATATACGGCAACAGCGACCGCGGCGATGTCAAACAGGTTACTGATCTTCAACGAAGACATCTCCCTCGACGAAGGCTACGACTACGTCTTCGACGGCTTCGACAACGGCTGGGGAAACAGTGAGGAGATGCAGCTGAAACTCGCACAAGGCGCGTGGATCAAAAAGATCTTCGACCTAATGACGAGTAGCTTTCAACGTTCGTCGTATCTCAGAGAATATTCGGTTGGTTCTTATCCGGGTGTGAATTCATCAACTCTCTATACACTTGTTTGGAATTATATCTCGGTCAACAAATTAGCGGTGTTCACGACCTCGGAACACCATTGGATTTCACTTACGGTCACTATGCAATAGCAACTACGGATAAGCCTTCTTCGGTATTTCTTCTTACCCGATATTTTATCAGTCCTCACAGGTAATCACCCGGCTATAATGGCGCTCGAACCACAGTGGAGTGAGCGATTGTCAAAAACTGGTCCTCCAGAACAACCCCTCCGAGCTGATAGTGTCAGAAATGGAATTGCAAGCACGATTGCACGGGGCATAACTACCGACGTCCGCGCGAGAGGGCGGTATCTTTCCGGGTTTTGTTGGGCAATGCACCGGATTACGACTGCGTCAGCTACTGCTGATTTTCCCAGAACAGAAAAGAGACAAATTCTGAAAGGGTTCGAAGAGATTCTCGCACTCGCTAGCTATCGACGACGTCAAGTTCATGGTGAAGTCACTGACGGTCTCTCAGGATTAACGGGGAAGACCAACGCCTCAGATGACGAGCTGTACAATTCGGATAGCATTGATCTCTCTTCTTTTTCGCTACTGGACAATAGTCAGTACGCTATTCGCGGATTCCAGTCTAATCTTGGGAACTTCTCATTAAAAGAGGGTGAGTTCCAGCTCACAGCTGCTGGACGGTCGCTCGCGGAGAGTTTAGATAATGTCGCAGGTAGGTATTTCGACAGAATCCTTGACGCAGTCCAAACTGGTCGAGTCTCACTTGACTTGCTTGATGAACTTGCAGAGGCGTTCACCCATCAAGGATGCTTTACTGGTTCACGAAACGAACCCGAACGAGATTCTCTCCAGCGCGTTGTGCTCGGACTCTTCAGTTGGGACGAGCGAGAACAGACAGTATCGCTCGCTACGTGGCCTTCACAGCTCGACATCCCTATTGACCATCACTATCGCTACCTCGTTTCAGAAGAACGGCATTCAAACGATTTAAAGGACGCCGTAGTCGGTGGAGTTCACTACCTTCGACGCGCCTGGTGTTTGTCCATTTTGCGGACCCAACAATTACTGCAAAACAGTACTGACCAGAGAGAATTGCAGTACGACGACATTGATGCAGAACGGTTCCAGCCGTTCCGTCCAATCGGGCGTGCATACTTCCTCCAAGTGCTATTGGCCCACGCACTACGATCTGAGCTGTGGGGGCTTTCTGCTCACCTAAAACGCGAAGCTCCTGGTGGAACTGCCCGTTCAGAGCTACTGGCAGGCTTACGAGAGCCGATAATCGTAGATGAGGCAAACGCAGTTCTAAACACCGAAACCCGACTCAATGATGAGCGGATGAGCCAGTCCTCCGTTGCTAAGGAATTGCTCCTCGCAGGCCGCGTAACTCCGACTACGTATGAGACTACCGTTCCCGGAACGACATCAACGAGATATACGACTCTCGGGGACGTTCAAGACTGGTTAGACTCAAATCTGACCGGGGAATGGCGACCGACGACAGACGATTCGGTGAACTGTTGGACGCTACTACACGCGACTGAGCTTAGTTTTGAGTCAGTTGAAGCGGCTTCGACACCGTCCGAAGCGTTCAACGCATTGAGTAAACTCGTGGCTCGAAGTACAGTACAACTCCTCGCCGTCGTCAGGCAGTATAACCACTTGACAACCCACAATGACCTTTTCAATCGATATATGCAGGCCCAATACGGACGTAGACCATCCTCGCTCGTCCAGACTGCTCAATACGTGGATACCATCCCTCCAGAGACATCACTCTCCACAGTTGCACGCCAGTTGTTTGAGGATCGAGTCATCGATGTTCATAACCAGGTCGTCCAAGACCGTCTTGGAAGTGGCCCAATTTCGCTCGTGTTTGGAGTCGGGGCAGATTCTGGAGGTGAAACAGAGAGGTACGGTGACGATACACTATACGCTGCAGGGGGAACGAAACAGCCAGGGACCCAAACTCTCCGGTATAATGACCTTCGACGGCTCATGCGGGACGCCGGGTTGCTGACGTACAACGCTGATCAGGATCTCTGGATCCCGACAGAGGATGGAGAGGTCATTCTCGCCCGTTTCCGAGGTGAATACGAGTGAACCTTATCGACGCACTAGGCGGGGCAGACGTTGAATACGCAGTCTGCACTACGTTCCCGTTTGAGCCGCTGTTTTTCGGGAACTATGCAATTGACCCGCTCCAAGACGCAGGTGTTGTCGCACCGGTTGTTCTCATGGATGGGCAAAAATACGAGCAATTGGCTCGCCGAAACCAATTATCTAGTCGCGCAATCGGTAACCACTACTACTTAGAGCCAATCAGCGTTAGCGGCGCATTCCATCCGAAAGTTAACTTTCTCGCTGGGGAGGATGCATGTCATGTCGGAGTCTCCTCCGCCAATCTCACCCTCGGTGAGTATTCGACTGCTGCACAACTGGGCCAAACGGTTACGGTTCCTAGGGACGTTGACCAGGGCGAAGAGTCACTTGCCCCAGAAGTAATCCATGTTGCAAAGGAGGTGCGGCGCTTTACACAACACCTTGCCGCAGACCACATCTCCGGACACGATGTTCAAACTCAAATTGATCGGGCAGTGAACACGACCGAGTGGCTTGAAGATCTCGACCATCAGACCGATATTTCAGGTGGTTTCTTCCACAACCTCGACGAACCAATCCTCCAGCAAGTCACCGAGGAACTCGGTGATGTGACAACTGCGGTGCTCTTCGCGCCATTCTTTGGCAGCGAAGAGACGCTCTCAAGAATCGGGACTACAATCGGAGCCGATCAGTATGAAGTACTCGTCTCCGACGGAAACACACACCTCACTCCCGAAGACGCAGTCAGCGCGTTTGGCGACGACGTTACATTTCGCCCTCTTGTACACGACACCTCCCGCTGGATTCACGCCAAAGGACTACTACTTAAAGGTCCATGGGGCACAGCAATCCTCTACGGAAGCCCCAACATCACCGGTCGAGCACTCCTTGATACAGCATCATCCGGGAACATCGAAGCCGCCATACTCTCTGTTACCACCGAAGACAGCGACGAATCGCCCTTATGGAGACAGTCTAGCTTCCCCGTCCACCCGGGCGAGCAACGTGACCCTGGATCGTTCGACTTTGCTGAGTACACTCCAGTCAGCCAAGAGACTGCAACGACTACCTTTGTTCTTGACGATGCACGCGTTGAGCGCGTCCAAGGTGAGACAATCACAGTTCGGTTCGTCGCACCACATATCGACGACGGAAAATCCGTCACGGTCGAATCAAGCGCCGGAGACGCTGTTCAGATTGACTGGCAACAGGACACTGATGATGAGCAAGAAGGTGTCACTGCAACGCTTCCGGAAGCATGGGCCCAAACAATCGTTCGCCTCCGTCTCTCTGAAGAGGAGTACTCGAATTTCCGTCAAATCACGACAGAACCAACTGAAGGAACCCGAGAAGTAACTGGGTTACTTCGGAGCGATGGTCGGGAAGGGGTCCAATCACTCGTCGATGAGGCACTGTTCTTTGACGTCGGTGTCGCAACAGCAGCGATCTCCCAAGCAACATCGAAACTCACCGAAAAATACCAACAGCGACAGGACGACCCAGATGATTCCACAAATGATGATAGCGACGAGGGAAGCTGGGCGACTGGCGGCACTCGAATCACCACAAAGCGCCGGAAGCCACATCTGGAACTCAAAGACGGAATGGACTACGCTCAGAAGCGCATCGAAACGCTTCTCGAAGAACCACCGACAGTCCGCTCAGTCGAAGAACTCATTGATCACTTCGACAACCTCTGGTACTACATCACGAAGGGATTAATCCGCTCTGCGCTCTCTCCACAGCTCCAGGAGGGTGACGATCCCTACGAAACGGAACTCAATGTCGAGCGGCTTCACTCAATCTGCGTAAATCGCATTGAGACGATCATCTCCTCCAAATTCCTGCTACACAGTAGGAGACATCTCAACCAAGTCCGTCAGATCGAACCGGACACGACCGCTGATGTGCTTGACAGCGACCAGTTGACGGATGTGTTCATCGTCCACCCAGCGACCCTACTATCGCTCATGGACTGGCACGATGAAGCCTTCGTTGAGCGATTTGGATTCCTTCGACAGTACCACCAAGCCCTGACAACAGCAGACCCACTCATCGGAGAATTACTCATCGACGGTGAGCATATCTCACACCGGTTGTCCGAATTTGAGCGGACACTCCGAGAACAACTCTCTGCATTTAGCGACCGACTTGACCGCGACCTCACCTTACCCGGTGATTTCGACACCGGACTCGAACTGCTGTTCTACGGGTTCTGGTACAGAGAACTCGCACAGCAGCGCGATAACGACCTGTTCGACAATTCCGCTATTTTTGACCATTACGACCCCGCCGGCTTGGCTGAAACAGCACAAATCACGCTCCGAGGAAAACAACGAGTCGAAGACAACCGCGAATACGAAGCTCTACGAAAAGGAACGTTCGACCCGATTGTCCGACTCACAGAGGGGGCGAACGATCCAACACCACAGTTAGAAGCAATCATAACCAAAGTCGACGCGACACAAAGACATTAGCTTGAATCTTCTGCTCCGTGCTTATCCCCACACTCTGCACGTGAATCGTCATCTATGGCTGGATAGATAGTGATTCTCGTATAAGTTAGTTTAATGATTACTGGTTGAGAAGGGTTGTAGCAATGGCAGCTACACTCACCGAACCCACTGTTCTTGCTGCCGCGAAGGACACCCTCTACCCTGATCTCGACACGAGCACAGACCATTACGCCGTCACGGAAACCCAGTTCACCAAACCGACGTGGGGAGGGTGGGAGATCCCTGAAGATCTACGTCGGCGTCTCGCACCTTACAATACGATTCGCCTTACAGATGGTGAGCCTGACCTCCTCGGCGTCGGGATGCCCGCTCTCGAAGTCCTGAACGCCGACGCCGCAACAACCCCGGTCACTATAATCGAAGCCAAAGGCCACAACAGCGACCCAGGCGCTGCGGACGTCAGGCAAGGCATCAATCAAGCTCACGGCCATCTGTCCGAAGTCAACATCGGGTACGTCGCTGCTCCAATCCAAAGCATCTCCGACCAGGCACGCGCCCTCGCACGCGACCTTAACATCGGCGTTATCGGCGTCGAAAGTCCGCACGATGCAACGCTCGTCGAACCCGCTCGCGTCACCGGCATCGGTGACTTCTCCACCACTATCGACGCAATCCGATTCCAAGCCACAACGCATCGACTGACCGAAGGCAGCTTCCCGGTGAACCATCCAAAGAACTACCTCGGCTACGCACTCGCCCTCGCTGCAGATGGTGACACTCCTGATGTCTACTCCGAGCACGTGATCAATAGTGTATCGGGCGGCCGCCGCGGGGCAATCCTCCTCGGTCTCGTCGACAATCGACCTGCTGGAGAGACACTCACGCATCTCGGCGCAGAAGTCGTTCGCTTCGCCCGCAACCAACACGGGAGTGTCGCTGCCGCACTCGAAGAATTCGCCTCGTGGAAAGGCCGGTCAACACCGTTCACCGACCTCGCCCCTCGCTGGGCACAACTCGCCCGGTCAGTCGCCATCCAATACGACCCAACCCGACTCATCATCGAAGCACTCGAACGCCTCCACCAACGCGGCATCAAACCCGCAACTATCGACGCCGTCGTCCGAGAAGCCTGCCGCATCAATCAACCACTCACCGTCGAAGTCTTCTTCACCCAAGCCCGACGCGAAGACGTCCTCACCGCCGACGGCGACATTGACGAACCCATGCTCTCTGACCCGAGGGTATACAAATCAGGCATCCACTTCCAATTCAAATACCACCTCCGTCACATTGGACTACTCACGGAAGGTGGGACAGATGATAAGGACGAGGTCCTATCGAACGAGTGGGCGCTAAATCAAACGGTCGGACTCTGATTGTCTCACTCTTCGCCTAACTTACTTACCTCAGTAATGAGATTCCCGACCCGTCGGAGCAAGACTTCCGCATTCTCTTTGGTTGTTGTTGGCTGATACTGCCCCTCCTTGTACTCTGCCAGTTGTATACTTGGGTGAGCCAATAGGTTGAGTGACCGTTCAATAACGTGCTGGTCCGGAACACGCTCCTCGTCGTACATACCTTTCAAAATCAAGCGAAGCCGGTCAGCGGTTCCTTCTTCTGGATCTGCTCGTTGAAGCGCTTCCATCACGGCTAGCAAGTCCTCTGTGCCACCGAGACGAGTTCGTAGGTCATCATCAATTTGATCAAGCCGGTCATCTTGGAATGCACCCGGTTCAGTGAGGTACTTCGAGAGCTCTTCAGGCGGGATCCCATAGGCCTCACGCCGTTCTAAGAGCGCTTGAAGGTGATCGGTCGCAAGGAGGACGATTCCTTGTCGGTCCGCATCTTCAATTGCTGCCGGGGTGAAGCCAGGCGCAACCACAATCGCATGGTCGGCCGAATGTCGCTCTTTATGCCCCTGAATTCGCGTTGCATCCGGCGAGGCCAACGTCCCACTGCTTCGCGCCTTCACCTCAACAACTGCGTGAATCGGAGCCGTAATCTCAACATCCGTATCATCTCCGCCTTCGATCCACCGCGCTTCAAACCCCAACCGAGAGAACGCCTTAGCGGCCAGTTCCTCCAACACCTCATATTGATTACCGTCCCGACTCGCAGTAACAATACGCTCCCCGAGATCCGGTTCTCCTTCCTCTTCAGGCTCCTCCTGTAAAGGCTCCTCATCAAACTCGTGCACACGGACGCCACTCCCAGTCAACTCGTTAATCGCAGTTTCAACGGACTCATACGAATCCTCTATTTCACGAATCCGAGCATCTGAGACCCGACTGAACCCCTGCGGGATATAATTATCCTGGTACCCCGTGAGTTCGTTGAACAACTCAACGTCAACATCAATCTCCTCCACACCAGCCAAGAAAACTAAATACCGCCATGGACTCTCAGGATCCCACGGATTCCCCTCAATACGCCAGAGATGCTCCGCCAAGTCAAGATCATCACGTGTCCGGACAACCGTCGCCTGCGCGATATACCGTCCACCCCGATAGATCAACGCGATGTCCCCACCCTCCACGAATTGCCATTTAGAATCAACCGTCGTCCCCCAGAGATGCACCTTCCCCGTCTCTGAATCAGTCACAGCATCAATTTCGGTATCAGAAAGATACCCCTCAAACTCCGCTGGGTCATGTCCCTCCCTCACCGACTGCACATAGTCCTGATACGCATCCTCACGTCCCGCTGTAATAATAGCAATTCCTGTCATTCGTAAGTAAGTGAATAACCACCCGGTCAAAAAATCATAGGAATAGACGGAGCCTACAGCGATTACTCTGCAGTCTAAATTTCTGCACGAATAAACGCCAACTCCGATTTCACCTCGCTTTCAATCTCCTCCAGTTCTTCTTCGATTTCGCTCGTAGTTTTCCGAATCACGCCGTTCACACCCACTCAAGCGCCGCGTTGTGCTGCGCAACGTACTGTGGCTTCAAGCTATCATCTGGAATCGAGATACGTTCTCCCTCACGGTCGATAATCGTCCGTTGGAGCACATCACTCTGAGTCTCGAAGCTCGGATTCACGCACAGCCGGTAATCTTGGTCAATCGTGAACAGTTCTCGGTCGAATGCCGCGTGATGCGTCTTACTGAGCGCCAGCACGTTCGAGAGATCGGCCCTGTGTTCTGGATAGTCACTCCATGACAGGACATGCGCCACGTCCAATAGTCCGGGATGATCCACCCCAGAAACCGGGCACGTTCGGTCATGACGGGACAGCACCGTCGCACGGAACTCCGGATCAACCGAGCGAGCGTGGACAGTCGCTTCGTACGTCCCAGCACGCATCCCAGCATCGCTCACCGACGGTGTCCAGTCCGAGTCAGCCCACTCCTCTACTACACTTTACACAACTCATGCGCTACGACCAGCCGGCCTCCCGACGCATCACGTCGTCACGGAGTTCCTTTATCGTCTCCACAATGTCGTCTTCCTCCATCATCTCCACACGTCGAACCGTCAGCTCCTCCCGGAGCAGCGTCGTCGTTCGACTTGCGATGTTACTGTTTGACGGTGGGTCGTCGTACGTACCCTCGTCCTTGATTTCGTTTAATGTGTCGTGACCGAGGAGATCACCGCAGGCGTGCGTAACTGGGATGTACCGTGCAAAGTCGTGGTCAAGGATGTCATTGGCGAGTTCTTGGAAACCGAGGACTCGCTTCGTTCTACTGTAGTCCCGATCCTCAACTTCTCCCGATTCACCTTCCTCGTAGGTGAGCTCGGCACCCCACCAGATCCGGTGCAGTGCGTTGGAGTAAGCGTCCGTTCCGGCCTTCAAGAACTTCTCCTCCATGTTACCCGGACTCTCCGGATTGAAGACGTGGTCCCACCGGTAGTGAACGAACTCAGGGAACCGAACGACACAAAGGTAGTGCCACAGCCCAGCGTCTGCTGCCTCGTTACGTGTCAAATCAAGGGTGCGATGGAGTGTCGGCGCTAGTTCGGCGTCAATAAGCGAAGCGTCAATGTCGTCGTCCGCACGGATTTCCTCAATCCGCTCGTCTACCGGACTTAGATCTATGGAACGACCTAGCGGCTGTAAGTACGGGCGAAGGTCTTTCTCCGTGAGCTCGCGCTCGCCCGCGAGGAATTGAGTGTCAATCATCGGGTGGGCTGCACTCTGCAGGTGGTGAAGCTCAGTCGTCACTCTGGATCGCCTCCTCAATTAGATTCGTCGTGTCGGATGGGATGTCGTACTGCTGATGTACCGTACGTTCGATCCGCTGGACGAGATCTGGGATATCGACGTGGCTCCGAACGTCCTCGGCAAGTTGGATCGCTGCCTCGTCGTCCCCGAGATCTGGATACAAATCATCCAAGAAGATATCTAATACGTCTTCCTCCCAGCTGTACTCTGGTTCGCCGGTGTCGGGACTTGTGTCGCGTGCTGTCTGCATCAGCAACTGCGTCCAGACGGAGTGTTCAATGTAGTCGTAGAGTACGTCACGCAATCGGGGTGGCCCACCCGTGGCTCCCGAGTTCTTCAGCACTTCGACCACCTGTGGGTGTTCCCTGTTCAAGTAGAGTTGTGGGTTCCGAGGTGCCTCTAAGCTGAGATAGTGGATGTGGCTCTCGTCGGGGAAGCTGTCGTAGTCGCTGAAGTCCTCAATAATCGGCATGAGAAGACTTCCACCGTCTTTACTCTCGTCAAGTCGAATGACCCACGAGAGTCCGTCAGCGACTCGTGCACCAACCTTGGACGCGTGTTTCGATCCTCCAGACTCGCCTTCCTCGGTTCTAGTGAGGAACGGCTTGATCTTCACTCGTCCACGGTGGTCGTCTCGATTGATGCACAGAGTGAATTCGTAGGTCCCTCCATCCAAGGGAGAGTCGGCGAGTATCTGCCGGTCTCGACTCATTGCGAGGGGATTCTCTTTCACCAGTGCGAGACGACCTGGCGTCTCTTCCCACTCATCAAACGGGAAGACTTCCTCAATAGTATCCTGATCGACGGTAACCGTACCTTCTAACTCCAGAGTCTCCCAGTCACCCTCGTCCACCAGCGACAAAAACTGGTCGTCCTCGTCAAGGTCTCCTCGATCACCAAGCGGAGCTCCGTCTAGACGGAATGATTCCACGTCGAATTCAAGCGTTTCTTCTTGATACTCATGCGGGAGGGACTGGCTGACTAAGCTACCTGTCTGGACGTCGTCTTCTCCTTCTTCGTCCGGCTCTGCTCCTTCAACTTCCTCGTTGACAGTCGCCATCACTCGTCCCTCCGTTCTGCCACGTCAACCGACACCTTCAATCTGGTCTCGACTTGTCTGTGATCCTCTATTGAGACACCCTCAAAGGAGATCTTTGACGTGCCAGGAGCCGGCTCTAGCCGTCCCACTTGGACGTCGTTTTGTTCCGGGAGTGATATCGAAACTCCAGCCGTATCCGACGAGATGTTCTGTACGGGAAGGCGATCCGACGTCGCTCTCTCCTCTGCCATCCGGATCAGGGAGACGGTGACTGCTCGTATCTCGTTACGGTCGCTTAAGGGCTCCACCTCGCCGTTAAACGACCAGTGTGTGTACACATCGTCGAACGAGATGTTCGTGTCTCCGGTGACACGCTGACTACTGGGTGACTCACGATCAGAGCGACCACCTCGTGATTCGTTTCCGATCTTGAACCGGTTTCCTAGACGCTGAGGCCCAGTCGTGCCACGGTCAACGTCGGGCGCGACGAATCCCCGTAATGTCTCGGTCACGTCAGACTTGATGCCCTCTACTGCGGTCCGGAATCCCCGAGAGTAGGTGTTCGCCAGTGTCTCCGTTCGCACCCACTCGTCGTGCTGGGGTGGCTCCGCAGCGGTCAAGAATTCCTCTACGATAGTATCTGCGTCTTGTGGACTTTCATCGGTTCCCCAAGGTCTCGCGCGCCCACCGAGGAGGACGGCGTGGAAGTCCTGGTTCCCGACGACGACTCGGTCTCGGTCGTAGTACTCAACAACCATTCCTGCACCACGGACGAACGCCACCTCGTTCCGATGCTGATACTCACCCGTATTTGCACGGCGAACTAGCAAACCGAGTTGGCCATCCGCACCGCCACTGCCGTCGCTCTTCTCGGGTACGTCGAGTGATATGGCGGCCTGCGCGACATCTCCGGATTCATCCAGCTCACTGACCGAGTCATCACGGTCGTCTAGACAGTTCGTGAAGGGTTCGTACTGCGGATACTCGTCGATACTTGCTTGCTTTGACTCACCTTCCACTTCGACTGCTACCTCCAGATCACCACGATAAATCGCGGGCCAGAACCACTCGATTGCCATCTCCGTAATCTGGTCCGCTAACTCCTCGTCGTCCAGTCGCTCTTCCGCTGTAGGTACACGGAAGTCCACAACTTGGATGCTCGTTCCTGGACCGTCTGGACGGCTCAATTGGAGGTCCTCCGCTATCGATTCGGCTTCTTCCCCCCAGATGGACTCGGGTCTCGCGCCCTCTTCGTCGCCGTTCAGACCACCGTACCAACCGTGTCCTTGGTACACCGTATCGCCGTCCTCCGACTTGTGCGTCGGCAAGCGCGTTCGACCGATCAATCGAGGGGATTGATCTTTTGGATTGGGCTCGCTCAGCGTCGAGTTGAACATGACGAGTGACAGGCCCGAGTACAGCCAGAGAACGGCCTTCCCCAGACCGTAACTCCCACCGGCGGTATCTCCCGACTTGCTGCTGAACAGAACGTCTCGGACCAGCGCAGTGAAATTTGATTCGTCGGCGTTCTCCTCACCGAGGAGACCTTCCGTGTTCTCGTCCTCGATAGTCAGAATACGGATCTTCTCGTCGTCTTTTATGCGTTTGATCGCCTCAGCGATGTGCTTGCCGCTCTCCGTGTCTGACGCTAAATTAGCGTGCTCGGCCCAGGTCTCGATATCGAGTGCTCTGAGGTACTCTATTGCCTCGTCGCCCTGTAAGGATTCCAGTTTGAACGTGACCCGTGCCGGTTGGTCGTTGTCCAACCGTGCGTCGTTCGAGTTCTGCAGTACCTCCCGAACGAACGTCTTCAACCCGGGTTCACCGTGCGACATCGCGTACTTTGCGACGTCGTCACCGTATCGAGCATCAGTCGGTCGAGACGTGGTGAATCCCCACTGACCGCTCATCACGACCCCCCACAGGCACTAGCCGGTATAGCTGCAGACGTGTCGTAGAAGTGTGTGCTACGATTCATAATTGGCACAACGCTCCCCCGTCGACATAAATATGGGCGGTACGTCGCTGGCGTAGTCCCTTGATCAAGGTCAGAACTGTGCCTCTGGAAGGGTACCAGTGGCCAAGTAGTGTGCGCCGATGATGTCGTGACGGACTTCACGGAGTTCACGCGACCGACGTTGTGTGTCAGTACTCAGCCCATCAAGGGCGACGACGGAGAAACGCATATCGTCTCCATACCCGTTCTGCAATTTAAACAGGCGACTCGATATCGATCCAGTCGTCCCCATTTCTTGGACTGTTTGACCCCACCGTTCTCCCGTTTGATCTTCCCGCCACAGTCGAAACGCGTATACTCCAGTACTGTCGATCTTGTCTCGCTCAGAGAGTGGACGGCTCTCGGTCCAGCTGAGTCCCAGCCAGTGTGGAGCAGTCACGTCACGCCATGGCTGCCACGATGGTACGGAATACGAGGACCGTTCTGCGATGTTCCTTAGCTCCCGATGCAACTCGCTGTGAGGGCTGCTCACGTGCTCAGCAGGCTCTCGGTTCAGTTGGACCATAGGAGTCCAGCCAATCTCTCGACGACAAACCGCCACCAGAGTCGCCTCAATTGCGCGGCGGTGTCTCCGATTCGACGATATCGGGGGTGTCGTGACAGAGACTTCCATATTCCCCCCAGCTATCTCGGTAATTTGCTGAAGTGGACGCGCCGCGCCATGTGGATCTCCCGTCTGTCGATCCGATCCGCTTAATCCCGCTGACAGGCCAAGCCCTACTCGCTGTCGAACGCCTCCCTCCGACCCCGATTCCCCTACATACATCAAACCCGGGAGTTCCGTATGTCGAACTCTGTAGAGACCTGGACGGCGTGGCAGTTCTTCACGGAGCGTTTTCCCGTCTCGAAGGTCGAACCACCTCGACCAATCGAGTCCCATCCACGTCGGGGACTGAGGTTCCGGTTCAAGGCGAGTGAGTGGTCCAGGGACGTCGAGAGTTCGTGTCTCTGCTGCGCTCCGCCGCGTAGTCCGGTCAACTGTGGCGAGTTCCGACTGCACGACTGACTCGGGGATCGAGAGTATTCGGGCGATTGCGTCACTGCCTGGGACGTACTGTGAGAGGATCCACGTCGTCGCCTGTCGATTCGTCAGTCTGGTCTTTTCTACCACCGCTACAATGTCGTCGATAGCGTCTGCGGGGAACTCCGAACACGAGACGACGAACCCACTACCGCCTCTTACTTCTCTGTCTCCCACCATCTCTCTGACCTGACGGTCGTGAGCGGTCGCTACGGCGTCACGGCCGTCTTCTGTGAGTCCGATTTGATCAGCTACAGTGTCCCAACACCCGTCTGCCTCGGCTAGCACGTACAACAGCCCCTCGTCACTTCGACCGACGGGGAGGGGGTCAAAGCCCGTAAAGAGGGTTTCGACGTTAATCACAGACGTATTTTGCACTTCTCGTAGAGCTCTAGCGAGTGAATCAGCCTTTATGTGGAACTGAGTGGCGACGGCTTCAACGATGTCGCGGGAGACGGGCACACCGACGAACGGATCCCCGACGTACGTCGAGTTCGACTCTCGATCCCGATACACGTGACACTCGTTCTCGCTCATCAGACTGTACCTCCTACCGAAACTTGGAACCCACTTGTCCGTATCAAATATCTGTTTTGTCGCACATCAGAATTCGTCCAACTGGCGATTGTCCTCACTTTTGCGCTTGGTGTCCATCCGCTCGTCGTAGTCGGAGTAGTCCACTCGCCCCTCCGAGATTCCGTGTTCGTCCTCGTACACCATCAACCACATCCGAACCAGATAGTAGATGAATGGCGCGGGAATTGCGTTCTTCGCTATGTGACTCTTTGGATACGGCCTCGGTGAGTAGTTTTTGACCGCCGCCCACCACTCTCTGGACCGTTCGGAGAAGAAGAACGACGAAGTCTCGGCTTTCTCAGACGGTCCATCTGTCGTCAAGAGTCGTTTCTCACGAGGTGGTTGCGGAACATTGAACGAAGTCTCGAACGCACGCTCGTACTCAATTGGCATACCGAACATCCGTCCGTTCAACACGACGGGCTCATTGAGCGGTGCGCGCGGAACGTTTTCGATGATGTGGTGGTCGCAGTACTTCTCCGCGAGTATCCGTGCACTCGGGATCATGTTCTCGTGCTCGTCGGGATCTCCCGAGATGCTCGTTGTCGCGGCCCACCGTGAACAGACCGGGTGGAACACCCCGAGATCAAACGTGACGCCGTCCTTTATCGGGAGGTCCCACTCTTTGTCCTTAATGTGGGCGTCTGCCTTAACCGGCGTACTTTGGTTCGTGTCCTTAGGGCCGATTCCAACACGGATTACGTTCCCGAAGTCGCTGAGTACCTCTGATTCCGTCCCATAATCCGCGAAACAGTGGAGGATAAGCGGCTCTTCGCGTGTCGTGTCTTCATCCGAAGTCATTCGAGATCACCTGATACATGTTCAGCGCTCCAAGGGCCACTAAGAGAACCCCTAGAGCATTCTTGTGTAGAGTCCCCGTAGAGTGCCACTGTTACGCGCTTAGACAGTGACTCGGTTTAAAACTTCTATCTGAAAACGGTACTCAAGCATGATCCGGCTTACGCAGTGACTGCAGCGAATATTTGAATAGAGCACGGATTCAATGGTTAGAGGCCGATATTATGCTGATTCTTGGAAGTAGACACAATACTCGTTGGCGAAACATCGCTCACATAGCGGTTCAGTCTGACAGACTAGAGCACCGAAATCAAGCAGAGCGAGATTGTATGCACGGGCCTCGTCAGGTACCAGTCTCTGCGTGAACGTCAGCTGATCCGCTTCTGTCTCGGGCCACGTGTCTCGAAATACCCGACTATAGACCCTCTCCACGTTCCTATCAAGTACCGGCAACCGGTCATCACCGGTAAAGCACAACGTGGCGTTCGCCACGTACTGGCCCACTCGCGGAAGCTCCATCAGCGATTCTGGCTCGGTGGGTAGGTGGTCACGTGCAGAGGAAATTTGCTTCAGCGCCCCTGCGCGCATGTTTTGGAATCCGAGAGGCTCGATAGCTTCGATGAGTTCGTCCTCGCTGGCCTTCGATATCTCATCCAGCGTGGGGAACCGTTCCAGGAACTTCGGATAGACCGCTGCGACGTTGTCAGCCGGCGTCTGAGTCAGGAAGAACTCCGCTATAAACACCTCGTACAGTGTTCGGTCAGATTCTCGCCAAGGGTACTCGCGGCGGTTCTCTTCCCCCCATTCTAGCAGGTCTGCTTGAAATCGGCGCTCCGCTTTAGACAACATAGGTCCTCTCTTAGTCGTCGGCGACAGTGGACTCAACAGACGGCGCTGCCGCACCGACGTGCGAGAGGATTGCCTTCCCCATGTACTCACCGAGCTTCGGAGGGACTGCGTTACCGATCATCCGGCCCAGATTTGACACGCCGACGTCCTCCCACTCGTCGTAGAAGTCGTAGTCTTCCGGGAACGTCTGGAGCAGTGCTCCCTCAAGGATCGAGAGTGCCCGATTTTGGTCTGTATCGTAGTGGCCAAAGCGACCACTCCCGTAATTGTAGAACTGCGTCGTGATCGTCGGAGAGGGTTCGTCGGGCCTCATCCTGCTGTAGGGTGCCTTGTACGACTGTCCACTCGCCTTCCGGTGACAGTCTGCGAGGAGGTGGTTGAGGTCTGGCTCTTCCCAGAGCGTCCAGTCTCCACCGGGTTCCATGTTGTCGATACGCTCCAGGTTCTTTTCCGAGAGAGAACGTGCTCTATGCACGTCGTTCACGTCACTAACTTCTCCTGCTTCGATTGGTGGCAGGTGATCAATCGTGTCTTCAACCGTCGGGTAGTCGTTCTCGTTCTGAATCGGAGGGTCGGGCAAAGAGAGGGGTCCCTGCTTGGACGCCATGACCACCCACCGCTTCCGCTTCTGTGGTATCCCGTATTCGGGGCAGTAGACGTTCTTGTTATCGTCGCTGTTGACGTGGTAACCTTGGGATTCGAGGCTCTCGACGAACGCGTCGTAGACGCCATCCTCCTGTTTCACTTGGAGTACGTTTTCGGTGACGACCACGTCCGGTTCGACGTATTTTACGATCCGTGATACCTCGTTTAGCAGCCCCCATTTTTGATGGTCCTCGTGGCCATCTCCCTTTGAGTGTCCCATCGTGGAGTACGGTTGACAAGGCGCGCATGCTGCGAGGACCTTTAGATCCGCATCCCATGGATACATCTGTGCGATTGGTTCGGGGTTCTGTGCCAACGCGTGGACGTCTGCTCGTACGTATTCGGCGTCTATGTTCTGTTCGTACGGGTACTTACAGTCTGGATCTTGGTCAATCCCTGCGACGACCGAGACGCCGGCTTGCTGGAGGCCATAACTGAGTCCGCCGGCCCCGCAGAACAGATCCACTGCGGCTACCTTCATAACCTCCTTTCCTGCGTATCGTCACATAAACGTTCGGCAACGACATCGTCCCGACTACCTCGTACCGCGCGACAAGTACGGCGATGTCCCTGACTAGAACCTCTGCCGGTTCCGACTAACGGGGCTCATCGACGCGTAACAGTAATACTAACTATGTGGTCGCAGTTCCGTACAAACAAACGGTTTATCACATGAATCAGGAGCAGGTTCAAATCAACGAAGCGGCCAAGTGGTTCTTCTTCAGTGGTGGGCCAGGAGCGCCACGTTACGGCGACGATCCCACTAAACACGCCGTTGACCACGACTCCGAGGCGTTCGTCCGTGAGGTCCTCCAAAACGCGAACGATCAGGGCCTCCCAAACGGCGATCCAGTCGAAGTGACGTTCCGTTTCGTAACTCTCACAGGTGACGAAAAAGAGGATTTCCTTGACGGACTCGGCTGGGACGATGGACTCGGTGAACGAATGCGAGCAGTCGCAGACACACATAATGGCCATCGCTACGAACGGGTCGTCGAACGAGTCAACGACCCCGATGCCGAACTCCGCCTCCTCGTCGTCGAAGACAGAAACACGACCGGCTTGACCGGAAGTTGGGACGAAGACTCGAATTACGCCGCGCTAGTCCGAGACGAACTCTACAGCAGCAAGCAAGACGACACCGCCGGCGGCTCGTACGGCCTCGGTAAGTCCGTGCTCTGGACGTTCTCGGGCGCTTCGACAGTCGTCTTTAACTCACATCTGGCACACAGAGAGTGCGAAGACGATTCCCCGCGACTCATCGCCCGCTCTAAGTTCCCCACACACCAATTACCGGAGGACGAAACGACGTACCAAGGTGCGGGGTGGCTCTGCCAGCCTATCGAGACGGACGATGGCCCCCGCCCGGAGTCCTTCTGGGGTGAGAGGGCGTCAAGGCTGGCAGAACGACTTCACGTGGAACGGCCCGCTGTTAGCGGGACGAGCGCTATGGTCGTCGAGTTTCAGGACCCGACGCGAGACGAGCGACCAGACGTCGAAGACCTCGCACAGGAGTTCGTTGAGGCCTCTGTCAAGTACTTCTGGCCAGCGATCTATCGGGGTGACCTCGAAATCACGGTCGAAACGCCCGACGAGACAATGACGGCCGACGTCGAGAGTGTCCCGGCGATTCGACCGTTCGTCGAGGCTTACGACGAGAGGACTACAGACGCTCAGACGTTGGTTGACCCCAGAGACGTTGCCGGACTCGGCATCCCGGTCGATCTGCCGCCTCGTGCCGATGGGACCGAGACACCCGACGGCTCGGTACGGTTATCGGCTCGCCTCGCATCTCCTGCAGACGACGATACGTACATGAATAACGTCGCGCTGTTCCGGGGTGCGGGGATGGTGGTCAAGTACTACGACCAGAGTCGTGTCGCCTACGGTGATCGGAACTTCTTCGGCGTACTAGCAGCCGGCGAAGCACGGTCGGAAGGGTCCCCATCAGATAGTGACCGAGAGATCGACCGGTTCCTGCGGTTCGCCGAACCGCCTGAGCACGACGAGTGGGAATCCACCGAGAACCTCCGCGAGCAGTACCAGCGTGGATTCCGGACGGCACTTGACGACATGTTCGGAACGCTGCGTGACGGTCTTCGGCACCTGATTTCGAAGGGAAGCAACGGCGACACCCTCTCCGATAACGTTCTGAACAGATTCCCGATTCACGGGAGCGGAAATCCACGGTCCACGACATCACCTGCTGACCCTGTTTTCGAGATCGATAGCTCGTCCCACTACGATGGCGACGCGTGGACGATCTCGGGTCGAATTGAAGTGCTCCCAGAGGAGTTCGAGGGGTGGAGTGCAGACATCTCCCTCACTGGTGTCGGTGAGGACGGATCCCGTTACGACGACATCCCTATCCACCACCTTGAGATCGAACAAGCGGACGTAACCGTGTCGTACGACGAGGGACGGGCTCACCTGGTCGCCGACGAAAACGTTCGAGACATCTCGTTCACTGGTCGTTCTCATTCAGACGGTGCCGCTGACTTAGTGCACGGTGACGTGGGCGCGACGCAACTAGAGATACTCGCGGAGTTGGAGACACCGGAGGAGGACTAAGTGTGAGCCGACGTTCCCAGCGACACCGTAGTACGGTACTTCCGTTCAGTTACCGAGACGAAGGAGTAGACTTTGAACTTGACTCCTTCGCTGTTGACCAGGGGAATCGAAAAGCGCTTGACCTGAAGCCAGGGCAGACTGAGATAGACCTCGCATCGGCAGTGTCGTCTTCTGACAGCAGTGGCGATCCGGACTGGGAGACCATCACTCTCAACGGTAAACTTCGACTACCCGAGGAGACGGTTCAGGCGGTCTTTCCACAAGATGAACGGGAACGCCCCCCTGCCAAACTCTACGTCACTATTCGCTGCCACGAGACGATCTACCGTGATCGGGGCGTCATCTCCGAGGCACCTACGACTCCAGGGGAATACGACGTAACGCTAGAAGTCCCGAAGAGTACTGTCCGGGGTACGGTCGAACTTCGTCCGTATCTCGTTCGTACCGAATCTCGTCCGAGAGATGGTTCGAACGAGTACGCCAACCAGAAGAACTTCCGCGTCGCCAGTGGGACGCTGTACTACGTCGTCGTTGATGGACCCAAAGACGACGAGCGAGCCGCAATTGACGGTGAGCAAGTGCGTTTCTCACAAAACGCTCACCTCCCGGATGGGAACAAACTCTACTACCTTGACTTCCGGAACGAGAGTCGTCCTAAGTTGTGGATCAACTCCGATCATCCCCGTATTGCCGAGGTACTACAGAGTAGAGGATCTGTCGGGGCCGAGGCGCGGATGCGTGACGTGATACTCGACCAGGTGAGCTACGGTGTGTGGGTACAACTCCTTGTTCGTGCTGGGAGTGCTGTAGACGTAGAGGGCGAGGTTGAACACGAGTGGCAGGAGATGGTGCTCCAGACGTTTGCTAGTAACCTCTACAAAACTAGTGACGTTTCAGAAGCGACGCACCGTCTCAAGGACGACCTCTCTGACCCGCAAACCCTTCCCCACGTATTGCAGCGAATCGATAGCGAACTTCAGGAGTACATAGATCCCCGAGAGCAGCTGATCCATCTCATGGAGGAAGGCCTCCAGATCTAACGTGACCGAAACAGAATTACATCGACTGACCGAAGATGGACGTCGCCTCGTTGGTGAATCGTTCATGCAGGGCGAGGCGGCGATCACCGACGAACAACTGACAGAGTACGTTGAGCCCATGCCGGGTCGTCCGACAGCCGATCTCGACAGGATCGACTCGGCGGTAGAGCAGGTGCTAGAGGAGTACCCCGAGTACGACACAGCTATAGACGGCGCACTCGCTGAAGAGATCCACCGCGGTCTCGACGTCACAAGACGAACCGCCGGCGATCCAGGCCTCTGGCACTGGCTGGCAGTAGTGCGGTATCCCGATCTCGTCCGGCACCGTTGGGAGTATCGCTCCGAGGAGGCGATGAGAGAGAAGTTCCTCGGTGCGGGCTCCGACTTGTACTCAAACGCCATCCACCGGCTCTGGTGGATCGCGGAGCTCACTTCGCGTGGCGACGATTATTCGACGACTGACGCGGTCTTTGCCAACCAGACGATGGTCAACAAGGTGTTCGACCGCTGGTTCGCGCGCTACCAGCCCGCTGTACGAGCCATGTGTGACGAACTCGCAGACGAACCGTCGCGTGTCATAGACGAGACGACACGGCGGTTCAATCACGCACTGACGAACGTGCAGCTCGAAGGACTGTCAGAGAACGAGGCACGAGAGATGATTAGACAGATTGTTGCTGAGTCTCGGTAAGGGCCTCTCACTTAGCCTCGATAGTGAGAAAATCCTCTATCGAGAGAATCTGTAACGCTGAGTCCGTGTCGTAGCGACTTACTATCTGGTCGTTGATTCGCTCCGGTACGGACTTGTTTTCTGAGCCCAAGAAATCCGCGAAGGAGTCGGGGAGACTATCACCGCTCTCACCCGTTTCATCACCTTCTACAGCATTTCCTCCATCCTCGTCGCTTCCCAAGAGGTCTTCAGTGTCTTCGGTGAGGAATGTACCCGAGCCGCCGTTCCGGCTCCACGCGGCTGCATCACAGAGAACTCGGATATCGTCTTCGTTCTCGACGACACCACGTAGCAGGCCAACCAGCTGAGCGTCAACTCCATCAAGGGGCAGGATAGTGAGAACTCCATCGGTTTCGAAGAGTTCGTCTCTCGCCTTCTCCAGCCGGTTGATGAGTTCGTTCAATCGACGAACCACTTCGACATCGTCCATATCGGTGAGGTCGGAGTATAGATCAATGACGTACCGAACGTCGTTCTTCTGGTGCAGGTCAGTGGGCTCGTACTCGTCCAGATCGTCCGTCGCAGCAAACTCTAGAAGCTCGCGGTGGATGTCTTGGTGCCGATCAGCTACCGAGACGAATTCACGTTTGATGCGCTCGCTGGCTACTTTGTCGAGGGTGGAGTCTTCGAAGAGCTTTCTTGCATCTGCCTCCCCTTCGACAGCGTAAGCGAACAACACGCAGGTATCGGTGAATACGTCCTCTACGTCCGCTGCGGGTACAATTTCACTCATCTCGACGCATCGCCTGGAGCGCGACTGCTCGACCGATAGTTTCCACATCGTCGTCGTGTTCTGGGTACTGATCTGAGCTCGGAACTAGACCTACATCCACACACGATTGACTAACACTGTCGATGTGTTTCTGTAGGTTGTCCTCCACAGAGAAGTGCTTCTGGGCAGACCACTTCCGCAAGGTCGGGGCGTTCGGGCCCTTCGCGGTCTCTTTCGACATCAAAAGGGCGGGATACTCCCAGATCCACTCGTTGTAGACCTGCTTCAGTTCTTCCAGCGCGGCCACCTGTGACTCCGTGACTTCTGAAGCACACGTCTGACTGAGGACGAGAAACGCGTCCTCTACTAGATTCGTAAACTCTCGGACCTCGTCGAGAGTCTGACTCAGGAAGTCGATACCTACCAAGCCGAGGTGCATTCGAGCTGCAGCACGCCCGACATCCTCGTACCGCTCTGTCCCGAACACCGGAGAAGACCGATCTGCCGAGGATCCCCGCCGGGCCGTCCGAACCTCTTCCAAGGCAGAATCAAGGTGCTGTCGGAAAGCCACGTTCCCCAGGTACAAGTCCCGATACTCCTCTGGCGCGTGCGATTCGTAGAATGCCTCCAGGAAGTCGAGGTCGCTCGCGTACCACGAGTCCTCGTCTAACCCGGGTGTGAAGTCACTCCGTCGGAAGAAATCGACGATGTCGTCGAAAGCCACCGTGAATATGCCCGACTCGCGTGCATCCGGTGTTGGCATCTGCGTGCTCGCCGGACCGACTGTTCCCGATTTCGGAGCTGCTGGCATCACGGCCCCGAACTTGTACCAGCTATACGTGACCGGGAACGCCTCATCGCTATCGGTGAAGTGCTCAACCGCAAGGTACGTGTACTTCTGTCGCTTGATCCGGGTCCCGTACTCCCAGTTTAGGTCGGAGTTATCTCTCACTGCCTGTTTCAGGGCAGTCTCGACTTTTTCGAGGACGTCAGACTCGTCCGGTGGGGCGTCCGGATGCATTACCGTGTTACCTCGGGAATCGGTGTTTGAGTGTTCGACACGAAGTACGTGAGAGTAAGTGTACTAACACCATTTTGCTACTCACATAAGTATCTTTCTGGCTCTGTTGAATGCTAAAGGTTCTGATATAAAGCGTGTGCTAAACACAGAGGATGAAGTCACCAATCAAATCAGACAGGATTTGTACTTGGAGTTTAACTCATTTTATTTATAAGGGCAATGTATAGTTCTCCACTAGATACTTATTGTTAGGGGAATCACTCCGTGATATGGAAGGGATTAACGAGGACGAAATAACATTTGTGAACAATTTTGACTGTAACGACTGTGGAGAAGAAATAACGCTGCTTCAACTTAAAGGAAAATATATGACGGTTAAGAGCATGGCTGTTCCCGCCCTATCAGGTGCAGGTCTCGGCTCAATAGGTTCTGGAATAGCAGTTTTTGGAACAGCCTTCTCTGGAACTATTCCCTTCGCAGCTGTTGGTGCATTAGCAGGAGCTACAGGGGTCTACGTAATGGGCGATACAAAAGATACGTTACAGTGTCCTGAGTGTGAGGCAGATCTGGAGTTTAAAAACGGAGATCATCCTCAATAATAATTCACTCTCCTGAAAACCTGTTCTGTCAGATTACGCGCTGTGTATACAGCACGACTACTGGAACCTACTACCTCCTGAGGTTTTCAACAAGGCAGACGAAATCGAAGACGGATAGCCGGTAAACCCGCAAAGCAAGCAGTATATCGACTATATCGGCAAATCAACTGGGTATGAGTACTCGAACACTTCGTCGAACACCATCGTGGCTTCCTCAACGATGTCACCTTCGACGACGACGCCGAATTCAAAGTTAGTCGAGAGACTCGTATCGGTCAAGTTTGCGCTTCCAACGTAGCAAACCCTCTCGTCAACGATTACGATCTTCGCGTGAGTCGCAAACGCCTGGGATCCCTGTTTCTCGTCCCATCGGTAGAGATCTCGCACCTCAAAGTTGTCACGGTGTTCCTCGTCGATCAAGTCCCACATCTTGTTGAGCGTCGTTCGTGTATCGCCTTCCTCGTCCGCGGTTTCTCGGGTCAGTAGTTGTGTCTCGACACCCCGTTGAGGAAGACTCGCAAGGTCGGACACGAGTTCAAGTGATGGGTCGAAGTACGGGTTGGCGATCCGGACCGACGAATCGGCGTCAAACACCTGGTTGCGAATCGTAGAGGCGATGTCGGGAATGGAACGGACTTGTGCGGAGGTTGGTTCGAATCCTCCCGGAAGTGTGGCCACAAATTCGACGTCGTCGTCCTGGTCGGTCTGGGGGGAACGACCGTCTGCTGCAATCACTGCGGCTTGCTGGGTTAGTACTCGGTCTGCTTCAAAGGGATCAACCTCGAAAGTGTAGGCCGCAAAACCCCGCTCGTCGGTCGCCGATTGAGTTGCTGCTCCGTTCTTCTGAAGACAGGTGAAAAGGGCAGACGCTTCTCGGGTGGTTAACGGTGTTTCTAACCCTTGATCTACGTCGGCCCGAGTTACGTCGCTGTGATCAAGAGCCAAGATGGTGTCTCGGATAGCGACGACACGGTCCAAGTCGTCGAACTGGCGGACTACCGCGAAGTTCGTACAAATCGCGTCGTGGTCGTCGGTCACACGTATTCTGCCTCCCAGAACGCGGGTATTCGACCTCTGTCGTCGCCGACTAGATATCGGCGGTCGAGGTTCCCGTTGGCACTCTCGCAAGCGACTTCACTCATGTGGAGGCACGCGTGGCAGGCACCGTCCTCGTGTTCACACACGGGGTCGTACACGCACTGCTGGACGTCCGCGATAGTCTCGTCTACCCATGGATGAATCCTCGTCTTGAACAGTGTGTGCATTCCTCCTAAGGAGAAATGTTCGGTGCTGCTCGCGTAGAGGAAAATCGCCGGGATGCTCGGCATCACGTACTCCGAGATGCTGTTGCTGTCGAGACCACACTGTCCGCTCGCCGTCCGCATCAGCGCGTGGCTCATTGAGTGGAGGAGCGTGTACACTTCCCGTGTGAGGTCGTCTTCGATGGGCGAGTAGTGGTCACGGAGTTCGTTGGTGTCCACGTTCTCCAAGAACCACTCTTTGAGGTCACTCTCATCGTCTGTGTCGGGACGTTCGACGCCGCGAAGTGAGCCCTTCCCGTCCAACCACTCAATAATGGCGGATCGGTCCACTTGGAGGACGATGGCCTCTGATGGCGTTTGGTCAACGTACACGGGGGTGCTGTCCTCACCCCGGGGATGTGGGAACGGCTGTAGGTCCGTCCGCGACCGTTCGGGGCGGTCGCGTGTGAACCCGAACGTGTAGTTCAGCAGGGGGAGATTGTCCACGACCCACGCTGACGCGATATTCACTTTCTGGAGTTTCTCCGGATATACCTCTGCCTCCGGGTTCGATTCGAGGAAATCTTCCTGCTCCAAGAGACCGTCTAGGGACAGAGGAGTGGGTTGCCGTTCCATTCCATCCGTAGCGTCTAGGTTCCCTTCGTATCCCTGGGTCGAGCGAAGGTATGTGAAGAGTTCGTGAGAGAGCGTCGAGTACGCCTGATCTACGTCGCTATCGCCACCTCGCTGAGAGGGGAGCTCGACACGTTCGCGGTTCTCTTCGACGACCTCTCCTCGCGTCGAACCCTTTATCGTGTCCTCCGCGACGTCGAAGACGTCTCCGAGATCCACACCACTCTCGATCATCTTTTCAACCTGTTCTGCGCCCACTTTCTCCTTCAGATCCTCTATCTGCTTCTCCCGGCGTTTCGCGTCGCGTTCGTCCGTCGTCATCCGGCCGAGTTCTTCGTAGGTCTTCCCCCCCTCTTCGACGACGTCATCAAGGTCACCGAGGTGGGCGGCCATCAGTATGCGGGCCCAGCTCTCCCCGTATTCAATGTCGTCGCTGTATCGTTGGTCGATTGGAAGGTTGACGAGGACGTCGCCTTGGGAGTAGTAGACGGAGTTGCTCGCTATCGGACGGAAGTACACGCGTTCCTTGTGGCACTTGGTACACCGCTTCGACATGTTTCCACAGAAGTCGCCACACTCACCACAGTAGAAGTACCACGAGAGGGGGTCGTTGATGTTCTGCTTGTTGAGGTAGATGTGGTCGTATCCGTGGTCCGGGTTACTGCAGGGTTGCGGATTGATCGACATCATGTTCCCGCAGTCGTGCACAAGGACGAAGGCCAGTTGACGGAGTTCACCACCACACTCGGGACACTCCCCGTTGGTGTAGACGAAGTGACTGGGCTCTTTCTTACTCACGACCCGGTGGCAACTCCGGTTCTGACAGTACATGGTCAGGGGGTAGAGCGATCCGACGACGCGGTTCGGTCGGCGGAAATCTACGTCCTCCACCGTGAGGTCTACCCAGGGGTCCTCATCGTCGTTCCGGAAGCTGGATGCGTGAGTGGCGATCTGTTCCGCGACGTAGTTCGCGTCGAGCGAGCTGACCTTGTCGGTCTCCCAACGGGATACTTTCATCGACAGTCCCCGTCGCCCGTAGTCGAACAGCGACTTGGGACCGAATCGATACATCACCTGCGCCAGACCGCGTTTCATCTCTGAATCTGCCATGGTCACTGCCTCCTGTCGAACATATTTAGCACCTGTGCGGTACCCGTATCGACGTCAATCGGGAGTTGCTCGTCGATGTCCCGTAGACTCCGCATCGGTCCTCGGTCGTCCTCACTACGCTCGATCATGTTCCCGATCCATCCCTGGTAACCATCCTTCGGGTGGCCGGACATGCACCGCTCCCAGATGTCGTCGAACTCTTGCTCGACTTTCCTCTCGTAGAGATCGACCGTCCGGTCCTCCGCCCACTCGGTGCGCTGATCGGATGTGACACAGTAGGACCGCTTCACGAATTCGAGGAGTTCGTCCTTGTCGAGATCGCCTGCACGCTGCGCCTCACGGAACGAGTCGTAGAGGTACACGCGCCCCGCAGAGGATTCGAGTTGCTCGTCGTAGTACTGGAGGAGCGTCGCAGCGAAGATACCCGGCATCGTGCAGTTCACCGCGAACTCGGCCCAGCGTTCCAGCGGGGTCGCTTCGACGAGGAGGTCCTGGAAGTCGTGGTACCGGTCGAACCGCGTGTAGTGAGAGCGGTCGCGGACGTGGACCGGGTTGAACAGGTCGAAGACGGTACCCGTGACGTGGCGACCGACACGAGAGTACGCCTGGATGTACTCCGCCGTCTGTCGTGGCATCCCGAAGAACGAGATGAAGTTCAGCGTGTCCACGTCAACGCCGTGGGAGATCATGCTCGTCGCGTTGACGATGTCCACGGGATCGTCGGGATTCTCCGATTCGAGACGCTCCAACACATCACGAACGACGTCGAAACCCGTTTCACCGCTCATCACTACGGAGTTCAGTGCGTCGCGCTCTTCGTCTCGCGTCTCCAACCACGGGTTGATCATGGAGGGGACGGCACGCTGGAGACGGTCGCTGTCTACCTTCTGGATGTTGTACGCGATCTGCGTATCGTAGTATTCCAAGATATCCAGGACAGCGTTCCGTCTCTCCGAATCGTCGTCGGGAAGACCGAGGTCAACGACCTCCCCATACGGTGTCGTGCGGTGGTATTCCCGTTCTAACGCCGCCGAGAGTTCGTCCGGGTTCCGCTGGTAGTGCTGGACGACGTCAGCGTACTCACGAAGAACCTCGACCAACGCGTACGTCCGCGATACGTTGTGCGGGACCGAGCCGACGATGCGACGACCGAGTCGGTGGGGATCTTCGTACGCGTAGAACGACTGTTTGAGGAGCGGGCCCGGAGAGGGGTAGGTGTTCACGTCCTTCCAATAGAGGGCGTGAACCTGGTTCTCGGCACCCTTGATAGTCGCCGTCGCGGTGACGTTCTTGATGTCCCAGCCGTCACCGACACGATTGGCCCACTCCTGGAGGAACGTCTCGTAGTGGGAATCGAACGCGCCGAACTCCTCACGGAGCAAGTGGAGTTCGTCCTGGATCAAGATCGACGGTGGGTCTACTGGGTCAACTTCTTCAACAGTCTCGTCACATCGATATCGAGAATAGTCGCTATCATTAACGAGGCACTTACTCTCCCCCGAGAACCCATGCTTCGGGCAGCGTTTCTTCAACCGCCCAAAGAGGGTACGGAAACGACGTTGCATCCCGACGACAGCGATTTTGTCGATAGTGCTCACCACGAAGGTCGGAGCGTATCGATATACCTCTCGGTCCGTCACGTAGATGGGGAGTTCCTCTTCGTCGCAGTCGTCGTTCGTACAGATGTGGAGGAGGCGCATCCGGTCGTAGTCGCCGTCCAGCTTGACGGCGTCCTCACCACAGAACGGACACGTCGTCACGATCTTCCACTTCTCGGCGTATCGACTGTCCTCCTCTTTCACCAGACTGATGTTGTCGGTGAGGTTGCCGTCCTCATCCGTCTCCATCAGTTGGTTCGGAGTGTTCCCGCTCCCGACGAAGTACCCGAGGCTGAATTCGTCCGTGTCGGGGCACTCACGACGGCGAATCAGTTCCGCTTGTGCGAAGACGTCCGCGATACGCTGGAGTTGCTGTAGGGAGAGGAGTCGAAGGGGGAACTTCGTGAGCGCCGTCGTCCCGTGAGCCTTCCCCCGGAGTCTATCTCGGAACGCGGTGAAGACGACGAGGCCGAGGTACGCTTCGGTCTTCCCACCACCGGTGGGGAAGTAGATCACGTCAACCTCGTCCAAGCAGTGGTCCTCTGCGTCAATGTCTTCGGTTTGAGCCACAACGTCCGGGATGGCCATGACTATGTAGGTAATCTGGAAGAGGTACCACTCCTCGTACTTCTCCCCCATCTGGTCGAACGTCTGGTTCATGAACTTGAACGCCGCTCGACTGTGGCCTACGTCGTCCTGGATGAGCTTCCGGCCCTGGTCAAAGCGCCGTCGTTCCTTCTCAAACGCCTCTAAGTTCTCGTCAAACTTCTCGCGTGCTTCGTCGCTCCGGTCGGTGAGGACTTCGGAGCGTATCGACTCGTACTGTTCCCGGGCTTCTTCCATCTCCCGAGAGATGCGGTCCAAGTGCGTCTCGATAGTCCCCCATGCGAAGTCGCTGAAAGGAGCTGAAAGTGTCTCTCGACTACGATACTTCCGCTGCTCGTGAATCGGAACGGTCACCGTCTCTATCGTGGTGGGATCGGTTCGTTCGACGCTACAGTTGCGTCCGAGACCGTCCATCTCGGGGTCGTAGTGGTACTCGTTCCTGATCTCGTCGGAGACGAACGGCTCAATCGGGGTCTCCTCGACGGAAACGTCGGAGTTGACGTCGAAGAAGAACGCCCGCCACTCCTCGCCTTTCGGGTCGAGCGCGTCGGGGTACTCGACACCGTGTTTGTTCACGAAGGAGACGGAGACGATTATATCGTCCTCGTCGTATTGGGCTGTAAGTGATATCTCGAAATCCCACACCGGCGTCGGCGTGTCTCCACTGAATCGTTGTTCTAAGAACGTCTCGAAAGTCTCCTCGTCTTCGAGAGCGGCTTCCGGAATCTTGTCCGCGTTACGACTATCGACCTCTTCCGGCGGGTTCGGCTCCCGGTACCGGCGCTCGTCTTGCCGGTAGGTCTCCATCGCATCCATCAGCGCATCGTCGTCCGTGAGCGGGGGCAACTCACCGTCGGACTTTGCGGCTTGCTTTAGATCGCCCGCAGTAACTGTGAGAGGGCCAGCTTCGATCTGAACTCGTTCGTACACTGGCCGGAGCTCCTCTAGCGACGCGTCGTCTCCGGAATACCCACCGGACTCTTCGTCCTCGGCGTCTCCTTCCTCGGACTCTTCGTCCTCCTCCGGCGGTGTAAGCGCGTCGTCTTCAGCAATCTCTGGATCGAACCCGACAGGTCCACCGAACTCCTGTTGCTCCTCGTAGGTTGGTAGGCGGCGATAGTAGACCTTCGCCATAGGATTGATCGTTACCGTCTCGTCGTCCGGAACTGACGCTGGGAGTTTGAACTGGAGTCCCATGGTGAAGGGCGCGACTCGCGTGGCGATATTCCCGAACGCGTCGTCGGACTCTTGGGCTTCGCGGTACTGGTACTGGCTCGCTAGTGCGCCCGCGAAGAACTGGTCCTTCGGGTTAACGTCGTAGACGGTCTGACCATAGTCGCCTCGCCCTGTGATTCGTTCAACGAGTCGTTCCAGTAGAACGTTGTTGACGGCCTGGTGCTGTTGATACTCCTTGTCGTCTTCGTCTATCTCGTACGCGTCGTCCGGTGGTCGAACGTACCCACGAGAGTCAGATTGTGGTGGGATTTCACGCGGCCCAAGGCCCATACGCTCTCGTCGTAGCAGAGTGTCATAAGTTTAGGGAAGCAGACCGATTCGGAATGGCAAATCTAGACGCGAAACAGAGTAGGTTACTATGTCCACACCTTCCAGTCGCCGTCTGACGGCTTCGGACTAGAGGAGTGCAGCAAGAACCAGGATGACACAGTTCATTCAGACAAGGCCTTGACTAACCAGAACTAGATGAAGTGGTCAGAACCCACGTAATCGTCCTATCTGTGAACTCTTGGCCTCGACACCCTCCTCTATCGATTTGACGTCGAGTCGGAAGAGGTACTTCCCGATCTCGAAGTCGCTGAGACGGATGTCCGGACTCTCCGACAGCATCACGTCATCTAATGTTCCGTCGGCAGCGGATCGAAGTGCTGTCTGCCGGAGTGCTTTCTTCAGACGACTGTATATCGTCTCCATCTCCTGAACGGCGTTCCACACCTGATTGAAGTTTTCTTTCACGCCTTCAAGATCATACGCCTCGGCGATGGCCCAGAAACTCTTTTTCGACCGCGTCCGGTGGACTTCCATCTCGTACCACCGCTCGTAGGTGCCGCGGCCTTTGTCGATACCCTGTTGCTCCATCTTCTCCACGAAGTCGTCAAGGTCGTCACCGGTCTCCTCCAAGGCGGCTTCAAGGTTGACTTTCCACAGGTTCGCGTAGTAGTACAGTCCGACATCTCCGCGTTCACGAATCAACGCGTAGAGTTGGTCACGCATCTCATCGGTGTCCTCCAGATGGACGACGACGTCGTGTTCCTTCAGGCGTGAAGCGTTCTTCTTGAATAGTTTGTCGTGGCCTTCGCGCACGGTGTACACTTCAGTGTCCTTACGGAGGTACATGGACAGGCCGTCTTCGAAGTGGACGTCAAGACAGTCGGTCTCGGTCCGTCCACCAGAGGTGGTCGTCTGTTGCGTGGCGGATGTCTCGTACTCGGTAGGGTCGAAGTCTTCGCTGTCCTCGTAATCTGTCTCGTACCCTCGAACGATTTCACCCAGGTCTTCTCCTTCGGCCTCGTCTACGGAGATGTCCTCACCGAGATCGCTCGTACTGGGTTCCTCGTACTCGGGGAGGTCGATGTTCACACGTTCGACGTCCGCGGGTTCGTCCTTAGCGATACGGGTCAGCTTGTCGATCACGTTCCAAAACGTTGTGTCCGCAATCGACTCGAAGGAATCATCCAAGGCGTCAACTTGTGAGTGGAGGAGACCCATTTCGATGGGATACGCCAGGACGATAGCGTCTGTTGCGACGTCAGTGCGGAGGAGATCACGGTCACCCCACCGGAGTGCGCCGTAGAGGACGACGTGGTCCGTCGGGTCGGCCGAGCGAACACTGTGAGTGTCGTGTATCGTGAGGTCGTCACCCAGATCACGGTAGAGAGCAGCGTGCTCAGACTGGAGGAACGTCGTGAGTGCCTGCTGTTGACTCTCTGTCGCAGTGACGACGGAAATCGAGTCCCCCCTGTCAAGTGCACCGTAGAGCAGGTTGTCAACCAGCACGCCCTGTTTCTTGTCGCTCGCAGGCACATCGTCCCAAAGTTCTTCCAATTCCTCGAGAGCCGAGACTACGTCCCGGAACGTGCCGGTAGCGGGATTAGCTTCGGGATCGGACGCGATGCGGCCCGCGAACCGATCAAGTTGTGCGAGCCGGCTTGATATCGTCGTCCGCCGGGTATGAAAGTCGGCCACGTCGAGAGGGGTCAAGAGTTCGCGGAAACTCCCTAGAGCGTACCGCACGAGCTGCTGTCCTCGCTTAAGGATGTCGGCGTCCAACTCACGCGCCAAGTACTCGAACCTCGCTCGACGGTCGTTCGCCCGTTTCAGGGCCGGGAGGAGATCCCCGTCGCCGCACGTATGGACGTCGATAGAGAGGCCCGAAACGCGGTTCTGTTCGCGTTTAGTGACGACTTGGGCCCGACGGGTTGTCGGACTCACTTCCTCGTTGGCACGTCTCCACTCGTGCCCACTATCTCGGTCACTCTCGACTACGGCAGATAGCAGTCTAGGTGGCCACGTCCACAGGAATGCTCGCCCACGTAGTTTCTCTACAAGGTCTGACGTCGGATTGCTCGTGAAGTAGACTATCGCGGGCACGTCGTTTCGCTGTTTCCATTTCAATAGTCGGAGGAGGCGTTCTTCGTCGTACTTCACAGAGTCGTCGTATATTACACACCGAACCCGATCTCCGACATCGTCCGAAGGAATACGTGTGCTTGTGTACGAGAAGAGAAACCGCGCAGGCTTATCGGGATGGTTCAGGTTCTTCGTTACCGTCGCTAGGGATCCGTCTTTCGTCACGTTAGCTATCGGGGTCTCCTCACGCGCGTAGCGAGACTTGTCGTGTGGTGGCCGTATCGACGTCGGGGCGAGCTGCCGGAATCGCTCGCGGAATTCCGTGTTGGAGCTGAGCAGGAAGACTGCGTTACGGCCATCTACCTTGGGTCCGAAGAGTGCTTCAAGGGCGTGTAGGTGCAGAAATTCGGCTCTGTCGGACGGCGTCACAATGACGAGGTCCTGGCCACGCTCTACCATCGCGTTGAGGAGGCCTGCGTGTACTCTCGCCGTGACAGGGAAGTGGGCTAGTCGCTCTTCGTCAGCGAGATTGCCGGAGGAGATGAACGGTGACTTAACCGCTGGCGTGTTGAAGAGTTCGCTGAGCGGCACAACTCTGACAAAGCGAGCAGGGCTGGAAATAATTTACTAAAGGTCACGCAATTCAACTGTACCTGTTGGATGAAGATATTGAGTGTTCTAGAGATACTAATTCTTGTTAAGGAACGGGTAGTTCAATATGTCTTACGAGGAGCCCGAATTGCCCTCTTAAGGAGTCACTATGTCGAGGAAGACATGGGGCGAGATAAATTCGGCACAGACGGTTATCAGTGGACTTAACCAATAGACGGATGGTGAATGTATGTAGGCAGTCATACCAGTTATCAGCCACGGTAGCCACAATCCGATCCATCACTTCCGAGGAGACGAAATCTGGTTGAACGCATCTTTGACGCGATCATAGAGGATGGCCGTCAGATCGTCGGCGGTATACGGCCGGCCCGGAAGGGTCCGATTCCTGAGCCAGTTCCGGGCATTAATGGCGAGCGATGTTTTCAATGTCTTGGAATGTCCCTTTGACGGACGCAGTCATGGAAGTTGTTGGGTTGTACGGCTAAAGTGTTTCCTCACACTGTCATTTAGAGTCTCTCTGGCAGACTACATCCTGTAGTTCTTCATAGAGTTCTGGATGGTGTTCCCGTAGTACTTCTACGTCTTTAGGAAGTTCATCTTGGATACGGCTCCTAACACGTGAAATCGCTTGATACCGCTTATTTTCATCGGCCTCCTCTGTATTCGAGATTTGCTTTCTGTCAGTCTTTGTCAGTAATGCTCGGGTCCGCGCCATCTTGCCCTTGCTTCCGCCGCCCATTGCAAATATACCCACCATTTGCAAATACACAAACTTTGCTAATGGGCAAACATATGCAAATATGCAAACTACTAAGTCAGTGGGAATTCGAGAACTAAGTGAGAACCCGTGTCCCGGAGAAATCCCGGCGGGTAGGGCCGCCGAGGCGGGTTCTCAGCACCAACGCCAAAGAACCCATGAAAGAATTAACCGCAGAGGATGAAGAAGCTGCTGATAGACTAACTGAAGATATATCCCAATTAAAACAAATTTCGCTCGGGGAAGGGGCCGCGACGTGTCAAGTGTGCGGTTCCTTTCTTCGTGAAGGTGAGTCTGTCGTTGTGTACGTGTTTCGGCCGGCTAGTGAGGTGATGTTTCAGGTTGGACACGTGATTTGTGGTGACGGGAGGCACGAGTTGCCGAAGGAGTTCACGCTGGGTGTGCGTGAACTTGTTGTGTCGGGTCATGTTGGCTGGTGTTCAGACGGGGCGACGCAGTCGTCGTGGCCAGTGTTGTTGGATCCGGAGGTTTTGTTGGTGAGTGCGGCGGCGACGAAGTCGGTGCGGAGGATTCCGGATGGCGGTACGGCTGTGAACGCTACGACTAGTTTCGAAAATCGTGAACCGTCGGAAAAGATGTCCTTTGGCGAGGCACGACGGCGAGCGGACCGGCCTGACGTCGACGAGGTTCGCAGGTTGTTCTGGAGTGATCAGCGATGACGTTGAGCGGTTCAATACTCAGAGATTCGCATCTCGATGTCGAGCTGGACGTACCGCGGTCGGTGGAGGAGATGTTGTTGCCAAATGTGTACGTCGGGCTCGAAATCGATCTGCTGTCGCCTGGTGATGGTATCGTTACGGATCGGCATCATGCGTCGGCGGATCGGTATGAGGCGGATGATCCGATGAATCAGATTGAGGGACAGATTTCGCCGTTCACTCTGAGCGGGTGGCTGCGTCATGGGTGTGAGCAAGTTGTCCAGGTTGCTGGGGCGACGGCGTGTCATCCGGGTGAGCCGGATGCGGATTATATGCGGGCGGAGACGTACGAGCGCGATTTAGAGTCGGGGTACCACGAGAAGGGAGCGTGCCTCAATGAGCACGGTGATGGGTGTGTTGTCTATGACTTGTTCGGTGGGTTCGGCGATCAGCCGGGGAAGTTGCTGCGTCGTCCGGTGTCGTTCTCGCCGATCCGGCGGAATGTGGATGTCTTGAAGGGTGAGGCGGAAGCGCACTACCGGCAGGTGTCGAATCAAGTTCGGTCGCGGAACGAGGAGGACGGTGGCGAGCCGCTTCGGCAGGCGGATCGTGACGTGCTCGGGAACGTCGAGGGGACATGGAAGTTGACGCTCCGGGAACTGAAGCCGGAGTTCGTGGGGTTGCTCTTGGAAGCTGTGTCGTTCCTTGACGCGCATAGTGATGAGTTCGAGTTCCAGCTCGGCGGCGCACGGAATTTCGGTGCAGGCATCGCTAATGTGTGGGTGATCAATCCGCTGTACAGCGACCGAGAGGTGCGCCGCGTGTTCGACCGTGCGAAGGCGACGACGTCGGCGATGGAGGAGAAGGACGAAGTGTGGCGGTCGGAATGCCGGCCGGAGTTCGTCCGGGCGTTGCAGGCGCGCGTGGCGGCGCGTGATGGTGATGTGCCGATGCCGGACGGTGTGTCGGGAGGTGGTTCGGCGTGACGGATCCTAACGAGTCGTCCGGGGAGTCGTTGCAGCCGCCGACGGAGTCGATTCGCCCCTCGGTGTCGAAGATTGACTCGAAACAAGCGGCCGGTGAATCGGAGGACGACGGGTCATGTGTGAATCCAATGGTTGCGGTGTATCGCCATGACGTCCACAAGGCGCGGATGCGTGGTCATGAGCATGCTGAGGAAACGTTCCGTGGCGTGCGTGTGAAC
This sequence comes from Halorussus gelatinilyticus, assembly GCF_023238445.1. Classification (GTDB taxonomy): domain Archaea; phylum Halobacteriota; class Halobacteria; order Halobacteriales; family Haladaptataceae; genus Halorussus; species Halorussus gelatinilyticus. Next base: position 3,068,988 of record NZ_CP096658.1, on the reverse strand, counting down.
GAGTCCGTGCCGTTTGGTGCGGATCGGGATGCGGCGTTGTTGAGTCGGCCGCGCGGGGAGCCGGAGCAGACGGTGGATGCGCACGAGTCGTGGTTTCGCGTCTCGCTGTTGACTGGGCAGGTTGCGTCGTCGGTGGAGCCAGTTAGTGATATTGGCGGGTCGCTGTTCAAGGTGGTTCGCATCAAGGATCCGGCGGCGTTGCATGCGGCGTGGTTGCATGCGACGGTGCCGTCGTTGTTCAGTGAGTCGCCGTACTACCCGTACACGTCTTTGAAGTATCATACGTTGCTCGTGGCGGCGTTGCTGGATAATTACCGGGCGGGGGTGTCGTTCGATGAGTTGTTCCTCGCGGTGACGCCGAGTGACGGCGACCCGGCGGTGGTACCACATCGGACGGTCGTGTCGACGAGCGGGTTCGCGCTGCACGTGACGAGTGAGCCGGGTGATCGGCCGGCGGCGCGGCTCGGGTCGGGGCCGGCGCGGTTGTTTGCGGACGTGTGGGCGCGCCTGCCGGAGGTCCCGTTCGATGTGGATGGGGAGCGTCGGTGGCGTGTGCTTGACGCGCAGTTGCGCCGGGTTCGGTCGTGGTCGGTGGCGCTCCAGTTCATTGAGGAATACAGTGCGGCGCTCGCCCCATCGCCGCTTGATGGTGCTGGGCCTGGGGGTGATGGGGTGTGACGCGGATCCAGCAGGTGCTGTTTGAGTTCGACGGGCAGTACCTCGGGCATCCGTACTTCGTGACGGGGAACGCGTTGTTCAATGCGGTCGCACGGCGTGTTGATGCGGAGACGCGCCGGTCGCTGCGCGTAAGTCATGGGGTGTTCGTGCCGGGGGAGTACGGTGAGTACCCGGCTGGGGCGTCGCAGGATGGGTATGCTGGGAAGCTCGGGCAGTCGCTGCCGGACGTTGAGGTGTACGAGGATTTGTTCGTGTTTCGTGATGCGGCGCAGCGGTGGTTGCTGGATTCGCGGCCGCGGGACGCGCATAACGTCCACGACTTGCAACTGCACGGTGGTCGGGTAGCGTTCGACGATACGTGCTGGTTTGGGCGGCCAGCGGGGCAGCGGAATCGGCGGCGGTCGGTGTCGTGGTACCTGCACTGCTACCTCCACAGTAGGCAGGGTGACGGCAGTGTTGTCCCGGTTGATGAGGATGTGCTTGACGGCCTGCAGGTCGGTGGTGCGCGGAACTACGGGTTCGGCGAGGTCTCAGTCGTTGACACGCAGATCGTGGATCTGGACGCACTCGACTTCTCGCGGCTGAAGGCAGCGCAGGCGAGTGGCGAGTCGTGCCGGATTGAGTTGGTGTCGCCGTTCGTGTTGGAGTCGGAGCATCCGAGTGGCGATGCGCAGGACGTGCCGTGGTGGTGGCGTGTCGACACGGACGAACTGAGTCCCGTGTCACAGGGCGGGTTGCGTCGCCGGGCGACACGGCTCGTGGACGGTGACGAGACGTACGCAGTGACGACGGTGGATCACGGGCAAGTCGTGCAGTATGCTGGTGATGAGCCGGTCGAGACGGCGCGGAATGGTGTGTTGCGTGTTGGGACGCATTCGCGGTTCGGGTTCGGTGAGTTCTGTGTCCGCCCGGCGAGTGAGGATCGCGTCTCGGAGCGTAGGGCTGCCGGGGCTGGAGGTGAGGTGTAGTGGTGTTGGAGCAGGTGGCGTTCGATATTGAGACGACTGGGTTCGGCGTTGATGACGAAGTGACGGTGGTCGGGTTCGCGGTGTCGATGGGTGTGCAGGTGTTCGTTCAGACGGGGAATCGTCCGGCGCGAGAGCTGCAGGCGACAGTGCAAGAGCAGGTGCCGGTGCACGTAGACGTCTCGACACACGAGTGCGAGGAAAGTGTGCTCGCGGCCGTGACGGAGTTTGTTGCGGAGCGACTCAGCGGCTCGGACGTGTTGTTGGTCGCGTACAATGGTGAGCGGTGGAACGGCGGGTTCGACGTGCCGTTCCTCCGGACGCGGTATGCGCAGCTCGACATGCAGTGGCCGTTCGTGGACGTGCCGTACGCGGATGTGATGCCGCTCGTCACTGACCGGTTCAACACGACCGTCAACGGCGATGACCAGCACGATCTGGGCAGCGTGTACGACCTGTTGTGTGATGGCGAGTACGGCGACCTCGATCCGTTTGATGGGAGTGACGCGGCCGTTCCGGCGTTTGAGAACGGGTGGTTCGCAGAGTTAGTGCAGCATAATGTCGCGGACGTGTTGCGGACGCGGGCGCTTGGCCGTGTCGCTGAGCGGTACTGCTCGAAATCGGAGTTCAAAGTGAAGTCGCTTACCCCGACCAGAGAGGTGTGACGTGATTCGAACTCACCTATCCCCGGGATCTGTAGGTCGGCAGAGGAGCTACAGTGCCCCGTGGGATCCGGGGTGACTGCCGATCTTGATTCAATGGAGAGCCGTCTGAGTACCTGCGGTTTGAAGCGATACATCACTCAGCACTCGGAGCGTCGACGAGTGACCGATCAACGCGAGGACGAAGCATGGCAGAGACTGAACCACGACGGCATGGTGAATCGAGCGGCGAACGAACGGGTAGTAGCGGGGCTGATCGGCCGGGGCACTGTGAGTGTCACGAGACGGTTGACCCGGACACGCGTCAGGATGTCTTGGAGGAGTACAAGCATCGATGTCAATCGTGCGGGCGGCGTGGTCCCGAAAAAGGCGGGTTGGCGACGCTGCATGTCCACCACATCGAACGTAACCCGGACGAGATGGGCGAGCACGATATGGAGAACTTGACGTTGCTGTGCCGGCCGTGTCACAGTTGGCTACATCAGCAGGCGACGCCGGGTGACTCGCCGGTGACGATTACGGACGCGGATCGCAGCGTGTTGCTCCCGCAGGACGTTGAGGTGCTGCAGTTCCTCGCGGCACACGGGCCAAGCCGGACTGGGGATATCGCGTCCGGGATGACCGCGGACCTGTCGGTGTCTGCGGTCCGGGAGCGACTCTGGGTGCTCATGGGACTTGACAACCGTGTCGAGTCGCGTGATCGGCAGATCGTGGATAAGGATGTCGAGACCGGCGAGTGGGGGCTCGTCGATCAGATTGAGAACTCTGCTCGCGGGCACATCCCAGACGACCGGCAGTTGCTGTTGCAGCGCATGGAAGATGAACAAGTCCGGCAAGCGCTGGAACGCGGGTGTGACCGAAGTGACGTTACTGAGGTGCTGGGTATCTCCCGCCGCACAACGTTCAACAAGGTGAAGAGAGCGTACGCCTATGATTTCCCGTTGGATGCGTTCGGGCGGGGTGGACGCCCGACTGATGAGTCCAGACGGGAACGGAACACGCAGGCCACGAAGAGCGAGTCGGACCAGCAGCAACGGCTCGATGATGTCGCCGAGCAAGAGGATGCAGCGTTAGGGCGGACTGAAACCTGGGGGACGCGCGAGTCGAACACGGATGGACAGGCAGCGCGTGATGGTGACCGACGGAACGACCGATCAGCAGATGACGATGACCTCAGTGATGAGCTGCGGACGCATCTGCAGCAAGCAATCGATTCGTTACAAGAGGCGAATTCGGCGCTCTGACTGACGAGTTGGACGCGGATGAGTCAGTATCGGTTGCGGCAGTAGTCCATTGGAGATGCGATAGATGGGTCTCTCCGTGAAAAATGAGCGTTGGTGAGGCGTCGACGTCGTGTTTACTCTACGGTTCGACTGGCGAGTGGTTCGTCGCTTTCGAGCAGGTCCTTCATGTGCTCGTTTGCGGCGGCGAGCCCTTCCTTCAGCGAGACTGCGTCCATCCCGATGATGTTGTTTCCGGCATACAGCGTGAGTCGATTGAGGTCCCGCGGTCCGAATGGGTCTTCGTGGAAGTGGAGGTCGTACCGGTGGCCGTGGTGGATGATGGCGTCGGTTTCCGTGACGATGTCTGGCAGTTCTTCTTGGGTGAGCGTGTGCGAGGTGATTTGAAGAGCACCCGTTTTGAAGCTCTCCCGCTCAACGGCGAGTTGAGTTACGTTGTCCTCGCCGCGGGTGCCCAGGTATCCGTGGACGAACTCTTCGAGCGAGCGCTGCGTTTCTGTTTCATCCAGGATGCGTGTGGCGACGTCGTCGAGGGTGGTTTCGCCGGACTGTTGTTGGCTGCGTAAGCGTTGCACCGTGTGATGATTGAGCCACACCAGGTTTGGGCTGGTGAGGACTTCATCTCGGTCGGGGAAAGTGACTGCGCCGACGGTCTGCCGTGCGTCTTCGACCTTCTCCTCTGCAGCTCTGAACAACTGCTCGGCGTCCTCGCTTGTGACCGACTGGCTCACCGCCGCTCCCTCGTCCGCTTCGGTCGTCTCGCTGAATCCCGTGCCGGGTGTGGAGAGGAGGAGCGTTGCTCCGTCGTAGGTCACGAAGTTGTTGTACTCGTCAACGTACTTGTAGAGTGCCCAGACTTCGGCTTCGCGGCGCGTGAAGTTCGTCTCAGCGACGTACGTTTCGATGCGGTCTGCGAGTTGGTCGTGCAGGGTTTGGCCGAGTTCCTGCACGTCGGTCTTGGAGACGTCCTCTGGGTACTCGTCGTGAGTCTCACAATGGTCTGCTATTTCGTTGAGCTGTGCTCGGACGGTCTGTTCTGAGTCCGTATCGTGCGTCATGTTTCTTTTTCTCGGGTTCGGTGTGCCGTTCGAGCGACTATTTCGATCATACCGTGGGCTCTGCTCCCATCTTCGCAGGGGTAGGCCCGGGTTTGGTCGATGGGTGCGTCACGTTGTTCTGCGCTCCCGTCGTGTTGGAACGGCAAACCGTTTATCTCGCAGTTAGTTATAAACCCTCGCCCTCAAAATAATCCCTTATAGCCGTTTATCAGTCCTAACAGTCTATCTAAGGGCGTGTCTTGGCTAACGAGCTGCTCGCGGTGACGCGGTTACGAAAATTCCATCGCGGACGTTTGGGCAGACTTCGTCAATGCCTGAGAGCGAGGGGTACAACGGGAGTAAGAGATCTGACTTCCGATTCCACGAGAGGCGCTTGGTGTCCGCGATGATTGTTGCAAAACCGGGAGAGTGGAGCCAATCGAATACTGTCCTCGTCTACCCTGAGATGACACCTTCGCTCACGTACGGTCGGCATTTGCCCTGTAGTCCTGGTCTCTTGGTGGGTTGCTCTACGCAGTGAGGGTGGCGTCACTTTGATTTTCACCGTGTGTGATTGTAGCGGTATGACTCGAAGTATTGAGGCGGAATTAGCGGCGGTCCGGCAGCGGCTCGCTGCGCTTCCGGAGGCGGAGGAGCCGCCGCCGACAACGCTGCAGGTGCTTGGCCGGAGTACGCAGGAGCGTGACTGGCAGCAGTTCCTCGTTCATTTCTTGACGCCGGACGCGCCGCACGGGCTGAACCATGCGTTGTTAGAACACGTGTTGGCGGCGTTGTCTGATCGAGATGACTTGGAGTACGAGTTTTCGCGGTTCGACATTGACGATATCCAGATCGCACAGGAGGTGGCGACGTCGGACGGGATTCCCGATGTCGTGTTGTGGGCGTCCGACGAGTGGTTCATCTGCTGGGAATTGAAAGTCCATGCGTCAGAAGGCGACGACCAGACACCACGGTACGTCGGTGTGGATTCGTTCGATGGAATCGGGCTTGACAAGTCCGAGGTACCAGTTGATGGCCAGCACTACGTTTTCTTGGCCCCGGAATCTGCGTCGTCACCGGACGCTGAGGAATTTGTGCATGTCTCGTGGGAGTGGCTGGCTGCAGAGCTACAGTCATTCTTGGTGGAAAGCTACGACGAGTACCCGGCGCGGACCACAGCGCAGTTGAAAGACTTTGTCGACACGATTCGGAGTGAACTCACGATGACCGAGTATCAGGAGAATCAGCACGAAATGGTGGAACTGTACGTTGAGAACTACGGTGTAATCTCGGACTTGGAGGCGGCGTTCGAGGAGGAGTGGTCGGAATTCGAGGAGATCTGGGGGACACGGCTGGCGCAAACGCTGGATGCGGCTGAGCTTCTCGATGATCCGGACGTGCCTGATGAGTACGCGGCAGTAGAGCTGGAGATGGCGACCGGTGAGCGGCGACAGTGGACGTTCCGACAAGGGACGTCTGATTGGGCGTGGCTGTTCCCGCGAGAGTGGTGGCGGAAGGTCGATGAGGACCGTCCAGTTTCGGATGCGATTAAACCGAATGCGCGGGTTGGTTTCCTGCATCGACTTGAGCGTAATCGAGAAGACGCTGTCCGGGATCACACGCTCGTCGTCTACGTCAGGAACGCTCCGTCTGGGCACGAGGACTTCTACAACGGGTTCGCCGACCGGTTCTCGAATACACAGTCCGAGATTAGCGACGCCATCAACGGGACGAAACTCACAATCACGGGGAACAAATCAAACGTTCTCCGAGCAGAGTACGAGATCGACGTTGACCGTCACGATGATTTCTTCGAAGCGTATCTCGACGCACTCTCCCGGGCCGTCAAGGAGGGCGTTCTCTCGAACCCCGAACTGATCGAGACGATTGACCGGCTCTACGAGACGACGATAACGGACGACGTGTCAGTATGACCCACCACTCGAAGACTGACGTACTGATTGTCGGCGGGGGTCTTGCCGGGCTAAGCTTGGCAGGGTACCTTCAACGCCAGGAGTATGAGCCGACGATCATCGAACAAGCAACCGAGTGGCGAGGTTCTGGGTACGGGATTGGGCTTTGGGAAGACGGACTCGCCGTCCTCGACGAACTCGGACTCCTCGATGCCGCCCATAAGCGAGCAGCCGATCCTAATGGATTTGAGATTCGCGCGAGCGGCGGTGAGGTTCTCACACGCACATCTCTTTCCCCCGAACAGACACTCCTACTGGTCATCCACCGTGCTGACCTCCACGCGGCACTACGAGAAAACGTCCCGTCAGACTGGATTCGAATGGGAACATCTCCTGAGCACATCAACGAGCACGCCGACGGTGTGACCGTCACCTTTGATGACGGGACGACTGAAGTATTTGACCTCGTAATCGGTGCTGACGGTATCCATTCCGTCGTTCGCAGTCAGTGCTTCGATGACTGGTCGAAACGGGAATACGATACCTACGTGTGGTCGCTATGGGCCCAACAGGATGTGGACGTCGGGCAGGATATGGTCAGTGTCTGGGGCCCCGGAAGTGAGGGATTCGTCGCTCGTGTCGGTGACCGCGTCGGATTCAATCTCGCTGCACGACTCGACAGTCCTCCAAACCCACCGGGGCGTGAGGAACTGCGGGCGCAAGCCGAAACAATCGGCTGGCAGCTACCCGCTCTTCTTGACGGGACCGACGACGAGCCCTTCTTTGACCGCGTCCGCGACGTGACCTGTGACACCTGGCATACTGACCGAATTGCGTTACTCGGTGATGCCGCCCATGCAGTGCATCCAATTTCAGGGATGGGCGCGTCGCTCGCACTCCAAGACGCGCGTGTTCTCGCACAGGAACTCGCCACGTCCCGCTCCGACCATCTGTCCAAGGCACTTACCAGGTTCGAGTCCCGGCGTCGACCCGACGCAGCACGCGTGAAACGCATGGCACGCGTCGAGGCCACGGTTACATTCCTCGAATCGAAATATCTTCGGCGACTGCGCAACGGGGTGGTCAAACAGACGCCGCTATTCGACATGTTCATCAAGCGACAAGCAACGGAATAACCGCGTAGAACAGGAGATCACAGGCGGCGCTGCAGAGTTCAGGAGGTGCAGCAAACCACTTGCTACGAAGATCCAGATTTCGACTCTAGTACTGAGAAGTAGCGATGCTACCAGACACGGTAGTTCAAGAGAGGGTCAAGATCGAAGCGTACCCTGGCGCTTATGTCTCTGACGACCCTGGGTCGTACCCTGCGTTTTGGAGATGTATGAGGACTTGCTCGATAGTTTCGAGGGCGTTGTGGAGATTTTCTGTGGTGCGACCGCTACTGAGGAAGTCGTTGCTGTCGGTGTTTTCGACGAGGAGGTTGGCGTGGGCGACGTCGTTGCGGAGTTCTTTGATTTCGTGGAGTCGAGAGTCGGCTTCTCCTTTCGTCGAGAAGCCGCAGGCCTCCCAGCAGGGTTCGACGCTTTTGACGATAGTTTTGAGCGTCGAGAATTGTGCGTAGTGGATCTCCTCTAGGGCGACGTTGGCGGCTTGTGCGTCTTCGTACCGGTCTTCGATATCGTCGAGTTCGTCCCTCGTGACGGAGGTTTGCTTCCAGTTCGGTGCATTTTCGAGGATGAGTTCGCGGAGATGTTCTTCGAGGTACGTGATCCGGTCGAACAAGTAGATGCGCGCTGGGGCGGTGTTGAGATCGGCGCGAGTGAGGATACCGGTGACGTGATTGTGCCCGCCGAGGAAATAAACGGGTTTCTCAATGAGTGCGGAGAGGACGTCTGTGAACGAGGTGTCGCCGCTGATCATGTAGTCGATGGTGAGCGGGGTGAGATGGTCGTCGAGAGTGTCGCCGTCGTCGTCAGTCGTGACATCGTCCGTGTGGATGAACCCGATTGGGTCGTCGTCAGCGTAGACCGGGGCAGCATCGTACCCGTTCTCATCAAGCCACGCGGCGGCGTCGCCAGGTGGCGTGCCGTGGTCGAGGTGTTCGACGGAGTACGTGGCGAGTTCGGCCGCAGTACAGTCATAGAGATCACGAGGCATAACGTCAGCTGGGAAGGCAGGGATAGTCAAACTGGGGATTCAACTCACATAAATAACAGATCGAAGACCCTGTTGAAGTTCTCAATAGTTGACCGTACTGTGTGTGAGAAGCGGAGGTTGTATTCAGCAGCACAGCGTGCGTTTCCGCGCTCATCAGGTCAAAGAATAGGGAATGAGGCAAAGGGGGAGTTCACGGTAGCGCCGTCCGGAGGTCCTCGCAGAGGTCATCGGCATCTTCGAGGCCAACGGACACCCGGACTAACGTTTCGGGAATCTCCGCTGACTCCTCACTACGACTGAACTCGTCGGGGATCATGAGTGACGGTACCTCAACAAGGCTTTCGACCCCGCCGAGACTGGCCCCCGGCGTGAATACCTCAAGTCCCTCGACAAACGCTTCAAGTTCGATGAGCGTCCCATCGAACTCGAAGGATAGCATCCCGCTGTACCCCGACATCTGCTCGGTCGCAAGGTCGTGTTGCGGGTGGCTTTCAAGACCAGGATAGTGGACCCGAGCGATCCGATCATGGCCTTCGAGGAACCGGGCAACTGCCATCGCGTTCCTCTCGTGATGTTCCATCCGTGCGGGCAGCGTCTTGATGCCTCGCGCAACGAGGTAGCAGTCGAACGGCGAAAGCATATTCCCGAGTCCAACCCGCTGCGCGAACGCTAATCGCTCGAAAACCCCATCGTTGTCGGTGATGACAGCACCACCAATCGAGTCGGAGTGTCCGTTGAGATACTTAGTGGTGCTGTGAACGACGATGTCGGCACCCAGGTTGAGTGGGGCTTGATAGTACGGACTCGCAAACGTACTGTCCACGCCGAACAGGACATCGTGGTCATCGGCGATGTCGGCTATCGTCTGGATATCGCATAACCGGATCAAGGGGTTCGACGGGGTTTCTGCCCAGATCAAGTCAGTGTCTGCGTTGACTGCATCGGCAACGTTGCCGGGGTCACGAGCGTCAACGAAGTCGATGTCAACACCGAGATGCCCGGCCATGTGTTCCGTGAGCAGTTTTTCGGTCCCGCTATAGATGGTGTCCGAGGAGACGACGTGGCCGCCCGGAGGGACCAGCGCTAGCATCGTCGTTGATGTGGCGGCCATTCCGGAGGCGAACGCCAACGCATGCTCGCCACCTTCGAGGCGGGCTAACTGCTCTTCGAGGGCTGCCCGCGTCGGATTGCTCTCGCGCGAATAGTCGTGTTCGTTGGCGTCCTCTCCGTTAGCCCACTCGAACGTAGTCGAAAGGTGAATCGGCGGGACGACGTCGTTCGTTCCCTCTCTGTGCGGATGTATTTCAGTTTCAGCTGCACCGACTGCGATGGTTGCGAATCGGTCATTGTCGGATCGGTTATTGTGTCGTGTCATCGGATACTCACCACAAGACTCACTCGGACCCGATTTGGCGGAGTGTTTGTAGGCCTGTTCTCAGTGGCGGAGGATAGGTGTGGAGTTCCCGGCGAAGGTGGCAGGAATCCCAACCCCGACTTGGGCGTGGATGAGCAAGGCGTTGGTTGCTATCCGTTTGATGCTCCGAGGGGAAGCATTTTGTTCGTATGGACGAGGGACTATCACGATGTATTTGGTAACGTTCCGCCTCGCTCCTGGAGAGTATGATGCGGAGTTTTACGAGTTGAATGACGCGATACAAGCGGCTGCCGAGGACACGGAGGGATATCTGGGCAAACAGACGTGGCATGCACCGAATAGTGAGGAGGTTCTTGTCGTCTACTACTGGGAGTCGTTGGACGCGATTGAGTCGTTTGGAGTAGATGCAGACCACAAACGCGCGAAACAGCGGTGGACGGAGTGGTACGATGCGTATGAGGTTACTGTTACAGAAGTCGTTGAGACATACGGGACTGGATTCGGTGACGATGCGAACCCACTCGCATAGGAATCATCAACCGATCTGATTAGTGAAGTTCCCAAGCGGAGTTATGAAGACATCCTGTATCGATCATTCATTAGCCCGGTTGAACTACGTGTTGCTGCGTAATATTCGATGTATTAAGTACTACTCCCAGAAGCCACCACTCATGGGATTTTTAACAAAACGGATTGCGGTATCTATCCACCGCAAAATTAATGAGTGGTGGGAATAGATATGAGAATAATTATGCTCAAAGGGCATTTCAAATCGGCAGGACCCAGTATCGACTACGGGGATGCTGTCTGTCTCTTCCCTGTCGACGAGCTTGACACGACAGTGCTCCAGTACCGAGATGCCCAACTCGCGCTCGACGATGTCGATGGATCAAGCGTCATCGTCGTCGCCCCGACGAGCCTCGCAACCAGCTACTTCCTCACCCAGCACGCACTCACCGCGATCCCTGTCGACAGTCTCCCCACCGGGGTTCAGACACAGATCGACGCCGCGCTTGAGACTCCCCTCGATACGTTCGAATTCATCCAAATCGGAAAGTGGAACAGTAACAGCTCGAACCACTCGCTCACCGAATTCACGGACGCCTAACTGCCAGTACGTAGAGACACAGGGTCATCGAGCATACACAATGACCGGTATGTTGGAAGACGACTATCCAGGGGCTGCCGCGTACATTCAGCAAGCCGTTGACGAGCATGGCGAAGACTGGGTGTTGGAGCACTATTACGAGCAACTCTACCCGCTCGGAAGGCTCATAGAGATGCCCGAGAAGGACGAACTCCCGTTCTACGACGAGGACGAGCACGACACGATGACGGAAGAAGAACGGGTGGAAATGTACCAGTCGTGGGCGAAGTATCGGGAGAATCTCCGTACGGGAACGAAGCCTGACGAGTGACTGCTACCCTACATTTTTCTCATGGGTCTTCGTTGGGTCACGTATGAGTTCAGATCGAGCGCGTGGGATCCTCCTTGGGTTAGCGTGCGGGGATGCGCTTGGCCGGCCAGTCGAGTTCGCGTCTGCGTCGGAGATCAGTGCTGAGCACGGGCGGCTTGACGAGATGGTCGGGCACGGCACGTGGAACCAGCCTGCTGGAACGATTACAGACGACACCGAGCAGGCGCTGTGCATCGCTCGAAGCCTCGTCGAACACCAAGCGTTCGACCCGGCGGACATTGCCGATAGGTTCGTCGCGTGGTACGACAGCGGCCCGTTCGACATCGGAGGGATGACGAGACGAGCGCTCAGCCGCCTCAAGCGCGGCGACGAGTGGGACGAGGCGGGCCAGCAGGTCTGGGAGAACAGCCCTGAAGGCCAGAATGCTGGGAACGGGAGTGTGATGCGGTGCCCGCCGCTCGCCATCCCGTATGCCACTGACTGGGATCGACTCGTCGAAGTGAGTCGGCAGTCCTCGCAGATTACGCACGCTGACCCGCGGTGTACCTATGGCTGCGCCATTCTAAATCTCACACTCGCGGGCATCCTTGACGATGCTAACGCACCACTGC